>NZ_JBITLX010000001.1:557110-671535 GCF_044465625.1 Actinoplanes sp. NPDC049599
GTGCCGCGTGCCGCGTGCCGCGTGCCGCGTGCCGCGTGCCGCGTGCCGCGTGCCGCGTGCCGCGTGCCGCGTGCCGCGTGCCGCGTGCCGCGTGCCGCGTGCCGCTGGATCTTGTCGCGCTGCGGTTCGCTCTCCGAATCTTTTGCGTGGTTGGTGTATCGGGCGATGGCAATAGCCCGCCGGAGTGACGTGGGCCGCGCGCCGACCGCCGCCGACGCGCAAGATTTCGTTCTTGTTGATGTGGTGTGAGCTCCGAACCTCTCGACTTTCGCCATGTGGCGGAGCCCTTAAGCGCCTTGACTTTCGGCGTCCGCGGAGGTCGGGCAGCGTCTCGAAGTTCTCGCCGAGGATTTCGAGACCTCGGGTCGACCGGCGCGATGCAAGATTCACTTCAAGGGCCGGCTGAGCTGAGCGTCCTTCTTGGGGTAACGACGACAGCCCGCAACCAGCTCTCGGGCACCCGCAGTGGCCGACGATGTCTGACATCACCCATATGGCGCTCGCACCGAGGGGCAGCAGCCGACCGCCTCACAGATCTTGGAAAGCAGGGGCGGTCGACTTTCACCATTCAGTGCCGTCGCAGCCTCAGCGGCAGCTTTCCCGCAGATCTTGATGAGCTAGAACGTTTTAGCCGCACCCCACCGTTACAAGGTCCACTACTCGTGCCCCTTTCCTCCTGAAATGAACCCCTCAACCTCCACTACCACCATTCCGCATACCGGACGAACCCGGCAACGGGCTGGATCACCGGGGGACCGTGATCCAGAAATGGCGAAAGTCGAGCGAACCTTAAGTCCACAAGATCGACAATCCACTGCTCGCTTCGTGACTTTTATGCTCTTTGTTCCGTTAGGAGTTCCGTGATGTGAGAGTCCTGCTCAATATGTGGGCCGGTGCTGTGGGTTCGGCGGTGGGCTGGCCTCCGGCAATGCTTGGCGCGGCCGTTTCGGCGCGGCAGAAGCGTGTCGCCCGCCCGGGGGATGGCGATCGATCATCACACCAGCCATGCAAAAGACTCCTCCGCGCCCTAGCGCGACAAGATCCAGCCGGGCGAGACGGGGTGTGGCGGGTGCGGGTTGGCCAGGCCAGGTGAGGTAGAGCGCTGGGCGGCGGGGCGCGGCGGGCGTGGCTGGGCGTTGCGTGTGGGGCCGCTCGGCCGAGGTCGCGCCGGCTCTGCTCGGTGGCGGTACTGCCGATCACCTGGGAGTTGGTGGGGCGCTGCAGGTTGGTGGAAAGCAGCGGTGTGAGTTTGTGAGCGCCTTGCTAGGTGCTCCGGCGGATGATGTGACGCCGTGGCCGGCTCCGCACCCCAGCGCGACAAGCCCACCCTGCAACCAGCGCAACCAAGACGAAAAATGCAACCACCCTGCGTTCGGCGGGAGCGACGGTCAGCACCATGCAACCAGGCACGACAAGGAAGTCACCAACAGCGAACTCACAGCCACCGTTGGATGAATCCACACCTACCCGATGTTCCATCAGACGTGGGCCCGAGCGGCCCCATCGCTGAAGGAGTACATCGTGCACAGCCATCACAACGGTCTCAAGACGGCCGCTCTGCTGGGCTTGCTCACCGCCATGATTCTCGCCGCCGGTTACTGGCTCGGCGGCAGCGGCGGGCTGGTCTTTGCCGTCGTTCTCTCGCTGGCGCTCAATGCCGGCAGTTACTTCTTCTCCGACAAGATCGCCCTGCGGTCCATGCGGGCCCGCCCGGTCTCCGAGGCCGAGTTTCCCGCGCTGTACCAGATCGTGCGTGAGCTGGCGACCGAGGCCGGGCAGCCGATGCCGCGTCTTTACGTCAGCCCGGCCCTGCAGCCGAACGCCTTCGCGACCGGCCGCAACCCGGAGCACGCCGCCGTCGCGGTCACCGTCGGGATCACCCGGTTGCTGGATCGGCGGGAGCTTCGCGGTGTCATCGGGCATGAGCTTTCGCACGTCTACAACCGCGACATTCTGATCTCCAGTGTTGCCGCCGCGCTGGCCGGCATCATCACGATGGTCGCCCAGCTGGCGATCTTCCTGCCGCTGGGTGGGTCGGATGATGAGGACGGGCCGAATCCCGCTTCGTTGCTGCTCATGCTGATTCTCGGTCCGCTGGCCGCGTCGGTGATCCAGCTGGCGATCAGCCGGAACCGGGAGTTCCAGGCCGATGCCTCCGGTGCGAGGCTGACCCGGGATCCGCTGGCGCTGGCCAGTGCGCTGGAGAAGATCCAGTACGGCGCGCAGCGGCTGCCGCTGCCGGCCGACGGCCAACTTGCCGGCTCGGCGCATCTGATGATCGCCAACCCGTTGCGGTCCGGTGGGCTCGCGGCGCTCTTCTCGACGCACCCGCCGATGGCCGAGCGGGTGAAGCGGCTGCACCAGCTGGCCGCGGTCACCGGCACCGGGCCGGTGCAGTTCCAGCGCTGAGTTCACCCCGTCTCCTCCGGGAGGCGGGGTGACGTCTGTGACATGGGCTCTATTTCGCGTGTGTTACGCGCCGGTTGACGGTTACGTTGGGCGCCCCGGCACCGCAGGAGGTGGACCCCGATGACCGCACTGCGTCAGTACCTTGGCGTGTGGCAGATGCCGGGTGGCCGGGTCCTCCTGATCGTCGGCATTCTCGCCCGGCTGGGCATCGGCATGACCCCGCTCGCCCTGCTGCTGCTGGTCCAGCAGAGCACCGGCCGGTATGCGGCCGCGGGCCTCGCCGGCGGCCTGTACGCGCTGGCCGGCGCCGCGATCAGCCCCGTTGCCGGGCGGCTCGCCGACCGGATCGGCCCGTCGCCCGTGCTGTGGGCCACCGCGGTGCTGCACCCGCTGGCGCTCGTCGGCCTGTTGCTGGTGAGCCGGGGTGGCGAGGCCGCGCTGCCGGGCATCTTCGTGGCGTCCGCGCTCGCCGGTGCGACCTATCCGCCGCTGACCGCCGCGATCCGCCGGGCCTGGACCGAGGCCACCGCCGTGGGCAGCGGCCGGCACGGGCTGCGGGAGGCCGCGATGGCCGCCGAGACCTCGCTGTTCGAGCTGGTCTTCGTGCTGGGGCCGATGCTGGTCGCGGCCCTCATCGTGATCATCGGGGATCCGGCGGCCGCGCTGGTCGCCTCGGCCGTGGCGACGTTCTTCGGCACGTTGTGGATCGCGTCGCTGCCGATCATGCGGCACTGGGTGCGGCACGTGGACGCCGTCACCACCCGTGGGCTGGGCCCGCTGAAGGTGGGCGGCTTCCCGGCCCTGCTGGTCTGCGTCGCCGCGCTCGGCATCGGCTTCGGTGCCGCCGGCGTCATCGTGCCGGCCTATGCCGGGCAGCACGGTGGCGGCGACGGCCTCGGTGGTGTTCTGCTCGGGGTCTGGGGTGTGGGCAGCGCGATCGGTGGCATCTGGTTCGGCACCCGGCGGCCCGCGATGGCGCTGCACCGGCAGTTCGCCTGGCTGCTCAGCGCTGTCGCGGCGAGCTTCCTGGTGCTGGCCGTCATGCCGAATCCGCTGGCGCTGGGCATCGCCCTGGTCGTCGGCGGCGCCACCATCGCGCCGGCGCTGACGGTGGAGACCAACCTGGTCGGGCGGATCGCCCCGGCGGGGATGCTGAACGAGGCGTACACCTGGATCGTGACCGTGTCCGTCGCGGGCAGCGCCGCCGGTGGTGCGGTGGCCGGGGTCATTGTGGACCAGCCCGGCGGGTTGCCGTGGGCGTTCGTGTTCGCGGCGGTGGTGCTGGGCCTGGCCTCGACGGTGGCCGCGGTGCCGTCCGGGCCGATGGCCCGGGCCGACCGCCGGGCGGCGGAACGCCTGCAGCAGGCCATGGCCACGGTGCACTGAGCGCGAGGCGGGGTCGGACGGCCGACACGTCCGGGTCTGGAGCGGATCGGGTGGCTGGATTAGCCTGATCCCATGCCCAAGGACGTGGTGCCGCGCCCCGATGCCGAGACGCTGCGCGCGGCCGACGCCGACCGGCACCAGATCGCCGACCGGATCAAGGCGGCTCTCGACGAGGGCCGCCTCTCGCTGAGCGAATACGACGACCGGGTGCGCCAGGCGTACGCGGCCCGCACCTACGCCGAGCTGCTGGTGCTGGTGGCCGACCTGCCCAAGCCGGGGCTGAGCGCCGCCGAGGTCACCGCCCGCCGCGAGGCCGAGGCCCGCCGCGCCGCCCGCAAGATGCCGTTGGCCCTGATGGTCCTCTGGACGGTGTGGGGCTCGCTGATGGCCGTCAACCTGATGGTCTGGTTCCTGGTCTCGGTCACCGTCGCGGGTGACGTCTATCCGTGGCCGATCTGGCTGCTCGTGCCCGGTGCCGCGCTCGGCGCCGCCACGGTCGGCGTGCAGGTGATCCGGGGGCAGCAGCGCCGGCGCTGACTGTGGCGCAGTTCATGCACCGAGTGCAAGTTGCACCAAGTGCAACCGGCGTACGGTCGAGACGTGGTGCTGCTGTCCAGCCCGGTCCGGGCCCGTAAGAAGCGCGAGACCTGGCGTCTTGTGCACGCCGCCGCGCTGCGGTTGATGACCGAGCGGGGCTTCGACGCCGTGTCGGTCGACGACATCGTGGCCGCCGCCGGCATCTCCCGGCGCACCTTCTTCAACTATTTCGCGGGCAAGGAGGCGGTGGTCTTCGACCCCGACCCCGACGATCCCGCGCTCTGGGCCGCCCTGCTGGCCGAACGCCCGGCCGGCGAGCCGCTCTGGGTGTCGCTGCGGGAGGTGCTGCTCGGCTACACCGCGGCCGCCGCCGACCGGATGGTGCTGCAACGCCGGGTCCGGCTGGCCTCACCCGAGCTGGCGGGCTGCTCCCGTGAGCTGGCCGACCAGTTCTGGGAGGCGGTGCGGGAGTGGGCCGCCGACCGGGCCGACCTCGACGAGCTGCGGCTCGACCTGACCATCAACGCCGCCCGTACGGTGCTGAACACCTCCTGCCCGCACTGGGCCGCCGAGTCCGGCGTCGCCGGCCTGCACGAGCTGATCCGCACCGGCTTCGCCTTCGTCACGCCATCATCTCCGGAACGGATCACCTCATGAGTCGCGTACCCCTGTCCGTGCTCGACCTCGCCACCGTGCGCGAGGGACACGACAGCGCCGACGCCCTGCGCGGGACGACCGAGATCGCCCAGGCCGCCGACGACCTCGGCTACTCCCGCTTCTGGGTCGCCGAGCACCACAACATGCCGGCTGTCGCGTCCACCTCGCCGCCGGTGCTGATCGCCCACCTCGCCGCGAACACCCGGCGGATCCGGGTCGGCTCCGGCGGCGTCATGCTGCCCAACCACATGCCGTTCGTGGTGGCCGAGCAGTTCGCGCTGCTGGAGGCCCTGCACCCGAACCGGATCGACCTCGGCATCGGCCGCGCGCCGGGCACCGACCAGGCCACCGCGACCGCGCTGCGCGGGGTGTCGCCGCACCTGACCGTCGAGCAGTTCCCCGACCATCTCGGCATGGTGCTGGCCCTGCTCGGTGACGACCGGGTCGCGGCCGACCGGATCGAGCGGCTGCGGGCGACGCCGGCGCCGCGGACCTACCCCGAGGTGTGGATGCTGGGCTCGTCGACGTACGGGGCCCAGGTGGCGGCGGCGCTGGGGTTGCCGTTCTGCTACGCGTACCACTTCGCGATGAGTTCCGATGTGGACACCGCGGCGCGGATCTACCGGTCCGGGTTCCAGCCGTCCCCGCGCTTCCCCGAGCCGCACCTGATGGTCAGCGCCTCGGTGATCGCCGCCGAGACGCACGAGGAGGCACAGTTCCTGGCCGGCCCGAGCCGGATCATGGCGCTGAGCCTGCGCACCGGCCGGCTCGGCCCGATCGTCTCGCCCGAGCAGGCGGCCACCCGCGAGCTGTCCGATCTGGACCGCAGCCTGCTGGGCCAGCTCCCCGGCACCCAGTACGCGGGCACCGCCGACGAGGTGGCGGAGAACCTGGACCAGCTGGTCGAGCGCACCGGCGCCAACGAGCTGATCCTGGCCGGCACGGTGTACGACCCGGCCGCCCGGCGCGACTCGCTGGCCCGGATCGCGAAGGCCTGGGGCCTGCCGAATTAGGATGCGCCGCCGGCCGGCACCGCCGAGGATGACGGGATGGCCTGGCGCATCACGGAAGACGTCGAGGAGTTCCTGGCCGGTGCGGGCGATTTCCTGCGCGCCCGGCCGGTCGAGCACACGCTGCTGCTGACGATCGCGGACACGGTACGGCTCCGCGGCCCGCACACGTACGGCGCCGGCACCCCGGTCTTCGGCTGGTGCGACGACGGCGTCTTCGTCCGCACGCCGCCGCGCGGTGCCGTGCTCTCCGGGATGCCCGCGGACGCCGCCACGGCCCTGGCCGGCAGCCTCGCCGACACCGACCTGCCGAGCGTCGGCGGCCCGGAACCCGCCACGGAGGCCTTCGCCGCCGAGTGGCACCGGCTCACCGGCGCCACCCCGCGGGTCGCCGACCGCCAGCGGCTGTACCGGCTGGCCGAGCTGACCCCGGCGGAGCCACCGCCGCCGGGCGCCGGACGGGTCGCCGGGCCCGCGGACCGCGACCTGCTCGTGGACTGGATGACCACCTTCCAGCGGGACCTGGGTGACCAGCCGCACCGCACCGCGGAGGGCATCGACGACACGCTGTCGTACGGGGGTCTGCTGCTGTGGGAGGACGCCGGGCGGCCGGTCTCGATGGCCGGGGTCACCCGCCCGCTGGACGGGATGGTCCGGGTGACCGCGGTCTACACCCCGCGCGAGCACCGTGCCCGGGGCTACGGGGGCGCGGCCACGGCGGCGGTCACCCGGGCGGCGCTGGACGCGGGCGCCACCGACGTGGTCCTCTTCACGGATCGCAGCAACCCGACCAGCAACGCCCTGTACCAGCGTCTCGGCTACACCCCGATCGAGGACCGTCGCACCGTGGAGTTCGCCGCATGAGCACAGCCACCGTCCTGCAGGTCAACCTGGCCGTCCCGGAGCTGAGCAACGCCAAGAGGGTGGGCCGGACCGGCATCAACAAGCAGCCGGTCGACCACCCGGTCGCGGTGCGCGCCCCGGGCCCGAAGCGGACCGGCCTGCACAGCGGCCTGGTCGGCGACCAGATCTTCGACATCGACCACCACGGCGGCGACGACCAGGCGGTCTACGCGTACGCCCGGGAGGACTACGACTGGTGGGAGCGGGAGCTCGGCCGGGAGCTGGCGGGCGGGCTGTTCGGCGAGAACCTGACCACCGCGGGCCTCGATGTCAACGGCGCGATCCTCGGCGAGACCTGGCGCGTCGGCGACGAACTGGTGCTGCAGACCACCTTCGGGCGCATCCCGTGTGCGACGTTCCAGTGGAAGATGGGCGAACCCCGCTGGGTGAAGCGGTTCGGCGCCGAGCGGCGGCCGGGCGCGTACCTGCGGGTGGTGCGGCCCGGCAACGTCCGGGCCGGTGACCGGGTGGAGATCCTGGACCGGCCGGCGCACGGCGTGACGATCGCGGAGAGCTTCCACGCGTGGCTGCACGACGCGGCCCGGCTCCGCGAGTATCTGGAGCTGGACGGCCTGCCGGAGGGCCTGCGCGCCGACATCAACCGCAAGCTCGGCCGCTGACGGAGGCGTGTCAGCAGTCCCGGAAGTCGGCGGCGTGGGCGCGCGCGTGTGCGGCCAGATCGGCGAGGTGCAGGGCAGCGCCCTGGAGGACCTCCGGTACGAGCCGGTAGTACGTGAAGCGCCCGCGTGGCTCGGTCACCACGACGCCGGCCTCGCGCAGCAGCTTGAGGTGACCCGAGACGTTCGGCTGCTTGGCGCCGGTGTCGGCGACCAGGTGGGAGGTGCAGGCCGGGCCGTCGGCCAGCAGCCGGACCAGCTCGGCGCGCAGCGGATCCGCCAGCAGGCGGACGACATCAGGATTCGGTGATATCAGTTCTGCCTGATGTGTCTCGGTGGGCGGGGCGGCCGGCGCCAGCAGCAGGCTGCCCAGCTGGTCGAGCACCTGCTCGCGGATGCGGTAGTAGACCCAGGTGCCGCGCCGCTCGGTGGCGACCAGCCCGGCCTCCCGCAGCACGCGCAGGTGGTGCGAGATCGTCGCGCCGGTGACGTCGAACGCGTCGGTCAGGTCGCAGACGCAGATCTCGCTCGTCGAGGCGATCAGCGAGAGCAGCCGCAGCCGGATCGGGTCGCTGAGCGCCTTGAACATCGGCGCCAGCCGGGCGGCGGGCGCCGGCGCGAGCGCCTGCACCGACAGCGGCGGGCAACAATCCACGGTCATCCGAATAGCTTGACACTCGTCTAAGTCCGAGGCAAGCTGGGACGGTCGGTTCGACAAGAATCGAAATGACATCACGGTTACCCGAGGAGAGACACCGATGAGCGAGAACACGCTGCCGGTAGCGGTGATCGGCGCGGGCCCGGTCGGGCTGGCCGCCGCCGCACACCTGCACGAGCGAGGCCTGCCGTTCGTAGTGCTCGAGGCCGGCACGACCGCCGGTGCGGCCGTCGCGGCCTGGGGCCACGTACGGCTGTTCTCACCCTGGCGCTACAACCTCGACCACGCCGCCCGCCGCCTGCTCGAGGCCGCCGGTGGCTGGACCACTCCCGACCTCGACGTGCTGCCCACCGGCGGCGAGCTCGTTGAGGCGTACCTGCGGCCGCTGGCGAAGCTGCCGCAGCTGGCCGGGCACATCCGCTACGACGCCCGGGTCACCGCGATCGGCCGGGTCGGGGTCGACCGGGTCAAGACCGCAGGCCGGGAGCACGCCCCCTTCGTGGTGCGCCTGCACACCGGCGAGGACGTGCTGGCGTCCGCGGTCATCGACGCCTCCGGCACCTGGCACACCCCGAACGTCCTGGGCGCCAACGGCCTGCCCGCGCACGGCGAGCACACCGCGGCCGCCCGGATCGGATCAGCGCTGCCTGATGTCCTCGGCGCCGACCGGGACGCGTACGCCGGCAAGCACACCGTGGTCGTCGGCGCCGGGCACTCCGCCGCGAACACCCTGCTGTCGCTGGCCGAGCTGGCCGAACAGGAGCCGGGGACCACGATCACCTGGGCCACCCGCGGCGGCAGCATCGACCGGGCGATCGGTGGCGGCGACGCCGACGCGCTGCCCGGCCGCGGCGCCCTGGGCAGCGGCCTCAAGCTGCTCGTCGACTCCGGCCGGATCACGCTGGTCACCGGCTTCGCGGTCACCGCGGTCCGGGACACCGGCAGCCGCGTCGAGCTGAGCGCCGGCGACGGCCGTACCCTGTCCGCCGACCGGGTGGTCGCCGCGACCGGCTTCCGGCCCGACCACGGCATCGCGGAGGAACTGCGGCTCGACCTGGATCCGGCGCTCGGCTGCACCCGGGCCCTGGCGCCGCTGATCGACCCGAACGAGCACTCCTGCGGCACGGTGCGCCCGCACGGCATCGACGAGCTGACCCAGCCGGAGCCGGGCTACTACGCCGTCGGCATGAAGTCCTACGGCCGGGCGCCGACGTTCCTGCTGGCCACCGGCTACGAGCAGGTCCGCTCGATCGCGGCGGCGCTGGCCGGCGACTGGGCCGCCGCCCGCGACGTGCGGCTCGACCTGCCGGAGACGGGCGTCTGCTCGACGACGCTGGGCTACGAGGCGATGCTCAACGACGCCGCGGCCCGGCACGGCCTGGCCCCCGAGATCCCGGCCCGGTTCGTCGCCGCGACTGTCCGGCACCGGGCCACCGAGGGCACGGTCGCCGCCGCGGCCCGCGCGGCCGCCGCCGAACTCGGGATCGACGAGAAGGTGGCCCTGAGCCTGGCCGCCCTCGCCGCCGACGAGCTCGACACCGCCGCCGGCGACCGGCTCAACCTCGTCACCGTGCCGGCCGCGGGCGGCTGCTGCGGGTGACGTCCCAGGTCCCGCCGGTCCCCGCCGACCTCATCGGCGAGGACCGGCACCCCGGCCGGGGGCGGCGACTGATCGCGGGCCTGGCCGTCACCCAGACCATCGCGTACGGCACGCTCTACTACGCGTTCGCGGTGCTGCTCACCCCGCTCGCCGCCGACCTGCACACCTCGACGACCACGGTCACCGGCGCGTTCACCGCGAGCGTGCTGACCGGTGCGCTGCTGGCCGTACCGATCGGCCGATGGCTGGACCGGCACGGCGGCCGGGTCCTGATGACCGCGGGTTCCCTGGCCGGGGCGCTGCTGCTGGTCGCCCTGGCCAACGTCACCACCGTGACCCAGCTGTACGTGGTGCAGATCGGCATCGGCGCCGCGGCCTCGGCCAGCCTCTACGAGGCCGCGTTCGCCGTCGTCATCGCGTTCTTCACCGCGGACCGGCGGGCGGGCGCGGTGCTCGCGATCACCGTCGTCGCGGGCTTCGCCAGCAGCATCTTCCTGCCGCTGACCGGCTGGCTGGTCGACGCGTACGGGTGGCGCGAGGCGGTGCTCGTGCTGGCCGCGGTGCAGGCGGTCACGGTTCCGGTGCACGCGATCCTGGTGCGCCGGCCCGCGTACCGGATCACGCCCGCACCGCGGCCCGGCCGCGGCGCCGGAGCGGTCCGGACGGTCCTGGCCGACGGTGGTTTCTGGCTGCTCGCGGTGGGCTTCACCGCGCACACCGCCGCGGTCAGCACGCTCAGCGTGCACCTGATCGCCGCCCTGATCTCCTGGGGACAGCCACCCACCTTCGCGGCCGGCATCGCCGGGCTGCTCGGCGTGCTGTCGGTCACGGGCCGCCTGCTGAGCACGGGCCTGCAACGCCGCTTCCGCACGACCAGGGTCACGGCGGCGGTGTTCGCGGTCCAGGCGGTCGCGGCCCTGCTGCTGCCGGTCATCGGCGCCCGCACGGCGGGCGCGATCGGCGCGGTCATCGGCCTCGGCATCGGTTTCGGCGTGGCGACGATCGCGAAGCCGGTCATTCTGGCGGAGCGCTACACCACCCTCCGGTACGCGACGATCGCGGGCGTCCTGGTGGTGCCGATGACCCTGGCGAAGGCGACGGCACCGTTGGCGGCGGCCGGGTTGCACGCGTCCACCGGCAGCTACACACCGGTCCTGGTGGCGGTGGCGGTGTGCTGCGGGCTGGGCGCCACCGCGATCGCCACGGCGCCCGTCACTAGGTCGCTTGTGGATTGAGGCTCTGCTCCTGGGCCGCCCGCATCGCCTTGCTGCCTCGTGCCAGGAAGAACAGCCCGATGCCGACGAGGCACGCCGTGGCGAGACTCCACGGATCACCGAGCACGAGCCGGACGACCCCGTACCCGAGGAGCGCGACCAGCGTCCCGAGCACGACGCGCCGGACCCACCCGGTCGTCCGGTGCGCCGAGGCCAGCGACGACCGCGCCACCGACCGGTCGTCCAGCGTGCGGCGGATCCGCAGCGTGGCGACGACGAGGACGATGGCGGCGATCTGCAGCACCGTGCCGCCGACCGCCAGCGGCAGCCCGGCGAGCTCACCGGCCGCCAGCAGCGTGCCGCCACCGACGGTGAAGAACATGGTCAGCACCACCACCAGCACCAGGGCCACGGTCATGCGCCGGCCGGCGCGCCGCATGAGCGCGGGATCAGGTACGCGGACACGGTCAGTCATGGGATCTCCTACCGCCGGGCCGACGGTCACGCCGTGCGAACGTGCCAGTTGGTGGTGTTGTCGCCGGTCAGGCTGCCGTCGGCGATGACGTCGTTGGTCGAGCGTGGCCAGTGCCCGCCGGGGAAGCCGTCGTTGTTCTCGACCCGCTGCAACAGGTCCTTGTACTGGCTGGAGATCGCGGTGAGGTAGGTGATGGCCGCGGTGACAACGGCGGTGATGATGCCGAGCACCTTCAACGTGGACGCACCGGCCCCGGCCGCCGCGGGCGGCGCACCGACCCCGGTGGAAGCGGCGGCGCCCCACCCGGTGAGCTCGATGATGTACGGCACGATCGCCGCCAGCACCCCGAGCCAGAACGCGATGATGCCGCCGGCCACCTTGGTGAGGGCGTCGTCGATGTCGGCGGTCGCGGCCACGATCGCCGCCAGCGCCTTGCCCTGGTCCGGCAGGGTGCCCAGGTACGCGGTGGCAGCAGGCCCCTGCCACCGCTCGTCGATGTCGGTCTGGCCGGTGGTGGCCTGCGAGATCAGATCACTGACGGGATTGCCCACGTCCTTGACCCAGTCGGTGCCGTGGTTCCACAGCGTCCAGGGCACACCCGGCCGGGTGAAGAACTTGCCGATCTCCGAGAGCACCTTCTTGACCAGCTCGACAAACCGGTTGAGCAGATCCTCCACGTCATCCCAGAGCGGCCCGAGCCACTGACCGACCCGGTTGCAGGCATCCACGATGGAGTTGGTCAGCTCAACAACCTTGTCCATGCCCTCGTCGACCCGGCGCAGCGCATCATTGAACTCGCCCTCCGACAGCGGCAGCGCGACTCCCATATCCGTCCCCCCGGTCAGTAGATACCCGTCAAGCGGTGCACGGCATTGATCTCGTCCTGCTCATAACCGTCGGCGGCATCCCGCAAGGCGCCGGACAACGCGGTGAAGTTGGCGGCGCCCTCGTTGAGCAGCGTGGCAAGCCGCTGCTGCAGCTGCTGATAAACCTCGGTGAGACCGAGCTGATCAGCGATATAGGAGAAATGCAAGGCACTCAACTCAAGCCGGGCGGCGACGGCAGCCGCATCAACGAGCTTGTCGCTGCCGGCGGCCCAGGTGTCAGCATCCTTGCGCAGGGCTTGAACGGCGGCCTGAATCTGCTGATCCGTCGGTGGCATGCCTACTCCTGTCGAGAATCGTCGGACAGCCCGAGCGTCGCCAACAGGGCGGCGGGGCTGCCGCTGAGCCGGTCCAGATCGGGGAACGGCCACTGGTCGGCGGACTGACGGGCCTGCTCGTCCACCAGGGCGTACCCGTCGGCGACGGCCCTGGTCAATGCGGTGCCGACTGCGCGGCCGTCGGCCTTGGCGGCCCACTCCTCGTCCAGAGTCAGAGCGGTCAGCTCACCCCCGGTCAGGGAGACGGTGACGTGCCCACCGGGGTCGCGACCGCTGGTCACTGCCCGGCTGCGCGCCTGGGCATCCCGCACCACATCGTCCAGCCGGTCGGTGGCGTCCTGAAGCAGGTACCAGAGCCGGCGAATCGACTCGGGTGAGGCCGCACCCGCTGGAACGGTGACTTGCGGGTGGGGCTCATGCGCCGCCTGGGTGCCGGTGTCGGGCCGGCCGATCTCGGCGGCCCAGGTCTCCACCCGGCGTCGGCCGGCCTCCTGATAGGCCGCCAGCACGGCGGCGCCGAGCTCGCCGGGGCTGATCCGGGAACGCCACTGCGGCTCGACCTCAACGGAGGCGATCCGGCCGAGGGCGGCGAGGAGGACGCGCACCTGCTCGGAGGGGTCCCTGCCGGAGGCCTCGGCAGCGGCGGTCTCGGCGGCCTGCAACTTGCCTGCGAGGACTGCGGCATCCCGCTGCAGGTCCCTCAACTCGGGGAAGAAGCCGGGAGGTGCCGCACCGGTTGACTCTGCCACAGAAGAACTCCGAACTCGCCGGACAAGAAGACGCCCACCGTAACGGACCAGCACCGGGGGCCGCTGCCCCGAGCTGCCTCACTGTCCCTACGCCACCTCCGGCCGGAGCCCCGCCGATCTCAACGCCGCCGGCAGTGACAGCGGGGGGTCCCGCTGTCGCGCACATCGATGACCGTACGATCGACCGGCGTCGTATCGACGTCCGATGTGGGGAACTCTCGACAGGAGCAGAAATGGTTCGCGGAATGTCGGGTCTCGGTCGCCGGTTGATGGCGGGAGCCACGGTGGCGGCCACGGTCGCCGGAAGTACGGCGCTGTCGCCGGGCACCGCGCAGTCGGTCGAGCAGAACCACTCGGCTCACCAGGCGCTCGCGGCCTTGGCCGGCGCAGCCCAGGTAACGGTCGGATCCGGCCGGATCGCCCTGAAACAGCCCGCCGACCCCTACCTCGGCAAGATCCTCCCGGGGTCGACCGCCCATGTCACCGGCGTCTACTCGTCGCAGGTCGCCTGGCCGCTGATCGGCATCCACATGGCGCTGCTGCCCAACGGTCACGTGGTCAGCTACGGGACCCCGCCGGGCGAGGCGAAGCACGGCGGCTTCTCCTACGACGACTGGAACCCGGCCACCGGGGTCGGCGCCGGCGCGCACCGGCAGGCGGCGTCCATGCACTCGTACGACGCCTTCTGCAACTCGCTGGAGCGGCTGCCCGACGGCCGGCTACTGATGGTGGGCGGCAACTCCACAACCGCGACCATGATCTACGACCCGGCCACCGGCGAACAGACGATGGGCGCCCAACTCAACCGCCAGCGGTGGTACGCCACGGTGCTGCGCCTGCCCGACGACCGGATGCTGACCCTCGGCGGCGGCAACTCCTACAACGTCAACGCCTACCAGAAGCCGAACGACAACACGACCGTCGCCACCACCCCCGAGATCAGCAACGGGACCGCGGCGTGGACCAGGCTGACCGGCGCGGACAGCACGGTGGCGTTCGGCGCGCGGGACAACCGCTGGTGGTACCCGCGGGCGTACGTCGCGCCGGACGGCAAGGTCTTCGGCGTCTCGTACGACCAGATGTGGAAACTCGACCCTTCCGGTGCGGGCGAGGTCACCTCGCTGGGCACGCTGCCCGTGGCGATCGGCGTCTCCGGCTCCTCGGCGATGTACGCGCCCGGCAAGCTGCTGTTCGCCGGCGGCGGCCAGTACAACAACGGGAGCAGCCAGGTCGCCACCAACCGGGCCACCGTCGTCGACATCAACGGCGCCACCCCGAAAACCGCCGGGACCAGCGCGATGCGGCTCGCCCGTAACTGGCTCAACCTGACGGTCCTGCCCAACGGCGAGGTGCTCTCCAACGGTGGCACCCGGGTCGGCACCCAGTCAGGCGCGGCCAATTCCACGTACGACTCCGAGATCTGGAACCCTGTCACCGGCAAGTGGCGTAACGCCGCCAAGGCGAAGCGGATCCGCAGCTACCACTCCACCGCATTGCTGATGCCGAGCGGTTCGGTGCTGACCGCGGGCGGCGGGGTGCCCGGCCCGGAGGACAACTTCAACGCCGAGATCTACTACCCGCCGTACCTGTTCACCAAGGGCACCGACGGCCGGGTGCGCTGGGCGAACCGGCCGCAGATCACCGGCATCAGCGGCTCGCTGACCTACGGCGGCACGGTGTCGCTCGGCCTCTCCGACAGCCGCAAGCTGTCGTCGCTGTCGCTGATCCGGGCCGCCAGCGTCACCCACTCCTACAACACCGACCAGCGTCGCGTGCCGCTGTCGTTCCGCCAGTCCGGCAACACCGTGACCGCGACGATGCCGGCCAACGCGAACCTGCTGCCGCCCGGCGCGTACCTGCTGTCCGGTGTGGACAGCAAGGGTGTGCCGACTCCGGCGCAGTCGGTCACGATCAAGAGGTCCGGCGCGGGCACGGTCACCGTCTACGAGAAGGACCGCACTGCCGCCGACTTCACCGGCCCGAGCGTGAAGGTGCGCTTCCCGGTCACCGCTGGTTACATCAAGGCGGGCCAGAGTCTCCGTGTCGAGGCCGGTGACGCCAACCGGATCACCGGCACCGAGCTGCTGATCAACGGCAAGCGCCAGCCCTCGCTGCGCTGGGACCCGGCGGCCAAGAACGGTACGGCGACGATGACCGTCCGCGTCTACGACTCTCTGAACAACGTCACGGTGGTCTCCAGGAAAGTGGTCGTCGACAACAAGAAGCCGACCCTGCGGATCACCAGCGCGCCGCCGAAGAACAGCAAACTGAGCACCAAGGTGACCATCAAGGCCACCGCCACGGACAAATCCGGCGTCAACCGGGTCGAGCTGCTGATCGACGGCAAGGTGGTCGCCGTCGACAAGAAGGCCGCCTACCGGCTGGTCCTGAACCCGAAGAAGTACGGCAAGAAGTTCACCATGCGGCTCCGGGCGTACGACCGCGCCGGAAACGTCGTGTACAGCGCGAAGCGCACCTACCGCCGCTGACCTAGGGGGAACGTCTTGAACCGCACCGGCCGCAGTCGCGTCAGCGCTCGCCGTGGGTGCGGTGCTCAAGTCAGGATGGCGTGATGCCTGGCGGCTCGCCGTCAGGCGATGGCTCCTGACGCACGCGCGGCTTCGAAAAGCGCATCGATCCCGGGCTGGTCGCCAGTCAGGACCCGTTCGAGGGGCACCCACCACGTCTGGGTGAAGCCGTCGAATGATCCGCCGACGGACTTGAACACTGCGACCTGCTCGTCAAACGTTGGTTCGCCAGCGTTCCGAATGATCAGGTTGAAGTGAGCGGGCTCGGGAGCGCCGGGTGTCGTCATCACCCGAGGCTGGCGGATGAGCTGTGGCTCTTCAACATCATCATTGGCATGCAGCGCATGCTGTCAACGCCCTGCCGAGGCGTTGACCATGCTGACCCGATGCGGCAAGGCGTACGCCTTGCCGACGTCTTGGCCCACGTCTTCCTTACCTACTGGCCTCCCCTGCCGGCTGTCACTCGGTGGGAACCGCCACATCGACGGCCGGCGCGTGAGCTTCTGAGGGCCGGGAGCTAAGGGTGCGGCCGGTCCAGTTGGGGCAACGCCGGAAGCGGCCTCAGCGTGTTCCCGTGGGAGGGCCGCGGACGGCCGGGACCCTGCCGGACTGGCTGGATCACAACGAGAACGGCCCCGGAGCGCGTTTCCGCAGCTCTCGGGGCCGTTCTTCTGCCTGGTGGCGGGTAGAGGATTCGAACCTCTGTAGCTTTCGCGACGGATTTACAGTCCGCTCCCATTGGCCGCTCGGGCAACCCGCCTGGGCATGCCGCTGCGGTCCCCCGCAGCGACGAAGAACAGGATAGCCATAGCCGCGGTGGCTTTCACAACCGGGTACGGTCGGCATGTCGGGGGCCCCTCGCGGCCCTTCGCGGACATCGATACGTGGCCCACCAGCAGGAGTCTCATCATGGCAGCCAGCCCGTCGTTCGACATCGTCAGCAAGGTCGACGGCCAGGAGGTGGACAACGCCTTCCACCAGGCGGAGAAGGAGCTCGGGACCCGGTTCGACTTCCGGGGGACCGGGACCGTCATCGCCAAGTCGGGGGAGAACGGCGTGACCATCACCTCCGAGACCGAGGAGCGGGCTGTTGCCGCGCTCGACGTCTTCAAGGAGAAGCTGGTCAAGCGGAACATCTCGTTGAAGTCCCTGGAGGCTGAGGACCCGCGGCAGTCCGGGAAGACGTACAAGATCGATTGCAAGGTTGTCGAGGGCATCGAGACCGACAAGGCCAAGGCGATCAGCAAGAAGATCCGGGACGAGGGTCCCAAGGGTGTGCAGGCGCAGATCCAGGGCGACCAGCTGCGGGTCACCGGTAAGAAGCGGGACGACCTGCAGGCGGTCATCGCGCTGCTCAAGGCCGAGGACTTCGGCGTCGCGCTGCAGTTCACCAATTACCGGTAAGGCGGTCGGCGGCGGCGCAGACTGAGGTTCATGGACCTCAGTACGGCGACGCTGCTCGTCGGCGGCGCGATCGGTCTCGCCCTCGCGCTGTTCGGGGTGCGGATGTTGGTCACCGGCCGCGCCCCGGCCGGCACCCTGCGCACCTTCACCGGTGTTCGCCCCGCCGCCCTTTACCACCTGCTGTTCGGCCTGGCCCTGCTGCTCATCGTGGTGGGTCAGGTGCTGTTCACCGGCGTGCCGGGACTGGCCGCGAACGTGTTGGCGGTCATCATGATCGGCGTTGCGCTCGCGCGGTATCGCCCGCGCCGCCGCCGGCCCGTGGATGACGGGCGCACAGGTATATAGAGAGGGAGCGGCACGTGATCGATCCGGTGGTCGACCCCGATTGGGTGCGGGAGCAGGGTGACCGGGTGGTTCTTGCCGACGTCCGCTGGTATCTGGACGGGCGCTCCGGGCGCGCCGCGTACGACTCGGGGCATCTGCCGGGTGCGGTTTTCGTTGATCTCGATCGGTGGCTGGCACGGCCCGGCTCGCCGGCCGACGGCCGGCATCCGTTGCCGGATCCCGAGGTCTTCGCGGCGGGACTGGCCGCGGCGGGCATCGGCGACGACGACACGGTGATCGGGTACGACGACGCCGGCGGCACCGTCGCGGCGCGACTGGTCTGGATGCTGCGCGCCACCGGGCATCAGGCTGCGCTGCTCGACGGCGGGCTGGCCGCGTACCCGGGTGAACTGGTCCGTGATCAGCCGGACCGGCCGCCCGCGGTCTTCACCCCGCGGCCCTGGCCCGCGGAGCGGCTGGCGAGCATCGACGATGCGGCCGGCGGTTCCTTCGTGGTGCTCGACGCTCGCGACGGGGCGCGCTTCCGCGGCGAGACCGAGCCGGTCGATCCGCGGGCGGGGCACATCCCGGGCGCTCGCAGCCTGCCGTGCCGGGAGAATCTCGGTGCGGACGGTCGCTTCCTGCCCGCCGCCGAGCTGCGGGAGCGTTTCGTCTCGGCCGGCGTGCGCGACGGCGCGGAGGTCGTTTCCTACTGCGGTTCGGGGGTGACCGCCTGCCACAACCTGCTCGCCCTGGAACGGGCTGGTCTCGGCCCGGGCCGGCTCTACCCGGGCTCCTGGTCGCCAATACAGCGCGACCGACCGCCCGGCCGCGACCAACTGAGCAGGGCAAGCGCGACAGGCCGCCCGGCGGCGATCGGCTGAGCAGGGCAAGCGCGACAGGCCGCCTGGCGGCGATCGGCTGAGCTGGGCAAGCGCGACAGGCCGCCTGGCGGCGACCGGCTGAGCAGGGCAAGCGCGACAGGCCGCCTGGCGGCGACCGGCTGAGCTGGGGTCCGGACGGGGGCAGGGTCAGTCCGGGCGGCCGGCGAGGCCGCGGGCCGTGTCGGCCTCGGTCGGGTCGAGGCCGACGAAGCCGGTGAGCTCGTGCTGGCGGGCCTGCTCCTCGATCCACCGGTTGTGCGCTTCCCAGGCGGCCTGCTTGCTGGTGCCGAGCGCCGCGCCGATCTGGTTCCAGGAGGCGCCGCTGCCGCGGGCGGAACGGACCATCGCCTGCCGCCCGTAGCCGGCCTTGCGGATGACGACCTCGCTGAGCGCCAGCAGCTCCAGCGTCTCCTCGCGCGACAGCGGCGGGTTGTCGGCGTCGCCGGCCATCGCGGCCAGGGCGTCCCGCATCCTCAGCTCGTCGTAACGCGTTGTGGCGGTGGAGAGCGTGTGCTGTTGCTCCAGTTCGTCAGGAGTGGTCATGAATAGCAGTCTTCCGTCAGGTTCGCCTGACGTCAAGCTGGCCTGACAAACCGAAGTGAATTGCGCTCACTTCTCGCGATAAATCGGGCTCAAAGGCCTCAATTTTGTGGGCTGGAGTTGCATGAACACCTCAGCCGTTCAGTCAAGATTTCGGGATGTGCGGCTCTGACGCGCCATTCGCCGCTGTCTGACGCACTCAGCGTGTGGCACCATCATGGAACCCCACCCCGACTGACACCTCAGTACAGGAGCCATAGATGTCCGCAAAGAAGCTCGGCCGTTTCGCCGCCGGCTTGTTCGTGGCGCTCGGTCTGGCGTTCGGAGGCTCGTTCCTCGCCGCCGCCGGCGGAAGTGGTTCGGCACCCGTTGCTGCCAATTCGGCACCCATCATCGCCGACGCGATGAAGGTCGAGGTGGAGTGGCACTGATGCGGCAGCCCGGCGAGGCGAGCCCGTCATCACGTGTGGAGTTCAGCGACCGGTAGGGGCGTGGGATGTCTGAGCGTCAGTCGCCACCGCGTCGGTCCCCCGAGTACGTCTGGCTGATCACTGGGACCCTGACGGCGCTGGCCGTCGTGTTCAGTGTGCTGCTGGCCGTCCGTCATCCCGGCTGGTCCGACCACTGGCTGGCCGCCCTGCTCGCCCTGCCCTTCTTCATCGTGCTCGGCATCGGGCTGCGCTACGTGCAGATCCGCCGGCACGGGGTGGCCCTCGGCCTGCTCGAGATTCCGCTGGTCATCGGCTTCTACTTCGCGCCGGCCGTGCTCGTGGTGATGGTCAGCGCGACCGCCATGCTCATCAAGCAGTTCCGGCTGAACCGCAAGCCGCCGCCGGACAAGCTGGCCTTCAACGTCGCCCGCGCCGCCGCCGCCGCGGCCACCGCCGGCATCGTGCTCGAGATCCTCCCGCCGATCAACGGCACCGGCCCGATGACCTGGATCGTCCTGGGGGTGGCGGTCACCGTCCACACCCTGGTGACCCTGTTCGCGGTCGCCGCCGTGATGGCGGCCGTGCAGGGTTTGCAGGCCGGTGTGGAGACCATCCGGGTGGGCTGGGTGGCTCTGCTCGCGGCCGAGGTGTGCATCGTCATCGGGCTGGTCTTCACCATCGCGCTGGACACCACGTGGTGGGCCGCCGTGCTGCTCTTCGTGCTCGCCGCGGTGCTGACCCTGGCGTACCGGTCCTACTCGGACTTCCTCCGCCAGCACCACACCCTCGCCGAGCTCTACGAGCTCGCCAACGCCGTGGTCGAGTCCGGTCAGGACGTCACGCTGATCGACTCCCTGCTGGTCCGGGCCCGGGCGCTCATGCAATCCGAGTACGCGACGATCCGGCTGCCCGCCTCGGGCCGCTACCCCGAGGTCCTGCTCACCTCCAAGATCGAGGCGCAGGGTCTGCTCGACTTCAGCCCCACCCCGGCCGCGCTCACCGAGCGGGCCACCGCCGGGCGGCGCAGCGTCGCCGTCGGTTCGCAGATCGCCACCGACCAGGATCTGCTGCCCGTCGTGCGGGAGGCGAAGGTCAAGGACTGCATCGTGGTGCCGCTGCGCTCCGGGCAGGCGGTGATCGGCACGCTGGAGATGGTCAACCGGCTCGGCGACCTCAAGCACTTCACCACCTCGGACGTCCAGGTCGTGGAGACGATCGCCGCGCACGCCGCCGCGGCCGTGGAGAATTCCCGGCTGGTCGAGCGGCTGCGATACGACGCCTACCACGACCGGCTCACCGCGCTGCCCAACCGGCGCCGGGTGATCGACGCGCTCACCGAGGCCGTCAAGATCCGCACCGGTGGTGAGGTGGTGGCGGTCATCCTCTTCGACGTCGACGGGTTGCGCGACGTCAACGAGTCGATGGGCCACGACGCCGGTGACAAGCTGCTCGCCGAGGTGGCCGGGCGGCTGGGCAAGATCGCCGGCCCCGGTGCGCTGGTCGGCCGGATCGGCGGTGACGAGTTCGTGGTCACGCTGCGGGCGGAGAGCACCGAGGAGACCGTACGGCTGGCCACCGAGATGCGGGAGCAGCTGCGTGGCCCGATGGCCGTCGGCACCCTCACCCTGGACGTGGACACCGCCGCCGGTGTCGCCGTGCAGCCGGACCACGGCGACGACCCGGACGCCCTGCTGCGCCGCGCCGAGCTGGCTGCCAACGCGGCCAAGGCGCTGCCGTACGGCGTCCAGCTCTTCCACCCGGCCCTGGAGTCGCGGGCAGTGCGCCGCCTCGGGCTCGCCGCCGATCTGCGCCGGGCGCTGGACTCGGGCCAGCTCGAGGTGCACTTCCAGCCGAAGGTGACCATTCAGGACCGGCACCTGATCGGGGTCGAGTGCCTGGCCCGCTGGCAGCACCCCGCGCACGGCGAGGTCTCCCCGGAAGACTTCGTCGCCGTCGCCGAGCACACCGGCCAGCTGCACCGCCTCACCGAGGTGGTGCTCACCGCGGGCCTGCGGCACTGCCAGGAATGGGCCGACGCCGGCCGGCCGCTCTCCATCGCGGTCAACCTGTCCGCCCGCACCCTGCTGGACCCGCGCTTCCCCGACCAGGTCCACGAGCTGCTGAAGCAGTACCGGGTCCCGCCGCACCAGGTGACCTTCGAGATCTCCGAGCCGAACATGCTCGGCGAGATCGAACGGGCCCTGCCGACGCTGTACCGGCTGCGGGACCTCGGCGTCCGGCTCTCGGTCGACGACTTCGGCACGGGCGCCTCGTCACTGTCCTACCTGCGGCAGCTGCCGGTGCACGAGGTCAAGATCGACGACAGCTTCGTGCAGGGGATGGCGACCGACTCGGGCGACCTGGCCATCGTGCGGGCGGTGATCGGGCTCTCCCGCGAGTTCGGCCTCACCGTGGTCGCCGAGGGCATCGAGAGCGAGCTCACCTTCGACCTGCTGGCCGAGCTCGGCTGTGAGATCGGCCAGGGCTACTTCTTCAGCCGGCCGCTGCCGGTGGAGCGGCTGAACACCTGGCTCAGCGCCCAGACCGAGCCGGAGGAGACCCCCACCGGTGAGGTCCGGCGCCTGCGTGCGGTCGGATGACAACGCTCTGAACTGCGATTTCGCCGCACCGGGGAGGCGATTTCACCTCGGCTGCGGTGCCGTGTAAGCTTCATCCTGCGCATCACGCGAGAGATCGCGCGCGCCCCCTTAGCTCAGTCGGCAGAGCGTCTCCATGGTAAGGAGAAGGTCTACGGTTCGATTCCGTAAGGGGGCTCCAACCGGGTTCTTCCTTCGCCCTCGCCAAGATCGGTGAGGGCGTTCGATCGTGAGCCTGGCGCGGCGGTGTAGCTCAGATGGCAGAGCAAGCGGCTCATAATCGCTGTGTCGCCGGTTCAAGTCCGGCCACCGCTACTCATCCGGGACCCGTCCCGGATGCCGTACGAACCCGGGCATCTGTCCGCCGGTTTTGCATGTCCGCGAGACTTGCGTCTACGCTGGTATGTCGTATGTGAATCCCGTGAGCAGGAAGGCACCCCGCCGTGGCCAAGGCGACCGACGTCCGTCCCAAGATCACCTTGGCGTGTACGGAGTGCAAGGAGCGGAACTACATCACCCGCAAGAACCGCCGTAACGACCCGGACCGCATCGAGCTGAAGAAGTTCTGCCCCCGGGACGGCAAGCACACCCTGCACCGCGAGACCCGCTGATCTTCCGTACCACGGCGTGGCGGTGACCCTCTCGGGGTCGCCGCCACTTCTGTTTACCTCCGGATGTGCCGGCAGGTAGTTTCGGCTCATGCCCCTCGACTCGTCCTTCGTCGGCCGCAGCTGGCCGGCCACCCCGCCCTACCTCGTGGGCCGCGAGAAGATCCGTGAGTTCGCCGCCGCGATCGGCGCCACCGACCCGGAGTACCACGACCCCGAGGCGGCCCGCGCCGCCGGCTATCCGGACGTGGTCGCGCCGCCCACCTTCCCCGTCGTGGTGACCATGGCGGCCAGCCGGCAGATCGTCGCCGACCCCGCCCTCGGCCTGGACTACAGCCGGGTGGTGCACGGCGACCAGAAGTTCGCCTACACCCGTCCGGTGGTGGCCGGCGATTCCCTCGTCTGCGTGAACACGGTGGACGAGATCACCTCCCGGGGCGGTCACGACTTCCTGACCACCCGCACCGAGGTCACCACCGAGGCCGGCGAGCCCGTCGTCACGGTCTGGTCCAAGCTCGTCCAGCGCGGGGAGGAATGATCATGGCTGACGCACTGCCCACCCAGACCTTCCGGGTCACCAGGGCCGACCTGGTGCGCTACTGCGGCGCCTCCGGCGACTTCAACACGATCCACTGGAGCGACCGGATCGCCAAGAGCGTCGGCCTGCCCGGCGTGATCGCCCACGGCATGTACACGATGGCGCTGGCCGGCCGGGCCGTCGCCGTGTGGGCCGGCGCCCCCGACGCGGTCGTGGAGTTCGGCGTGCGGTTCACCCGGCCGGTGCCGGTGCCGGACACCGACGAGGGCACCGAGGTGGTCATCAGTGGGGTGATCAAGGAGGTCACCGACGACGGGCTCACCAAGCTCGAACTCACCGCGACCTGCAACGGCGACAAGGTGCTGTCGCTCGCGAGGGCCACCATCCGCAAGAGGTAGGCCCGGGTTGGGAATCACGCGGACCTACCCGTACACTGGTCCGCCGTGGGGTAGTGAACCCTGCCTTTCGCGCTGCGACGGGCAGGATGCCTCACAAAGGGGTGTAGCTCAATTGGCAGAGCAGCGGTCTCCAAAACCGCAGGCTGCAGGTTCAAGTCCTGTCACCCCTGCGCACCGATCGGCCCAGTAACCGGACCGGCCTCGCGGCCGGTTCGCCCGGCGGCGGGCGGCCGGCTTGACCGACCGCCGCATACGGCGCCGATGCGACACCCCATCGACGACGGAAGAGGGCGGAAGTGGCCGAGAGGAAGCGACCCGGTGACGACGCTGCAGGCGACCGCCCCGAGGACGAGGCCTACACCGACAGCGATCTCCAGGACGACGCTGTCGAGTCGGCCGACGAGCCGGCGAGCCGTGGCGGCGACAAGGCCGAGTCCGGCAGCGTAGCGACCAAGAAGGAAGGCCGGCGCGGTGGCAACCGCATCAGCGGTTTCTTCCGCGAGGTCGTCAGCGAGCTGCGTAAGGTCATCTGGCCGACCCGCAAGGAGCTGCTGACCTACACGGGCGTGGTGATCGCGTTCGTGACCGTGATGACCACGATCGTGGCGCTCCTGGATTACGGGTTCGGCAAGGCCATCCTGGCGTCGTTCGGCAACTGAAGCTGATAGTTACGGAAGTGAGCAAGCGTGCCTGAGTACGACGACGAGACCGCCCTGACCGCCGACGAGCAGTCCGCGGTCGCGACGGCGGAAGACGCCGAGTCGGTCGAGGCCGCCAGCGCAGAGCCAGTCGCCGAGGCGGAAGCCCCGGAGGCGGACGAGAACTACGACCCGGTCGCGGAGCTGCGGCAGAAGCTGCGGTACGCCCCGGGCGACTGGTACGTGGTGCACTCGTACGCCGGCTACGAGAACAAGGTCAAGACCAACCTCGAGACCCGGATCACCAGCCTCGACATGGAGGAGTTCATCTTCCAGGTCGAGGTGCCGACCCGCGAAGAGGTCGAGGTCAAGAACGGCAAGCGCCTCCAGGTGCAGAACAAGGTCTTCCCCGGCTACATCCTGGTCCGGATGGATCTCACCCCCGAGTCGTACTCGTGCGTGCGCAACACGCCCGGCGTGACCGGCTTCGTGGGTGCCACCGACCGGGTGGACCGGCCGGCGCCGCTCTCGCTCGACGAGGTGCTCAAGTGGCTCGCCCCGGCCGTCGAGGCCGAGGAGAAGAAGGCCAAGCCGGAGATCCGCGTGCTGGACTTCGAGGTCGGCGACTCGGTCACCGTCACGGACGGCGCATTCGCGTCGCTGCCGGCCTCGATCAGTGAAATCAACGCCGACCAGCAGAAGTTGAAGGTGCTGGTCTCCATCTTCGGTCGCGAGACGCCGGTGGAGCTCAACTTCAACCAGGTCGCCAAGATCTGACAACGACAGCAGTCGTGGGAGGGGCGCGAACAGCGCGCCCCGCCATCTACCACAGGAGCAACAGAGAAATGGCACAGCGCAGCAAGGCCTACCGCAAGGCCGCCGAGCAGATCGACGTCACCAAGCTCTACGAGCCCGCCGACGCCGTGAAGATCGCCAAGGGCGCCAGCCCGACCAAGTTCGACGCCACGGTTGAGGTCGCCATGCGCCTCGGCGTGGACCCCCGTAAGGCCGACCAGATGGTCCGCGGCGTGGTCAACCTGCCGCACGGCACCGGCAAGGTCTCCCGCGTGATCGTCTTCGCGCAGGGCGCCAAGGCCGAGGAGGCCGTCGCGGCCGGCGCCGACGAGGTCGGCACGGACGAGCTCGTCGCCCGCATCCAGGGCGGCTGGCTCGACTTCGACGCCGCCATCGCCACCCCGGACCAGATGGCCAAGATCGGCCGGATCGCCCGCATCCTCGGCCCCCGTGGCCTGATGCCGAACCCGAAGACGGGCACGGTCACCATGGACGTGACCAAGGCGGTCTCGGACATCAAGGGCGGCAAGATCACCTTCCGGGTGGACAAGCACTCCAACCTGCACCTGATCATCGGCAAGGCCTCGTTCTCCGAGGAGCAGCTGGTGGAGAACTACGGTGCGGTCCTCGACGAGGTGCTGCGCGCCAAGCCGTCCGCGGCCAAGGGCAAGTACCTCAAGAAGGTCACCGTCAGCACCACCATGGGCCCCGGCGTGCCGGTCGACCCGAACATCGTCAAGAACCTGCGCGGCGACCACCCCGACGCCTGACGATCCAGCTCCACAGGAAGCCCCCGGGGATCAC
Source organism: Actinoplanes sp. NPDC049599 (assembly GCF_044465625.1). Lineage (NCBI taxonomy): Bacteria > Bacillati > Actinomycetota > Actinomycetes > Micromonosporales > Micromonosporaceae > Actinoplanes > Actinoplanes sp. NPDC049599. The sequence continues at coordinate 582,977 of NZ_JBITLX010000001.1, forward strand.
CCCGGGGGCTTCTTCTGTGCGACGCTGTCCGGCGTGCGATTCGACCAGGTCTGGTTCCGGTACGCACGCCGCGCGGAGTGGGCCCTCAGGACGGTGAACGCCACCGTGGAGCCAGGCGCCACTGTGGTCGTGCTCGGCCGCAACGGCGCCGGCAAGTCGACGCTCCTCCAACTCGCCGCCGGGGTGTTGCGCCCGCACCGGGGAGCGGTCCGCGACCGGCCGCGCACCGTGGGCTGGGTCCCCGAACGCTTCCCGGCTGACCAGCCCTTCACCGCCGGGCAGTACCTGCGCCGGATGGCAGCCCTGCGCGGCCTGCGCGGCACCGCCGAGATCGAGCACTGGGTCGAGCGGCTCGGCCTGGGTGAGCACCGTCATACCCGGCTGGCCGGCCTCTCCAAGGGCACCGCACAGAAGGTCGGCCTGGCCCAGGCGCTGCTGGTCCCGCCCGGCCTGCTCGTGCTCGACGAGCCGTGGGAGGGCCTCGACTCCGTGGCCCGGACGCTGATCCCGCAGATCGTCGCCGAGGTCACGGCCGCCGGGGGAGCGGTGCTGGTCAGTGACCACCGCGGCGAGATCACCGGCCTGCCGGAGGCGATCCGCTGGACGGTCGCCGCCGGCGCGGTGCACACCGGCGGGCCGGCGGAGAGCGACGCGGACGAGGTCGTGGTCGAGGTCGCCGTCCGCCGCGCGGACGCCGACGACACGGTGGCCCGGCTCCGTGCCGAAGGCCACCAGGTCCTGGGGGTACGCGACCCGGAACGCCCACAAGCCGACAGCACCGACCGACCTCCCGCCACCGCCCCGAACCGCACGCCGAACCCGGCAGGAGCGCCGAACGTGGCAGGAACGCCGGACGCGGCGGGCGTGCCGAAGCCGACGGGGCGGTGATCGGGTGATTGCCCTGGTCCGGATGCGGCTGGCTGCCTTCGTCCGTGGCGGTCGCGCGCTGGCGCCCATGATCACCGCCCTGGCCCTGCTCGGCGTGATCCACGGCGGCGGCCAGTCGGCGGCCGCCCCCGCCTATGGCTACTCCGCCGTGATGCTCTTCCCGGTGCTGGCCTGGCAGGCCAAGCTGCTGCTCGACGCGGAGCCGGACGTGCAGCGGCAGCTGGCCCGCCTCACCGTCGGCAGCCGCCGGGAAGCCGCTGCCGGGCTGCTGGCCGCCACCGTGCCGGCCCTGGCCTTCTGCGCGGTAGCCATGCTGGCGCCGTGGTGGCCCTTCCACGCCATCCGCGGCCCGCAGCCGGGCTCCGCCGAGCCGTCCCTGGCCGTGGGTGTAGCGCTCGGCGCCCTGGCCCATCTGCTCGCTGTGCCGGCCGCTGTGGCCCTGGGCGCCCTGGCCAGCCGGGCTGTCACCCGCACCGTCCGCAACGGCGTCACCGTGCTGGTGACCGGTTCCGTCCTCGCGATCGTGCTCGGGCTCGGCGGGTCGGTGGCACCGTGGCTGGCGCCCCCGGTGATGGCCACCGCGCGGGCGCTGACCGCCGCCGAGCTGCCCGGCGCCGGCCGGTTCTGGCTGCTGGCCGGCTGGGCGGTGCTCTGGTGCGCGGCCGTGCTCGGCGGCTACGGGTGGATGCGCCGGAGCCGGTCATGACGGCGATTTGGCGACGGCTGGCGCGCTCGCGTACAGTCTGACTACAAGTTCCACCCATAGACCGCTGGTCGTCGCGATCGCCGTCGTCAGACGGAGGTCCCGGTCGAAGGTCCCGCAGCATGCGGGCGGCCCGCGCAGGGGAGAACGGTTCGTGATCATGTCGACGCGGCAACGCGTCCATGTCCCGCCCCGTGCGCCCTGCGCCGGGGCGTTTCTCATGTGCGGCCTCTGCACCGATCAGCGGCTGAGCACTGAGAGAGGAGGGACATGGCGGACAAGCCGGTCCGGGCCGATAAGGCCTCTGCCGTTGCCGAGCTCACGGACCACTTCCGTAGCTCCGCGGCGACCCTGCTGACGGAGTACCGCGGCCTCACGGTCTCGGAGATCACCGAGCTGCGGCGCTCGCTGGGCAACGACACCAAGTACTCCGTGTCGAAGAACACGCTCGCCAAGCGGGCGGCGAACGACGCGGGTATCGAGGGTCTGGACGCTCTGTTCACCGGTCCTACCGCGCTCGCCTTCGTGAGCGGTGACCCGGTCGAGGCGGCCAAGGGGCTTCGTGCCTTCGCCAAGGCCCACCCGGTCCTGGTCATCAAGGGCGGCGTCTTCGAGGGCAAGGCCATCTCGGCCGCTGAGGTCAGCAAGATCGCGGACCTCGAGTCCCGCGAGGTGCTGCTGGCCAAGCTCGCCGGCGCCATGAAGGGCAACCTGACCAAGGCGGCGGCCACGTTCCAGGCCCCGCTCGCTCAGGTCGCTCGCCTGGCTGCGGCTCTGCAGGACAAGCGCGCACAGGACGGTTCCGCCGAGGCCTGAGCAGGCCCGCGCGGAGTTTGACTTTCCATCAACAGAAACAACGAAAGGTTGCCAGACATGGCGAAGCTCAGCACCGACGAGCTGCTCGACGCGTTCAAGGAAATGACCCTGATCGAGCTCTCCGAGTTCGTGAAGCAGTTCGAAGAGGTCTTCGAGGTCACCGCCGCCGCGCCGGTCGCGATCGCGCAGGGTGGCGGCGGCGCCGCCGCTGCCGAGCCCGAGCCGGAGAAGGACTCGTTCGACGTTGTCCTCGAGGGCGACGGTGGCAAGAAGATCCAGGTCATCAAGGTCGTGCGCGAGCTGACCGGCCTGGGCCTCAAGGAGGCCAAGGACGCCGTTGAGGCCGCCCCCAAGGCGATCCTCGAGGGTGTCAACAAGGAGAAGGCCGAGGCCGCCAAGGCCAAGCTCGAGGGCGAGGGCGCCAAGGTCACCCTCAAGTGACCTGAGCTCCACCGTTTCACCGCTGTGCCGGCGAGGACCCGCAAGGGTCCTCGCCCGCGCTGTTTCCGGGGCATGAACGCCCAGGTCAGAGGCGGTTTGGCCGGCCGTCGGAAGGCCGACGGACAAATGCCGCCATGGCCCGCTTTTCGTACGCTAAAGTCGCTGTGCCGCGTCCGGTGGGCGACGGCGTACGACCGACCCACGTCGCAGCCCTTGACTGTGTGTCCCCTGACAGGCACGCTGACATCAGCAAGTTTCCGCGCTTGCGACAGCCGTCCTGCGGGTAAACCGGTTTCGACCGGGATCCGCAGTCGGCACCCGAGGGAGAGACGCCGCGTTCCGAGCGGCCCCGCACGAGGCACTGACCAGAAAGCGCAGGTCAGCGGCCGCGGGGATGCGTTCCGCAGGCCCCCTCCGGTGTGGGCTGGACAGCGGTTAGCCGAGCGGCTACACTGCTAGTTTGCGCTGCCTTCTGTCTTGAGCCCTGCAGGAATATCCAGCCGGATAATTTCCTGGGGGTCCATTGGAGTGCACGCAGACAAGTGACGCAGACAGTTGCATCAGCAGCTCAGCCGCATCAGCAGCACCGGTCCTCGGAAGGACGCATCTTGGCAGCTTCCCGCCCTGCGAAGACCAGTCGTACGTCGAGCGCTTACGCTCCCCGCCGTATCTCGTTCGGCAGGATCACCGAGCAACTCGAAGTCCCCAACCTCCTCGCCCTCCAGACGGAGTCCTTCGACTGGTTGGTCGGGAACGAGGCTTGGCAGACGCGCTCTACGGACGATCCACATGCCCACTCGGGCCTCGCAGAGATCCTCGAAGAGATCAGTCCCATTGAGGACTTCTCCGGCACCATGTCGCTGTCCTTCTCAGCGCCGCGCTTCGACGAGGTCAAGGCCTCGATCGAGGAGTGCAAGGAGAAGGACCTGACCTACTGCGCACCGCTGTTCGTGACCGCGGAGTTCACCAACAACACCACTGGCGAGATCAAGAGCCAGACGGTGTTCATGGGTGACTTCCCGATGATGACCCCCAAGGGGACGTTCGTCATCAACGGCACCGAGCGCGTCGTGGTGAGTCAGCTCGTCCGCTCGCCGGGCGTGTACTTCACCAAGGAGCCGGACAAGACCTCCGACCGTGACCTCTCCAGTGTCAAGGTCATTCCGAGCCGGGGCGCCTGGCTCGAGTTCGACATCGACAAGCGCGACACCGTCGGTGTCCGCATCGACCGCAAGCGCCGGCAGGCCGTCACCGTCCTGCTGAAGGCGATCGGTTGGTCGGCGGACCAGATCCGGGAGCGGTTCGGCTGGTCCGAGCTGCTCATGACGACGCTCGAGAAGGACCACATCGGTGGGCAGGACGAGGCCCTGCTCGACATCTACCGCAAGCTCCGCCCTGGCGAGCCGCCGACGCGGGAGAACGCGCAGACCCTGCTCGACAACCTCTTCTTCAACCCGAAGAGGTACGACGTCGCCAAGGTCGGCCGCTACAAGTTCAACAAGAAGCTCGAGATCGACGTCCCGATCGTCCGGGGCACGCTGACCGAGGAAGACATCGTCAAGACCGTGGACTACCTCTGCCGGCTGCACGCCGGTGAGGAGGGCTACGAGGCCGACGACATCGACCACTTCGGCAACCGGCGCCTGCGCACCGTGGGCGAGCTCATCCAGAACCAGGTCCGCGTGGGCCTGTCCCGGATGGAGCGCGTCGTCCGCGAGCGGATGACGACCCAGGACGTCGAGGCGATCACGCCGCAGACCCTGATCAACATCCGCCCCGTGGTGGCGGCGATCAAGGAGTTCTTCGGCACGTCGCAGCTCTCGCAGTTCATGGACCAGACCAACCCGCTGGCGGGCCTGACCCACCGGCGCCGGCTGAGCGCGCTCGGTCCGGGTGGCCTGTCCCGTGAGCGGGCGGGCTTCGAGGTCCGTGACGTACACCCGTCCCACTATGGCCGGATGTGCCCCATCGAGACGCCGGAAGGCCCGAACATCGGCCTGATCGGTGCCCTCTCGACGTTCGCACGGGTCAACCCGTTCGGGTTCATCGAGACCCCGTACCGCAAGGTTTACGACGGCCGGGTCAGTGACCAGGTCGACTACCTCACCGCGGACGAGGAGGACCGGTTCGTCAAGGCGCAGGCGAACGCCACGCTGGCGGCCGACGGCACCTTCGCGCAGGATCGTGTCCTGGTCCGCCGTAAGGGCGGTGAGGTCGACTACGTGCCCGGCACCGAGGTCGACTACATGGACGTCTCGCCGCGGCAGATGACCTCGGTCGCGACGGCGATGATCCCGTTCCTCGAGCACGACGACGCCAACCGCGCCCTCATGGGTGCGAACATGCAGCGTCAGGCTGTTCCGCTGGTCAAGGCGGAGGCGCCGCTGGTCGGCACGGGTATGGAATACCGTGCCGCGGTCGACGCCGGCGACGTGGTCGTGGCCGAGGTCGGCGGTCTGGTCGAGGACCTGTGCGCCGACTACGTCACGGTGCACCAGGACGACGGTCACCGCCGCACCTACCTGCTGCACAAGTTCCGCCGCTCGAACGCCGGCTCCTGCGTCAACCAGAAGCCGGTCGTCTTCGAGGGTGACCGGGTCGAGGCCGGCCAGGTCATCGCCGACGGTCCGTGCACCGACGAGGGGGAGATGGCCCTCGGCCGGAACCTGCTCGTCGCGTTCATGTGCTGGGAAGGCCACAACTACGAGGACGCGATCATCCTGTCGCAGCGCCTCGTGCAGCAGGACGTCCTCACCTCGATCCACATCGAGGAGCACGAGGTCGACGCCCGCGACACCAAGCTCGGCCCGGAAGAGATCACCCGCGACATCCCCAACGTCAGCGAGGAAATGCTCGCCGACCTGGACGAGCGCGGCATCATCCGGATCGGTGCCGAGGTCGTGCCCGGTGACATCCTGGTCGGCAAGGTCACGCCCAAGGGCGAGACCGAGCTGACCCCGGAGGAGCGGCTGCTGCGCGCGATCTTCGGTGAGAAGGCCCGGGAGGTCCGGGACACCTCGCTGAAGGTGCCGCACGGCGAGACCGGCACGGTCATCGGCGTCCGCACGTTCTCGCGGGAGGACGGCGACGAGCTGCCCCCCGGCGTGAACGAGCTGGTCCGGGTGTACGTGGCGCAGAAGCGCAAGATCCAGGACGGTGACAAGCTCGCGGGCCGGCACGGCAACAAGGGCGTCATCTCCAAGATCCTGCCGATCGAGGACATGCCGTTCCTGGAGGACGGCACCCCGGTCGACATCGTGCTGAACCCGCTGGGTGTGCCCTCGCGCATGAACATCGGCCAGGTCCTGGAGACCCACCTCGGGTGGATCGCCAAGACGGGCTGGGAGGTCGAGGGCGACGACGCCGACTGGAAGCGGCAGCTGCGGGCCATCGAGGCCCACGAGTCGCCCAAGGACAGCAACGTCGCGACCCCGGTCTTCGACGGCGCCCAGGAAGACGAGATCAAGGGTCTCCTGGGTTCGACGCTGGTCAACCGCGACGGTAAGCGGCTGGTCAACAACGACGGCAAGGCGCAGCTGTTCGACGGCCGTTCCGGTGAACCGCTGCCGGATCCGGTCTCGGTCGGCTACGTCTACATCCTGAAGCTGAACCACCTGGTCGACGACAAGATCCACGCTCGCTCGACCGGCCCGTACTCGATGATCACGCAGCAGCCGCTGGGTGGTAAGGCGCAGTTCGGTGGCCAGCGGTTCGGCGAGATGGAGTGTTGGGCGATGCAGGCCTACGGTGCGGCCTACGCACTGCAGGAGCTGCTCACCATCAAGTCCGACGACGTCCTGGGCCGCGTGAAGGTCTACGAGGCCATCGTCAAGGGCGAGAACATCCCGGAGCCGGGAATCCCCGAGTCCTTCAAGGTGCTTCTCAAGGAGCTCCAGTCGCTGTGCCTGAACGTCGAGGTGCTCTCCAGCGACGGTGTTGCCCTGGAGATGCGCGAGACGGACGACGAGGTCTTCCGGGCCGCGGAAGAACTCGGCATCGACCTGTCACGTCGCCCGAACGAGGGCGTCAGCAGCGTCGAAGAGATCTGACGGAGTGCGGCCCCCGGCAGCGCGTGACGCTGCCGGGGGCCGCCCCGCCGGCCTGGAATTTATCCGAGCAACGAAACACGAGGGATAGTCCAAGTGCTCGACGTCAACTTCTTCGACGAGTTGCGCATCGGCCTTGCTACCGCTGACGACATCCGGCAGTGGTCGCACGGTGAGGTCAAGAAGCCCGAGACGATCAACTACCGCACGCTCAAGCCCGAGAAGGACGGACTCTTCTGCGAGAAGATCTTCGGTCCTCAGCGGGACTGGGAGTGCTACTGCGGCAAGTACAAGCGGGTCCGGTTCAAGGGCATCATCTGTGAGCGCTGCGGCGTCGAGGTGACCCGGTCCAAGGTCCGTCGTGAGCGCATGGGCCACATCGAGCTGGCCGCGTCGGTCACGCACATCTGGTACTTCAAGGGTGTGCCGAGCCGGCTGGGCTACCTGCTCGACCTGGCCCCCAAGGACCTCGAGAAGATCATCTACTTCGCCTCGTACGTGATCACGAGCGTGGACGCCGAAGCGCGTCACCGCGACATGTCCACGATCGAGAACGAGATCTTCGCCGAGAAGCGGCAGTCCGAGAACAGCCGCGACTCCGAGATCGAGAAGCGCGCCGCCAAGCTCGAGCAGGACCTTGCCGAGCTGGAGGCCGAGGGCGCCAAGGCGGACGTGCGCCGCAAGGTCAAGGAGGCCGGCGAACGCGAGATGCGCCAGATCCGTGACAAGGCGCAGCGCGAGATCGACCGCCTCGACGAGGTGCTCGACACCTTCCGCAAGCTCGACAGCAAGCAGCTGGTCACCGACGAGCTGCTCTACCGCGAGCTGCGCGACCGCTTCGGTGAGTACTTCACCGGCGGCATGGGTGCCGAGGCCATCAAGGCCCTGCTGGAGAACATGGACCTCGACGCCGAGGCCGAGTCGCTGCGCGAGACCATCCGCAGCGGCAAGGGCCAGCGCAAGATCCGGGCGCTCAAGCGGCTCAAGGTCGTCGCCGCGTTCCTGAACACCCGCAACTCGCCGCTCGGCATGGTCCTGGACTGCGTCCCGGTAATCCCGCCGGACCTGCGCCCGATGGTGCAGCTCGACGGTGGCCGCTTCGCCACGTCCGACCTGAACGACCTCTACCGCCGTGTGATCAACCGGAACAACCGGCTCAAGCGGCTGATCGACCTCGGCGCCCCCGAGATCATCGTCAACAACGAGAAGCGGATGCTGCAGGAGGCCGTCGACGCGCTGTTCGACAACGGCCGCCGCGGCCGGCCGGTCACCGGCCCGGGTAACCGTCCGCTGAAGTCGCTGTCCGACATGCTCAAGGGCAAGCAGGGCCGGTTCCGGCAGAACCTGCTCGGCAAGCGCGTCGACTACTCCGGCCGTTCCGTCATCGTCGTCGGCCCCCGGCTCAAGCTGCACCAGTGCGGCCTGCCGAAGCAGATGGCGCTGGAGCTGTTCAAGCCGTTCGTGATGAAGCGCCTGGTGGACCTGAACCACGCGCAGAACATCAAGTCGGCCAAGCGCATGGTCGAGCGGCAGCGCGCGGTCGTGTGGGACGTCCTGGAAGAGGTCATCAGCGAGCACCCGGTGCTGCTGAACCGCGCACCGACGCTGCACCGCCTGGGCATCCAGGCCTTCGAGCCGCAGCTGGTCGAGGGCAAGGCGATCCAGATCCACCCGCTCGTCTGTACGGCGTTCAACGCCGACTTCGACGGTGACCAGATGGCGGTGCACGTGCCGCTGTCGGCCGAGGCGCAGGCCGAGGCCCGGATCCTGATGCTGTCGTCGAACAACATCCTCAAGCCGGCCGACGGCAAGCCGGTCACCATGCCCACCCAGGACATGGTCATCGGCCTCTACTACCTGACCCACCTCACCAAGGGTGGCAAGGGTGAGGGCCGGGTCTTCAGCTCGGACGCCGAGGCACGGATGGCGTTCGACAACGGCGAGCTGCACCTGCAGTCGCTGGTGAAGATCCGCCTGCCCGAGGTGCTCGAGGTCGACAACGGCGCGGGCCAGCCCGCCTGGTCCCGGCCGGAGGGCTGGGAGACGGGCGACAAGCTGCTCGTCGAGACCACCCTGGGACGGGTGCTCTTCAACGAGACGCTGCCGCCGGGCTACCGCTACGTCAACTACGAGATCCGCAAGGGTCAGCTCTCCGCGATCGTCAACGACCTCGCCGAGCGTTTCCCCAAGGTCGCCCTGGCGGCGACCCTGGACGCGCTCAAGGAGGCCGGCTTCCACTGGGCCACCTGGTCCGGTGTGACGATCGGCATGGGCGACGTGATCGGCCCTCCGCGCAAGCCGGAGATCATCGCCCGCTACCAGGGTGAGGCCGACCGCATCGACAAGCAGTACCAGCGGGGCCTGATGACCGCCGAGGAACGTCGCGGCGAGCTCATCGACATCTGGACCAACGCGACCAAGGACATCTCGAAGGAGATGGAGACGGCGCTGCCGCAGGAGAACCCGCTCTGGGTCATGATCAACTCCGGCGCCCGCGGTAACCTGCTCCAGCTCCGGCAGATCGCCGCGATCCGTGGTCTGGTGGCCAACCCCAAGGGCGAGATCATCCCGCGCCCGATCACCTCGTCGTACCGCGAGGGTCTGACCGTGCTGGAGTACTTCATCTCCACGCACGGTGCCCGTAAGGGTCTGGCCGACACCGCGCTGCGTACCGCCGACTCGGGTTACCTGACCCGGCGTCTGGTGGACGTCTCGCAGGACGTCATCATCCGCGAGGAGGACTGCGGCACCGACCGCGCGATCCCGATGCAGGTGGCGGACCGCGAGCCGGACGGCACCCTGGCTGTGCACACGCACGCCGAGACCGGGGTGCACGCCCGGACGCTGGCCGACGACATCGACGACGCCCAGGGCAACCGGGTGGTGTCGCGTGGCGACGACCTCAACTCGATCATGGTCGACAAGCTGGTCGCGGCCGGCGTGGAGACGGTCCGGGTGCGCAGCGTCCTGACCTGTGAGTCGAAGCTGGGCGTCTGCGCCGCGTGCTACGGCCGCTCGCTGCCGACCGGCAAGGCGGTCGACATCGGCGAGGCCGTCGGCATCATCGCGGCCCAGTCCATCGGTGAGCCCGGTACGCAGCTGACCATGCGTACCTTCCACACCGGTGGTGTCGCGGGTGAGGACATCACCCAGGGTCTGCCGCGTGTGCAGGAGATCTTCGAGGCCCGCGTGCCCAAGGGCAAGGCGCCCATCGCCGACACCCCGGGACGCATCCGCATCGAGGACGGCGAGCGCTCGCGGAAGATCATCGTGATCCCGGACGACGGCAGCGAGGAGATCGTGTACGACAAGATCTCCAAGCGGGTCAAGCTGCGGGTCCACGACGGCGCCCACGTCGGTGTCGGCGAGAAGCTCACCGAGGGCACCATCGACCCGCACGAGCTGCTGCGCATCATGGGCCCGCGCGCGGTCCAGGTCCACCTGACCAGTGAGGTCCAGGAGGTCTACCGCTCGCAGGGTGTGCTCATCCACGACAAGCACATCGAGATCATCATCCGCCAGATGCTCAAGCGGGTCACGGTCATCGATTCCGGCGCGACCGAGTTCCTGCCGGGCGTGCTGGTCGACCGGGCGCTCTTCGAGTCGGAGAACCGCCGGCTCGTGGGCGAGGGTGGCGAGCCCGCCGCCGGTCGTCCGGTGCTGATGGGTATCACCAAGGCCTCGCTGGCGACCGACTCCTGGCTCTCGGCGGCCTCCTTCCAGGAGACCACCCGGGTGCTCACCGACGCTGCGATCAACTCGCGCAGCGACTCGCTGGTGGGCCTCAAGGAGAACGTCATCATCGGCAAGCTCATCCCGGCCGGTACGGGCATCAGCAAGTACCGCAACATCCGGGTGGAGCCGACCGAGGAGGCCAAGGCGAAGGTGTACTCGATGACCGGGTACCCCGAGACCGACTACGGCTTCGGGCCGGCCAGCGGGCAGGCCGTGCCGCTGGACGACTTCGACTTCGGGTCGTACCGCTAAGGGTTTCTGATCATCGCCGCAGGGCGGCCGCGCTGACCATGCGCGGCCGCCCTGCGGTGTTCCTAAGATGGATGGGTGACGTTCCCCGCGATGACCGCACCCACCCGCCACCCGAGGGATCCGGACCCGGCGCCGTCGACCAAGGCCCGGGCCGTCTTCGCGCTCGGGCTGGTGGCGCTGCTGACCGGGGCGCTGGTCGGCGGGGTGATTCCCGCCACCGTCGCGCTGCTGCTGGCCCGCCAGGTACGGCGGCAGGCCTACGCCGCCGGCGGCTACCTGATCGGCGCCTCCTGGGTGCGCCGCGGCGAGCGGCTGGCCTGGGCCGGGATCGTGCTGGCGCTGACCGCGCTGGTGGTCGCGTCGATCGCCGGGCTGCTCCACCTGGCGGCCGCGCCGGGCGGCCAGGACTTCGACTCGAACACCGACTGAACGCCCGTCAGCGGCCCCAGGGCTGCGCCGGACCACGTACGGGTGACATGCTCGACGATCAAGGGGTACGTGGCGGGAGGAACGGTTCGGTGACGCAGTTACCAGGTTCGTGGCAGCCGGCCGGACCGCCGGCGCCGATGCCCGGCCCACCGCCGGTGCTGCCGCCCAAGCCGAGCGAGGCGTGGACCCCGGAACGGGTCGAGCCGGTGCCGGGCACGGAGTTCGGCCTGGTCCAGCTCAAGGTGGCGCCGATCACCTCGGGCCTGGCCACCGGTTCGCTGATCGGGGGCATCGCCGCGATCCTGGTCTCCACCCTGGTGCTCTGCTTCGGCATCTCCGGGCTGTCGGACGGCTGGGGTGCCGTGGTCGCCGGCGCGTTCGCGCTGCTCGGGGTGCTGCTCGGCGGCGGCTCGGCCGGGCTGGGGCTGGCCGCCCGGCGGCAGATCCGGCGCTCCGGCAAGGACGGCCGGGTCCGTTTTGTCGGACGGGGACTGGCCACCGCGGGCATCTCCTGCGGCGCGGCAGGGCTGGGAATCGCGGCGCTGACCCTGTTGTTGGTAGTCGTGCTGCAGGTCTCGTGAAGCCCGGAGACGCGGGATCCGACACCGAGGCATCGTCACCCCGAGGCACCCGGTACACTTGTTAGCTGGAGATGTCCATCATGGGAAGCAGTCAGATGAGTTCCTCGTTTTGACCTGTGTCCCCGTGGTGGGTACTCTTTCCCCTCGTGCCCGGGCTCGCCCGGGCAACTCGTGCGTGCGCCCGAGTCTGTAGTAACCGACGGGGCAGTGGCACGACAGGGTTACAGCCCTGACAAAGACAACACTCGCGGCGTGTGTCAAGCGCGCGGCGGGACCGTGAGCGGGCGACACGCCCGACCGCGGGTGCCGGAGGATCCAAACGGGGTTCTTCGGTGCCATAAGGCAGAACGAAGACGGTGCGGCCGCTGAAGGGCGGCCGAAGGGAGCGGAGAAACCCGGTGCCCACGATCCAGCAGCTGGTCCGAAAGGGCCGACAGGCGAAGACGAGCAAGACCAAGACGCCGGCGCTGAAGGGAAGCCCTCAGCGGCGCGGCGTGTGCACGCGCGTGTACACCACTACCCCCAAGAAGCCGAACTCTGCGCTGCGCAAGGTCGCTCGTGTGAAGCTCAGCAGCCAGATCGAGGTGACGGCGTACATCCCGGGCGTCGGCCACAACCTGCAGGAGCACTCGATCGTGCTCGTGCGTGGCGGTCGGGTGAAGGACCTTCCGGGCGTCCGCTACAAGATCGTCCGCGGTTCGCTGGACACCCAGGGTGTCCGTAACCGCAAGCAGGCCCGCAGCCGTTACGGCGCGAAGAAGGAGAAGAGCTGACATGCCGCGTAAAGGCCCCGCTCCGCGCCACCCCGTGGTCCCGGACCCGGTTTACAACTCACCGCTGGTCACCCAGCTGGTGAACAAGATCCTGGTCGGCGGCAAGCGTCAGCTCGCCGAGCGCATCGTCTACGGCGCGCTCGAGGGTGCCCGCGAGAAGAGCGGCACCGACCCCGTGGTGACGCTCAAGCGCGCCATGGACAACGTCAAGCCGACCCTCGAGGTCCGCAGCCGCCGTGTGGGTGGCGCGACCTACCAGGTGCCGGTCGAGGTGCGTACGCCGCGGCAGACCACCCTCGGTCTGCGCTGGCTGGTCCAGTACTCCAAGGCCCGCCGCGAGAAGACCATGATCGAGCGGCTGCAGAACGAGCTGCTCGACGCCAGCAACGGCCTCGGCGCAGCGGTGAAGCGGCGCGAGGACACCCACAAGATGGCGGAGTCCAACAAGGCCTTCGCGCACTACCGCTGGTAAGACCCGCTGCCGGCCCGGTTCCCGCCGGGCCGTCGCAGTTCAGTCGTACCGGTCCTGCAGAGACGACGACGAAGAAGAGTAGGGATTGAAGTGGCTGCCGCAGACGCGCTCGCCAAGGTACGCAACATCGGCATCATGGCGCACATCGACGCTGGTAAGACCACGACGACCGAGCGGATCCTGTTCTACACCGGTATCACGTACAAGATCGGTGAAGTCCACGAGGGCGCGGCCGTCATGGACTGGATGGAACAGGAACAAGAACGCGGCATCACGATCACCTCCGCCGCCACGAAGTGCGAGTGGAAGGGCTACACGATTCAGATCATCGACACGCCCGGCCACGTCGACTTCACGGTCGAGGTCGAGCGGTCGCTGCGGGTGCTCGACGGTGCCGTCGCGGTCTACGACGGTGTCGCCGGCGTGGAGCCGCAGACCGAGAACGTGTGGCGGCAGGCGGACAAGTACCACGTCCCGCGCATGTGCTTCGTCAACAAGCTCGACCGGACCGGTGCCGACTTCTTCCGCTGCGTGCAGATGATGATCGACCGGCTCAACGCCACCCCGCTCGTGCTGCAGATCCCGATCGGGCTCGAGGGCGACCACATCGGCGTCGTCGACCTGATCACCATGAAGGCGCTCACCTGGCGTGGGGAGACCCAGAAGGGTGACGACTACCAGATCGAGGAGATCCCGGCAGCTCTGCTGGACTCCGCGACCGAGTGGCGCGAGAAGCTCATCGAGACGCTGGCCGACGTGGACGACGACGTCATGGTCAAGTACCTCGACGGCGTCGAGGTGCCCCAGGACGAGATCAAGGCCGCCATCCGGCGTGCCACGATCGCCAGCAAGGCGAACCCGGTGCTGTGTGGTTCGGCGTTCAAGAACAAGGGCGTACAGCCCATGCTCGACGCCGTGGTCGACTACCTGCCCTCGCCGCTGGACGTCCCGGCCATCGACGGCACCGCGACCGACGGCGAGACGCCGATCATCCGCAAGCCGTCGAACGACGAGCCCTTCTCCGGCCTGGCGTTCAAGATCCAGACGGACAAGCACCTCGGCAAGCTGACCTACGTCCGGGTCTACTCCGGCACGCTCGAGTCCGGTTCTCAGGTGGTCAACTCCACCAAGGACCGCAAGGAGCGGATCGGCAAGATCTACCAGATGCACGCCAACAAGCGTGAAGAGCGTCCGACGGCGTGGGCCGGCGACATCATCGCCGTCCAGGGTCTCAAGCAGACCACCACCGGCGACACGCTCAGCGACCCGGCAAACCCGGTCATCCTCGAGTCGATGACCTTCCCGGAGCCGGTCATCCAGGTCGCCATCGAGCCGAAGACCAAGTCGGACCAGGAGAAGCTGGGCGTGGCGATCCAGCGCCTGGCCGAGGAGGACCCGACCTTCCGGGTCTTCAACGACGAGGAGACCGGTCAGACGGTCATCGCCGGCATGGGCGAGCTCCACCTGGACATCCTGGTGGACCGCATGCGCCGTGAGTTCAACGTCGAGGCGAACATCGGTAAGCCGCAGGTGGCATACCGTGAGACGATCCGCGGCAAGGTGGAGAAGCTCACCTACGTGCACAAGAAGCAGACCGGTGGCTCGGGCCAGTACGCGAAGGTCGTCGTCACCGTGGAGCCGCTTGAGCTCGCCACCGACGGCCCGACCTACGAGTTCGTCAACGCGGTGTCCGGCGGTCGCATCCCGAAGGAGTACATCCCTTCGGTCGACGCGGGCGCGCAGGACTCCCTGCAGTACGGCGTCCTCGCCGGCTACCCGATGGTCGGCGTCAAGCTGACCCTGGTGGACGGTCAGTTCCACGAGGTCGACTCGTCGGAGATGGCATTCAAGATCGCCGGCTCGATCGTGATGAAGGAGGCGGCCCGCAAGGCCGACCCCGCGCTGCTCGAGCCGATGATGGCCGTTGAGGTCACCACCCCTGAGGACAACATGGGTGACGTCATCGGTGACCTCAACTCCCGCCGTGGCATCATCCAGTCGATGGAGGAGCGCTCCGGCGCTCGGGTCATCAAGGCGCTGGTGCCGCTCTCGGAGATGTTCGGCTACGTCGGCGACCTGCGGTCGAAGACTCAGGGCCGGGCCAGCTACAGCATGCAGTTCGACTCCTACGCCGAGGTTCCTCAGAGCGTGGCGAAGGAGATCATCGCGAAGGCCACGGGCGCGTAAGCACCCAGGCTTGATGAGGCACGTGCGGTCCGTCGAGGACCGCACGTGCACGAGCAGTCGACAGAGTCCCTGAACGCCGTCACCGGCGTGCCGGGCGATAAGCAAAGATCCAGTCCACAGGAGGACACCAGTGGCGAAGGCGAAGTTCGAGCGGACTAAGCCGCACGTCAACATCGGCACCATTGGTCACATCGACCACGGTAAGACGACGCTGACTGCGGCCATCACGAAGGTCCTGCACGACGAGTACCCGGACCTCAACCCCTACACGCCGTTCGACGAGATCGACAAGGCGCCGGAGGAGAAGGCCCGCGGCATCACGATCTCGATCGCGCACGTCGAGTACCAGACCGCGACGCGGCACTACGCGCACGTGGACTGCCCCGGCCACGCGGACTACATCAAGAACATGATCACCGGTGCCGCGCAGATGGACGGCGCGATCCTGGTGGTTGCCGCGACCGACGGCCCGATGCCGCAGACCAAGGAGCACGTGCTCCTGGCCCGCCAGGTCGGCGTTCCGTACATCGTTGTCGCCCTGAACAAGAGCGACATGGTCGAGGACGAGGAGCTCCTGGAGCTCGTCGAGCTCGAGGTTCGCGAGCTGCTCAGCACCTACGAGTTCCCGGGCGACGACCTTCCGGTCGTGCGTGTCTCGGCGCTCAAGGCGCTCGAGGGCGACGAGGCGTGGACCGGCAAGCTCATGGAGCTGATGAACGCGGTCGACACCGCGATCCCGCAGCCTGAGCGTGACACCGACAAGCCGTTCCTCATGCCGATCGAGGACGTCTTCACGATCACCGGTCGCGGCACGGTCGTCACCGGCCGGGCCGAGCGCGGCATCCTCAAGCCGAACGAGGAGGTCGAGATCGTGGGTATCCGCGAGAAGTCGACCAAGACCGTTTGCACCGGCATCGAGATGTTCCGCAAGCTGCTCGACGAGGCCCGCGCGGGCGAGAACGTCGGCCTCCTGCTGCGCGGCATCAAGCGCGAGGACGTCGAGCGCGGCATGGTCGTCGTGAAGCCGGGCTCGAGCACTCCGCACACGGAGTTCGAGGGCCAGGTCTACATCCTCTCGAAGGAAGAGGGCGGCCGGCACACGCCGTTCTTCCAGAACTACCGCCCGCAGTTCTACTTCCGCACCACGGACGTCACCGGCGTCGTCACGCTGCCCGAGGGCACCGAGATGGTCATGCCGGGCGACTCCACCTCGATGTCGGTCAAGCTGATCCAGCCGATCGCCATGGAGCAGGGCCTGAAGTTCGCGATCCGTGAGGGTGGCCGCACCGTCGGCGCCGGCACGGTCACGAAGATCAACGTCTGAGGTAGGTAACCCCGATTAGCATTGCCGGGATCGATACGGCATACTAGTCAGGTTGCGTCCGCGCAGGGTGGTTGGCTGCTCTCGCTTTCGAGAGAGGGCGGCCGGCCACCCTCGCCGGGTGTCCGGCGTGGTTCCAACAGCCGCCGGCATCCCCGATCCCGACGGATCAAGGGTTCCTCTCCCGAGGGTCCCTTGCGGGCAAGATCGCTCCGGAGCCTTGGGGCGGAGCCTGGTCAGCAGAGTTTTCTGCCGACTGGCGCGACACGCCCGACCGCGGGGGTCGGACATCGCAGGACCAACGGTCCTGCGGGCATGCGAGGGCCACAGCTTTCGCACGTAGCGGCATCGAGAGAAGGAAACAGAAGCCACCATGGCGGGACAGAAGATCCGCATCCGGCTCAAGGCCTATGACCACGAGGTCGTTGACTCGTCGGCACGCAAGATCGTTGAGACGGTCACGCGTACCGGAGCTTCGGTCGCGGGCCCGGTGCCGCTGCCCACGGAGATCAACCGTTTCTGCGTCATCCGTTCGCCGCACAAGTACAAGGACTCGCGCGAGCACTTCGAGATGCGCACGCACAAGCGTCTGATCGACATCATCGACCCGACTCCGAAGACGGTCGACTCGCTGATGCGCCTCGACCTTCCGGCTGGCGTCGACATCGAGATCAAGCTGTAGGGATCCGGACAATGGACAGGCAAGTGAAGGGCATCCTGGGCGCCAAGCTCGGCATGACCCAGGTCTGGGACAACAACAAGGTCGTCCCGGTAACCGTGGTGCAGGCCGGCCCGTGCGTCGTGACCCAGGTCCGCACCACCGAGACTGACGGCTATACCGCGGTTCAGCTGGCGTACGGCGCCATCGACCCGCGCAAGGTCAACAAGCCGGAGGGCGGACACTACGCGAAGGCGGGTGTGTCGCCGCGGCGCCACCTCGTGGAGCTGCGCACCACCGACGCCACCGAGTACGAGCTCGGCCAGGAGGTCACCGTCGAGGCGTTCGCGGTCGGCACGCCGATCGACGTCACCGGTAAGACCAAGGGCAAGGGCTACGCCGGTGTCATGAAGCGGCACGGCTTCCACGGCCTGAAGGCGAGCCATGGTGTCGAGCGCAAGCACCGCTCGCCCGGCTCGATCGGCGCCTGCGCGACGCCCGGCCGGGTCTTCCGGGGCACCCGGATGGCGGGTCGCATGGGCAACAAGCGCTTCACCGTGCAGAACCTGACGGTGCAGGCGGTCGACCTCGAGAACAACCTGCTGCTGGTCAAGGGCGCGGTGCCCGGTCCCAAGGGCGCGCTGATCCTGGTTCGCACGGCGGCGAAGAAGAAGGGTGGTGCCAAGTGAGCTCGGTTGATGTGATCAACGCCGAGGGCACGAAGGCCGGCTCGGTCGAGCTGCCCGACGACATCTTCGACGTGCAGGCGAACATCCCGCTGATGCACCAGGTCGTCGTGGCCCAGCTCGCCGCCGCCCGTCAGGGCACGGCCAAGGCCAAGACGCGCGGTGAGGTCGCCGGCGGCGGCAAGAAGCCGTACAAGCAGAAGGGCACCGGTCGCGCCCGTCAGGGCTCGATCCGCGCGCCGCAGTTCACCGGTGGTGGCGTCGTGCACGGCCCCGTGCCGCGCGACTACAGCCAGCGGACCCCGAAGAAGATGAAGGCTGCCGCCCTGCGCGGTGCCCTCTCGGACCGGGCCCGCGACGGCAACGTCCACGTGATCGAGGCCTTCATCGCCGGCGAGACGCCGTCGACCAAGGCCGCCATCGCGGCGCTGCGCAAGGTGACCGACTCCACCAAGGTCCTGGTCGTGCTGAGCAGCTACGACGAGCTGAACTGGATCTCGCTGCGGAACGAGCCGACCGTGCACCTCATCGAGGCCGGCCAGCTCAACACGTACGACGTGCTGGTCGCCGACGTGGTCGTTTTCACCAAGGAAGCCCTCGACGAGTTCCTGGGCGTGCCGGCCGAGGCTGCCGAGGAGGGGGACAAGTGAGCACGATCGCCGACCCGCGCGACATCATCTTCGCGCCCGTGGTCTCCGAGAAGAGCTACAGCGTTCTCGACCAGAACTGGTACACGTTCCTGGTCCACCCGGACGCGAACAAGACCGAGATCAAGATCGCGATCCAGCAGATCTTCGATGTCCGGGTGCTGACGGTGAACACCATCAATCGCCAGGGCAAGCGCAAGCGCACCAGGACGGGCTTCGGTCAGCGTAAGGCGACCAAGCGTGCCCTCGTGAAGCTGGCTGACGGTGACCGCATCGAGGCCTTCGGCGGCCCGGTCAGCTAAGGGGTTGTAAATCATGGCTATCCGTAAGTACAAGCCGACCACGCCGGGCCGTCGTGGCTCCAGCGTCGCCGACTTCGCTGAGATCACCCGGTCGACGCCGGAGAAGTCTCTGCTCGCCCCGCTGCCCCGCAAGGGTGGTCGCAACGTCCACGGCCGCATCACCACGCGGCACCAGGGCGGCGGCCACAAGCGGCAGTACCGGCTGATCGACTTCCGGCGCAACGACAAGGACGGTGTGCCGGCCAAGGTCGCGCACATCGAGTACGACCCGAACCGTACGTCCCGCATCGCACTGCTGCACTACGCCGACGGCGAGAAGCGCTACATCCTCGCGCCGAAGGACCTCAAGCAGGGCGACCGGGTCGAGTCGGGTGTGGGCGCGGACATCAAGCCGGGTAACAACCTGCCGCTGCGCAACATCCCGGTCGGTACGACGGTGCACGGCGTGGAGCTCCGCCCCGGCGGTGGCGCCAAGCTGGCCCGTTCGGCCGGCGTCGGCATCCAGCTGCTCGGCCGTGAGGGTGTGTACGCCACGCTGCGTATGCCCTCCGGCGAGATCCGCCGTGTCGACATCCGCTGCCGCGCGACCGTCGGCGAGATCGGCAACGCTGAGCAGTCGAACATCAACTGGGGCAAGGCCGGCCGCATGCGGTGGAAGGGCAAGCGCCCGACCGTCCGTGGTGTCGCCATGAACCCGGTCGACCACCCGCACGGCGGTGGTGAGGGTAAGACCTCCGGTGGTCGCCACCCGGTCAACCCGGCTGGTAAGCCGGAAGGCCGTACCCGCCGTAAGGGCCAGGAGAGCGACCGCATGATCGTTCGCCGCCGCTACGCCACCCGCAAGCGCGGATAACGGGAGTTAAGAGATGCCTCGCAGCCTGAAGAAGGGCCCGTTCGTCGACGACCACCTGCTCAAGAAGGTGGAAGTCCAGAACGAGAAGAACTCGAAGAACGTCATCAAGACCTGGTCGCGGCGCTCGACGATCATTCCCGACATGCTCGGGCACACGATCGCGGTGCACGACGGGCGCAAGCACGTCCCGGTGTTCATCACCGAGGCCATGGTCGGTCACAAGCTCGGCGAGTTCGCTCTGACCCGCACGTTCAAGGGTCACGAGAAGGACGACCGCAAGAGCCGTCGTCGCTAACCAGTCCACGGATCAGAAAGGGGTTACAGCGATGCCAGTCAAGAGCGATGCTCCGGCGCTTCCGGGCGCTCGGGCAGTTGCGCGCCACGTGCGCATCTCGCCGAACAAGGCGCGCCGTGTGATCAACCTCGTCCGCGGTCTGCCCGCGAAGGAGGCTCTCACGGTCCTGCAGTTCGCGCCGCAGGCCGCGAGTGAGCAGGTTTACAAGGTGCTCGCGAGCGCGATTGCGAACGCCGAGAACAACGAGCGGCTCGACCCGGACGCGCTCCTGGTCAGCGAGGCTTTCGTGGACGAGGGTCCGACGCTCAAGCGGTTCCGGCCGCGGGCGCAGGGCCGGGCGTACCGGATCCGTAAGCGCACCTGCCACATCACCGTGGCGGTCGAAGCGGTCCAGGTGACCACGCCGGCTCGCAAGGCGACGGCCAAGAAGGCCGCGCCGGCCAAGAAGGCTGCTCCGGCGGCCGAGCCGCAGAGCAGCACGGAAGGTGCCGAGTAATGGGTCAGAAAGTTCACCCCACCGGGTTCCGTCTCGGCATCTCCACCGACTGGAAGAGCCGCTGGTTCGCGGACAAGCTCTACAAGGACTACATCGGCGAGGATGTCAAGATCCGCCGGATGATGTCCAAGGGCCTGGAGCGCGCCGGCATTTCCAAGGTGGACATCGAGCGCACCCGCGACCGGGTCCGCGTGGACATCCACACCGCCCGGCCGGGCATCGTCATCGGCCGTAAGGGTGCGGAGGCCGACCGGATCCGCGGCGAGCTCGAGAAGCTCACCGGCAAGCAGGTCCAGCTGAACATCCTCGAGGTGAAGAACCCCGAGTCGGACGCGCAGCTCGTGGCGCAGGGCGTCGCCGAGCAGCTGTCCAGCCGGGTCAGCTTCCGCCGGGCCATGCGCAAGGCGATGCAGTCGGCGATGAAGAACCCGATCTGCAAGGGCATCCGGGTGCAGGTCTCCGGCCGCCTCGGTGGCGCGGAGATGAGCCGCACGGAGTTCTACCGTGAGGGTCGCGTCCCGCTGCACACGCTGCGCGCGAACATCGAGTACGGCTTCTTCGAGGCCCGTACGACCTTCGGCCGCATCGGCGTGAAGGTCTGGATCTACAAGGGCGACGCCGTGCCGGGTCGCGAGGTTGCCCCCGAGGCGCCCGCGCGTCCGCGCCGTGACCGTGCCGAGCGCCCGGACCGTCCGCGTCGCGGCCGTTCCGGTTCGTCCGGCACGACCGCGGGCGGCACCGAGGCCGGCCGGGCCGCTCAGGCCGCGGCTGCTTCCCCCGCTCCGGCGGAGGCCGCACCCACGACCGACACCGCCGTTGCTCCGGCTGCGGCCGAATCGCAGCAGGAGGGCTGACACATGCTGATGCCGCGTAAGCCCCCGAAGGGCTTCCGCAAGCCGCACCACCCGGACCGCCACGGCGCGTCCAAGGGCGGCAACCGGGTGGTCTTCGGCGAGTTCGGTATCCAGGCCCTGGAACCGGCATACGTGACCAACCGGCAGATCGAGTCAGCTCGTATCGCCATGACCCGCCACATCAAGCGTGGCGGCAAGGTGTGGATCTCGATCTTCCCGGACCAGGCACTGACCAAGAAGCCCGCCGAGACCCGCATGGGTTCCGGCAAGGGCTCACCGGAGTGGTGGGTGGCGAACGTCAAGCCGGGACGCATTCTCTTCGAGATGTCGTTCCCGAACGAGACGATCGCGCGCGAAGCGATGCGTCGCGCGATCCACAAGCTCCCGATGAAGTGCCGCATCGTGACGCGCGAAGGGGCTGAAAGCTGATGGCAGCCGGCGTTAAGGCTTCCGAGCTGCGAGAGCTCTCCGAAGAGGAGCTGATCTCGCGGCTGCGCGAATCCAAGGCGGAGCTGTTCAATCTCCGCGTGCAGGGTGCGACCGGTCAGCTCGACAACCACCGTCGTCTGCAGGTCGTCCGCAAGGACATCGCGAAGATCTACACGATCATGCGTGAGCGTGAGCTGGGGCTCTCGGCCGCGCCGACTGAGGTGACTACAGCATGAGCGAGAACGCAGCTGCTGCGCCGCGGACCCAGCGCAAGACGCGCGAGGGCCTCGTGGTCAGCGACAAGATGGACAAGACCGTCATCGTCGAGGTCGAGGACCGCGTCAAGCACGCCCTTTACGGCAAGGTCCTGCGGCGCACCCGCAAGCTCCAGGCACACGACGAGCAGAACGCGTGCGGCGTCGGCGACCGGGTCACCCTGATGGAGACCCGTCCGCTGTCCCGCACCAAGCGGTGGCGTGTCGTAGAGATCCTCGAAAAGGCCAAGTGAGTTGGCTGGGCCGGCCGGGACACCCCGGTCGGCCCGGCGGACCATCGTTCCGCCAAGCTTCGGCGAGTTGCCGGAGAACTGGCAGACATAGGAGACAGACGTGATCCAGCAGGAGTCGCGACTGCGCGTCGCCGACAACACGGGTGCCAGGGAAATCCTGTGCATCCGGGTTCTGGGCGGCTCCGGTCGCCGTTACGCGAGCATCGGTGACGTCATCGTGGCCACGGTCAAGGACGCCATTCCGGGTGCCGGTGTGAAGAAGGGTGACGTCGTCAAGGCGGTCATCGTTCGTACGGCCAAGGAGCGGCGCCGTCCCGACGGCTCGTACATCCGCTTCGACGAGAACGCCGCCGTCATCATCAAGGACGGTGGCGACCCCCGCGGTACGCGCATCTTCGGCCCGGTCGGCCGCGAGCTGCGCGACAAGCGGTTCATGAAGATCATCAGCCTGGCGCCGGAGGTGCTCTGACCGTGAAGATCAAGAAGGGCGACACGGTCGTCGTCATCGCCGGCAAGGACAAGGGCGCCAAGGGTAAGGTCATCGCGGCCTTCCCGCGGCGGGACAAGGTCCTGGTCGAGGGCGTCAACCGTATGAAGAAGCACGAGAAGATCCGCACGACGCAGCGCGGTTCCAAGACCGGCGGCATCGTCACGCAGGAAGCCCCGATCCACATCTCGAACGTGCAGCTCGTGGACTCCGAGGGCAAGCCGACTCGCATCGGTTTCCGGCGGGACGAGAACGGCCAGAAGGTCCGCATCGCGCGTAGCACCGGTAAGGACCTGTGATGACTGCCGCTACCGAGCCCAAGACCCTGCCCCGGCTGAAGCAGAAGTACCGCAGCGAGGTCATTCCTGCGCTTCAGGAGCAGTACAAGTACGGCAACCCCATGCAGCTCCCCGGCCTGGTCAAGGTCGTCGTGAACATGGGTGTTGGCGAGGCCGCGCGCGACGCCAAGCTGATCGACGGCGCCGTGCGGGACCTGACCACCATCACGGGCCAGAAGCCGCTGGTGCGGCGGGCGACCAAGTCCATCGCGCAGTTCAAGCTGCGTGAGGGCATGCCGATCGGCGCGAAGGTCACCCTGCGCAACGACCGGATGTGGGAGTTCCTGGACCGGCTGCTGTCGATCGCGCTGCCGCGTATCCGTGACTTCCGCGGTCTGGACGGGCGCAAGCTCGACGGCCACGGCAACTACACGTTCGGTCTGACCGAGCAGTCGGTGTTCCACGAGATCGACCAGGACCGGATCGATCGGACCCGGGGCATGGACATCACGGTGGTCACCACCGCCACGACCGACGAGGAGGGCCGGCAGCTGCTCAAGCTCCTGGGCTTCCCGTTCAAGGAGAACTGAGCATGGCTAAGAAGGCGCTGATCATCAAGGCGGCCGCGAAGCCGAAGTTCGCCGTTCGGGCGTACACCCGCTGCCAGAAGTGCGGACGGCCGCACTCGGTCTACCGCAAGTTCGGTCTGTGCCGGGTCTGCGTGCGGGACATGGCTCACCGGGGCGAACTGCCCGGCGTGTCCAAGGCTTCCTGGTAACCCAAGCTTGTACTACCGCTTCGCCGTAGGCCCGGGGAAACCCTGGGAACCCCGGCGAGAAAGGTTGACGAATACCCATGACGATGACGGACCCGATCGCAGACATGCTCACGCGTCTGCGTAACGCCAACCAGGCGTACCACGACAAGGTGACCATGCCCTTCTCGAAGATCAAGGCGAACATCGCCGAGGTCCTCAAGGCAGAGGGATACATCGCCTCCTGGTCGGCCGAGGAGCCCGCGGAAGGCGAAGTCGGCAAGCGCCTGGTCGTAGAGCTCAAGTACGGCCAGAACCGCGAGCGCAGCCTCGCCGGCATCAAGCGCGTGTCCAAGCCCGGCCTCCGGGTGTACGCCAAGTCCGACGAGCTCCCCCGGGTGCTCGGTGGCCTGGGTGTCGCGATCGTTTCGACGTCCCAGGGGCTGCTGACCGACCGGCAGGCCCGCAAGCGGAGCGTTGGCGGGGAAATCCTCGCCTTCGTTTGGTAACGGAGACTTAGACATGTCGCGAATCGGACGTAAGTCGATCCCGGTCCCGGCCGGCGTCGACGTCACCATCACGGGCCAGACCGTCAAGGTCAAGGGCCCCAAGGGCGAGCTGTCGCACACCGTGGCCGAGCCGATCACCGTCGAGAAGGCGGAGAACGGCGAGCTGGCGGTCAACCGGCCCAACGACGAACGTCGGGCCAAGGAGCTGCACGGCCTCTCCCGTACCCTGGTCGCCAACATGATCGTCGGCGTCACCGAGGGCTACAAGAAGACGCTGGAGATCAACGGCACCGGTTACCGCGTGACCGCCAAGGGCAAGGACCTCGAGTTCGCCCTGGGCTTCTCGCACCCGGTCAACGTGGTCCCGCCGGCCGGCATCACCTTCTCGGTGGAGCGGCCGACGCAGTTCACGGTCACCGGCATCGACAAGCAGCTCGTCGGCGAGGTCGCCGCGAACATCCGGAAGATCCGCCCGCCGGAGCCGTACAAGGGCAAGGGCGTCAAGTACCAGGGCGAGGTCATCCGCCGCAAGGCCGGAAAGGCAGGTAAGAAGTGACCGCCACGCTGCTCAAGCGCCGCAATGGCGGCGGTGCGTCGTACAAGCGCGCCGTCGGCAAGGCTCGTCGGCACTTCCGGGTCCGCAAGAACGTCCGCGGCTCCGCCGAGCGTCCCCGCCTCGTCGTCACCCGGTCCACGCGGAACATCACCGCGCAGATCGTCGACGACCTCAAGGGCCACACGCTGGCGTCGGCCTCCACGCTCGACGCCACCCTGCGTGGCACTGAGGGTGACAAGAGTGCCCTGGCCACCAAGGTCGGCACTCTCCTCGCCGAGCGGGCCAAGGCCGCAGGCGTATCCAAGGTCGTCTTCGACCGCGGTGGCAACCGGTACGCGGGGCGGATCGCCGCGCTTGCCGACGCTGCCCGCGAAGCCGGACTCGAGTTCTAGGAAGGAATACCAATGCCTGGTCAACAGCGCCGTGGCGGCGGCTCCGGCTCCGGCGGTAACAACGAGGGTGGACGCCGCGACAACCGTCGTGAGGGCGGCCGTAACGCGCCCGTCGAGAAGACCCCGCATCTTGAGCGGGTCGTCGCGATCAACCGGGTCGCCAAGGTCGTCAAGGGCGGTCGTCGCTTCAGCTTCACCGCCCTGGTGATCGTGGGCGACGGTGACGGCACCGTCGGTATCGGCTACGGAAAGGCCAAGGAGGTGCCCGCGGCGATCGCCAAGGGCGTCGAGGAGGCCAAGAAGCACTTCTTCAAGGTGCCGCGCATCGCCGCGACGATCCCGCACCCGATCCTGGGTGAGGCCGCCGCCGGTGTCGTGCTCCTGAAGCCGGCGTCCGCCGGTACCGGCGTCATCGCCGGTGGCCCGGTGCGTGCCGTGCTGGAGTGCGCGGGCATCCACGACGTGCTCTCCAAGAGCCTCGGCTCGTCCAACCCGATCAACATCGTGCATGCGACGGTGGCGGCCCTCAAGGGCCTGGAGTCCCCGGAGGCCGTTGCGGCCCGCCGTGGCCTCCCGGTCGAGGACGTCGCCCCCGCGGCCATGCTGGCGTCTCGTGCGGAAGCGGCGGTGGGACACTGATGGCACGCTTGAAGGTCACCCAGCTCCGGTCCGGCATCGGCCGTAAGCAGAACCAGCGGGACTCCCTGCGGTCGCTCGGGCTGAAGCGGATCAACGATGTGGTGGTCAAGGAAGACCGTCCCGAGATTCGGGGCATGATCTTCGCCGTCAACCACCTCGTCAGCGTCGAGGAGGTCGAGTAATGGCGATCAAGGTCCACCACCTGCGTCCGGCGCCCGGCGCCAAGACCGCGAAGACCCGAGTGGGTCGCGGTGAGGGCTCCAAGGGCAAGACCGCCGGTCGCGGCACCAAGGGCACCAAGGCGCGTTACCAGGTTCCGGCCCGGTTCGAGGGTGGGCAGATGCCCATCCACATGCGCCTGCCCAAGATGAAGGGCTTCAAGAACAAGAACAAGGTCGTCTTCCAGGTCGTGAACCTGGACCGGCTCGCCGAGCTGTTCCCCAACGGCGGCGAGATCGGTCCGCTGGAGCTGGCCGACGCCGGCGCGGTCCGTCGTGGCCAGCCGGTGAAGGTTCTCGGCTCCGGCGAGCTGGGTGGCGTGACGCTGCAGGTCTCGGCGCACGCGTTCAGCGAGTCGGCCAAGGAGAAGATCGCCGCAGCTGGTGGTTCCGCCACCGAGCTGTGAGTTTTTCCGGGGATGCTGGCCCGGGCATCGCGAGATGCTCGGGCGGCATCCCCGTTGTGGCGTCTGACCTGGCACTTTGCCGGGCCGGGCGCGGCCGCTCCACCGGTCGCCCGGTTGCCCTTCGTCCCAGGGTGTTGCACATAGGGCGACCGTGCCTCACAACCGGCACGTCAGACTGTTAAAGTCCGTTCCCAGCTAGGGATATCGGTCGTCCGGACCGATGCCTCCCCCCATCCGCCGGATTCCAGGCGGTCACCTCGCGCAGGAGGAAGAAGTTGCTCTCCGCCTTTTCCAGTGCGTTCCGGACGCCTGACCTGCGCAAGAAGTTGCTGTTCACAGTAGCGATCATCGCGGTCTACCGGCTCGGTGCCACTCTGCCCAGCCCAGGCGTGTCCTACACCAACGTCCGCAACTGTCTGGACGTCGTGAACAGCACCAACGCCGGCGGCGGGGTGTTGAACCTCCTGAACCTCTTCTCCGGCGGTGCGCTGCTCCAGCTCTCCGTGTTCGCGCTCGGCATCATGCCGTACATCACGGCATCGATCATCCTGCAGCTGCTGACCGTGGTGATTCCCCGCCTCGAGCAGCTCCGCAAGGAGGGTCAGTCCGGCCAGGCCAAGATCACGCAATACACCCGGTACCTGACGCTGGGCCTCGCGGTCCTGCAGTCCTCGGCGTTCGTCGCGCTGGCCCGGTCCGGCCAGCTCTTCGCCAACGCCTGCCCGCAGGATCAGGCCAACTTCCAGATCATCCCGGAGAACACCGGGATCCCGGTCTGGCTGACCCTGACCATGCTGGTCATCACGATGACCGCCGGCACCGGCGTGGTGATGTGGCTCGGCGAGCTCATCACCGACCGCGGCGTCGGCAACGGCATGTCCGTGCTGATCTTCACCTCGATCGCCGCCCGCCTCCCCGGCGAGGGCTGGACGATCAAGGAGAGCAGCGGCGTCGCCAAGTTCCTGCTGGTGATCGCGCTCGTGCTGATCGTCATCTGTGCGGTCGTCTTCATCGAGCAGGCCCAGCGGCGCATCCCGGTGCAGTACGCGAAGCGCATGATCGGCCGGCGCATGTACGGCGGCACCTCGACGTACATCCCGCTGAAGGTCAACCAGGCCGGCGTCGTGCCGGTGATCTTCGCGTCCTCGCTGCTCTACCTGCCGCAGCTGTACCTGCAGTTCTTCGACCAGAACAACCTCAAGGGTTATCAGCAGTGGATCCAGAACAACCTGGCGAACCCGAGCCACTGGATCTACATCACCACGTACTTCCTGCTGATCATCTTCTTCACGTACTTCTACGTCTCGATCACGTTCAACCCGACCGAGGTCGCGGAGAACATGAAGAAGTACGGTGGTTTTGTCCCGGGCATCCGGCCCGGTAAGCCGACCGCCGACTACCTGGACTTCATCCTCAGCCGGATCACCCTGCCGGGTGCGCTCTACCTCGGCTTGATCTCGGTCCTGCCGAACTTCTTCTTCATCTGGCTGAACAGCGCGCAGTACCAGAACTTCCCGTTCGGTGGTACGGCGGTGCTGATCATGGTGGGTGTGGGCCTGGAGACGGTCAAGCAGATCGAGAGCCAGCTGATGCAGCGCAACTACGAAGGGTTCCTCCGGTAGTGGGGGCGCGGAGCCGGGGGGCTCTTGCGTCTGTGGTTTGCGAGGCTCGTTCTCACCGAAGCGAGGCGATGTAGGTGCGGCTGGTACTGGTGGGCCCCCCGGGGGCCGGCAAGGGGACCCAGGCTGAGTTCATCGCTGCCCATCTCGCCGTACCGAAGATCTCGACCGGTGACATCTTCCGGGCCAACGTCTCGCAAGGGACACCGCTCGGCGTCGAGGCGAAGCGTTACATGGACGCGGGCAATCTCGTCCCTGACGAGGTGACCATCAACATGGTCCGCGACCGGCTCGCCGAGCCCGACGCCGGCGACGGCTTCCTGCTGGACGGTTTCCCGAGAACCGTCCCGCAGGCGTCGGCGCTCGACAAACTACTGGCGGACCTCGGCATCGCGCTTGATCTGGTGATGGAACTGGTGGTCGACGACGACGAGGTGATCCGGCGGCTCTCGGGCCGCCGGACCTGCCGTGGCTGCGGGAAGATCTGGCACGTCGAGTTCGACCCGACCAGCAAGGAGAACATCTGCGACAGGTGTGGCTCCGAGCTGTTCCAGCGTGACGACGACAAGGCCGAGACCATCGCGAACCGGCTCGTCGAGTACGCGGACAAGACCGCTCCGCTGGTGGACTTCTACGGGGCACAGGGCAAGCTGGTGGGCATCGACGCCACCGGCCCGGTCGAGGACGTCACGGTGCGCGCCATCGACGCCCTGCGGTCGTACGGGGGCTGAGATGCGCCGTCCGCAGCTGGACATTCAGCTGAAGACCCCGGAGCAGATCGAGCTGATGCGCGGGGCCGGCCTGGTCGTCGCCGCAGCGCTGGAGGCGATGCGCGACGCGGTCGCGCCCGGCGTCTCGACCGGTGACCTCGACGCCATCGCGGAGAAGGTCATCCGCGAGGCCGGCGCGGTCCCGTCCTTCAAGGGCTACCACGGCTTCCCGGCCTCGATCTGCGCCTCGGTCAACGAGCAGGTCGTGCACGGCATCCCGGCCGCCGAGCAGGTGCTGCGTGAGGGCGACCTGCTCTCGCTCGACTGCGGCGCGATCCTGCACGGCTGGCACGGCGACTCGGCGATCACCGTCGGGGTGGGCGAGACCGACCCGGCGCTGCTCACGATGGCCCAGGTGGCCGAGGACGCCATGTGGGCCGGCATCGCCGCCGCGGCCCGCGGCGCCGCCAACGGCCGGGGCCGGCTGACCGACATCTCGTTCAACGTCGAGAAGGCCGTCCGCAAGGGTGGCCGCTACGGCATCGTGGACGGCTACGGCGGCCACGGCATCGGCACCGAGATGCACCAGGACCCGCACGTGCTCAACCACGGCAAGCCCGGCAAGGGCCCGCGGCTGGTGCCGGGGCTGTGCCTGGCGATCGAGCCGATGATCACGATGGGCTCGCCGCGTACGGTGGAGCTCGACGACGGCTGGACCGTGGTCACCCGGGACGGCTCGATGGCCGCCCACGTCGAGCACACGATGGCCCTGCTCGACGACGGCGTGTGGGTCACCACCGCACCCGACGGCGGCCGGGCCCGGCTGGGCGACCTGGTCACCTCCCGCCAACCGGAAATAGCCTCCCTGCCGGAGTGAATGCGATGAGCCGCGACGAGATGCGAGCCGGCGACAGCGAGCGCCAGCAGGTAGCCGACCGGCTCAAGGCGGCACTCGACGAGGGCCGGCTGGATCTGCACGAGTACGACGAGCGGCTGGGGCAGACCTACGCGGCGAAGACGTACGGCGAGCTCGACCGGCTCCTCACCGACCTGCCCGGCCCGATCCCGGCTCAACAGTCCCGCGTGGAGCCCTATCAGCCGCCCGCTGCGCCCGCGCCGGCCGCCGAGGTGGGTCAGGTGGCCAAGCCGGGCGGCCCGCCGTTCCTGGGGCCGTACGGCGGCGTGGTGGTGGTCTGCTTCGTCATCTGGGGCGTCTCCTGCCTGGCCTCTGGTGAGTTCGTCTACCCCTGGCCGCTGTGGCTGCTGATCCCGCTGATCCTCGGCCTGCTGAGCCGCTTCACCCACCGGAATCGCTGAGGCGTCAGCTGGCCGGTGCCTGGCATGCTGGAGGGTATGGGCCGGGACGAGATGAGAGCGGCCGACGCCGATCGGCAGGCCGTGGCAGATCAGCTGAAGGCCGCGCTGGACGAGGGCCGGCTCGATCTGCACGAGTACGACGAGCGGTTGCAGCAGGCGTACGCCGCCAAGACCTACGGTGACCTGCAGCCGCTGCTCGGCGACCTGCCCGCGGCCGCGCTCCCGGTGCCGGCCCAGCGCGGCGCCCTCGCCGCTCCCGCCGGGAACGCCACCAGCGCCGAGCTGACCCGGCGCTGGGTCATGGAGGTCTGGGCGAGCTGGATCCCGGTCGTCGGGGTCACGTCGGCGATCTGGCTCATCTCCAGCATCTCCGCCGGCGAGCTGCTCAACTTCTGGCCGATCTGGGTCGCCGGCCCGTGGGGCGCCGTGCTGATCTTCATCACCCTGACCGGCCTGGCCACCGGCGAGCCGCGCAAGCAGGCCGAGAAGAAGGCCCGCAAGGAACAGGCGAAGCAGCTCAAACGCGAACGTAAGGCGCTTGAGCTGGAGGCGGACGAAAGCGTCCATCCGGCAACAAACGGGGATGAAAATCGGGCGTGACACACCCGACCCCGGGTTACGGGGACCTCGGTTTGGTGTCGATGCACCGGCGCGCGTACACTGGCTAGCTGGCGCGCAGCGTCCACTCTTCCATGTCCACCAGCGCTTCGGTGGCGGAGGAGCCGCGGCTGGTCCCGGTCCGACCACTCGACCCGGGATGAACGTTGTGAGCCTGCCCCAGAACCCGATGTCAGGTAGCGGAGGACATGCCAAAGAAAGACGGAGCCATCGAGATCGAAGGCCGAGTGATCGAGCCTCTGCCGAACGCCATGTTCCGTGTGGAGCTTGCAAATGGTCACAAGGTACTGGCTCATATCAGCGGCAAGATGCGGCAGCACTACATCCGCATCCTCCCGGAGGACAGGGTCGTCGTCGAGCTTTCGCCGTACGACCTGACCCGCGGGCGAATCGTCTACCGCTACAAGTAAGGGTCGCGGGGGCTTTGCCTAGTCCCGTCTGACAGAGAGTCAAGGCACAACCGTGAAGGTCAAGCCGAGCGTCAAGCGGATCTGCAACAACTGCCGGGTCATCCGGCGGCACGGCCGCGTCATGGTCATCTGCAAGACCGACGCGCGCCACAAGCAGCGCCAGGGTTAATCAGCTCAGCCTGATTCATCCTTGCGCTCTGGATCCGTACCACCGAACAAGCTCGTCCCAGCCGCGGTTTCGTCTCACGATGAAGCGCGGTTCCACCCCCGGTCGGAGGCCGGGGCCCGCCCGGGCAGGCGGGGTGGGGCTGGCACAGACCTCCGTGAGACACCTGAGGAGTACGCCCACTTATGGCAAGACTCGTCGGCGTCGATCTTCCCCGCGACAAGCGGATGGAGATCGCGCTCACCTACATCTTCGGGGTCGGTCGCACCCGCGCTGTCGAGGCGCTCACCGCTACCGGCATTGACCTGAACAAGCGCGCCAAGGACCTCACGGACGAGGAGCTGGTCCAGCTCCGCGACTACATCGAGGGCAATTTCAAGGTTGAAGGCGACCTGCGCCGCGAGGTCGCCGCCGACATCCGCCGCAAGGTCGAGATCGGCTGCTACGCCGGCATCCGCCACCGCCGGGGTCTCCCCGTCCGCGGACAGCGGACGCGGACCAACGCTCGTACCCGCAAGGGTCCGAAGCGCACGGTCGCTGGCAAGAAGAAGCCCGGTCGGAAGTAATAGGAGCGCACTGACTTATGCCACCGAAGGCACGCGCCGGAGCACCTGTCAAAAAGGTCCGTCGCAAGGAACGCAAGAACGTCGCCCACGGGCAGGCGCACATCAAGAGCACCTTCAACAACACCATCGTGTCGATCACCGACCCGACCGGTGCTGTGATCTCCTGGGCCTCGTCCGGCCAGGTGGGCTTCAAGGGCTCCCGCAAGTCGACTCCGTTCGCCGCGCAGCTGGCCGCCGAGGCCGCCGCGCGCCGGGCCATGGAGCACGGCATGCGCAAGGTCGACGTGTTCGTCAAGGGCCCC
Organism: Actinoplanes sp. NPDC049599; assembly: GCF_044465625.1. Lineage (NCBI taxonomy): Bacteria > Bacillati > Actinomycetota > Actinomycetes > Micromonosporales > Micromonosporaceae > Actinoplanes > Actinoplanes sp. NPDC049599. The sequence goes on from NZ_JBITLX010000001.1 coordinate 615,297, forward strand.
GGCTCCGGCCGGGAGACCGCCATCCGTTCGCTGCAGGCCGCGGGCCTCGAGGTCGGTCAGATCTCGGACGTCACGCCGCAGCCGCACAACGGTTGCCGTCCGCCTAAGCGTCGCCGGGTCTAAGGGAGAGATCGAAGCATGGCTCGTTATACAGGGGCGGACTGCAAGCGCTGCCGCCGCGAGAAGATGAAGCTGTTCCTCAAGGGCAGCAAGTGCGACGGGCCGAAGTGCCCGTTCGAGTCGCGTCCCTTCCCGCCCGGCCAGCACGGCCGCGGTCGGACCAAGGAGACCGAGTACCTGCTCCAGCACCGCGAGAAGCAGAAGGCCCGCCGCACCTACGGCGTGCTCGAGAAGCAGTTCCGCGGTTACTACGAGGAGGCTGTCACCAAGCCCGGCAAGACCGGTGAGGTGCTGCTGCAGATCCTCGAGTCGCGTCTCGACAACGTCGTCTACCGGGCCGGCTACGCCGCGTCCCGGGACATGGCCCGGCAGTTGGTCAAGCACGGCCACCTGCTGGTCAACGGTGTCAAGGTCGACATCCCGTCGTACCGGGTGAAGGACCACGACATCGTGCAGGTCCGGGAGAAGTCCCGCGAGATGACGCCGTTCGTGGTCGCCCAGGCCCAGTCCGGTTCCCGCGGGGTGCCGGCCTGGCTCGAGCCGATCCCGAGCGAGATGAAGATCCTGATCCACTCCCTGCCGGCGCGTCAGGTCATCGACACGCAGGTCCAGGAGCAGTTGATCGTCGAGCTCTACTCCAAGTAGGGCGACAGGGGTGCCGGCCCACCGGCCGGCACCCTTTCCGACGGGCGTCATATAGCGGATGCCCTGACAGAAAGAAGAACCACGTGCTCATCAGCCAGCGCCCGAGCCTCTCGGAAGAGTCGATCAGCGAGACCCGCTCCCGGTTCACCATCGAGCCCCTGGAGCCGGGCTTCGGCTACACCCTCGGCAACTCGCTGCGCCGGACCCTGCTGTCGTCCATCCCGGGCGCGGCGGTCACCAGCATCAAGATCGACGGCGTCCTGCACGAGTTCACCACGATCCCCGGTGTCAAGGAGGACGTGGTCGAGCTGGTCATGAACGTCAAGGAGCTGACCGTGAGCTCCGAGCACGACGAGCCCGTCAGCATGTACCTGCGCAAGCAGGGCCCGGGCGACGTCACCGCGGGCGACATCCAGCCCCCGGCCGGCGTCTCCGTGCACAACCCCGACCTGAAGCTGGCCACGCTCAACAGCAAGGGCCGGCTCGACATGGAGCTCACCGTCGAGCGGGGCCGTGGTTACGTCACGGCCGCGCAGAACAAGAGCGCCGGCGCCGAGATCGGCCGCATCCCGGTCGACTCGATCTACTCGCCGGTCATGAAGGTGACCTACCGCGTCGAGGCGACCCGGGTCGAGCAGCGCACCGACTTCGACCGGCTGATCATCGACGTCGAGTCGAAGGCGTCGATCTCGCCCCGCACCGCGCTGGCGTCGGCCGGCTCGACCCTGGTCGAGCTGTTCGGTCTCTGCCGCGAGCTGGACGAGACCGCCGAGGGCATCGACATCGGCCCGTCCCCGCAGGACGCGCAGCTGGCCGCCGATCTGGCCCTGCCGATCGAGGAGCTGGACCTCACGGTCCGCTCGTACAACTGCCTCAAGCGCGAGGGCATCAACACCGTCGGTGAACTCATCGGGCGGACGGAGGCCGACCTTCTGGATATAAGGAATTTCGGTCAGAAGTCCATCGACGAGGTCAAGATGAAGCTCGCCGGCATGGGCCTGGGCCTCAAGGACAGCGCGCCGTCCTTCGACCCGGCGCACGTGGTCGACTCGTTCGGCGACGTGGACTACGACACCGACGACTACCGCGAGACCGAGCAGCTCTAATCCCGGCTGCCGCGTGAGCTGGGTGGCTGTGCCGCCCCGCAGGAATTTCAACGAGGAGCAACAAGATGCCCACGCCCACCAAGGGTCCCCGCCTCGGCGGCAGCCCGGCGCACGAGAAGCTGCTGCTGGCCAACCTGGCCACGGAGCTCTTCCGGCACGGGAAGATCAAGACCACCGAGACCAAGGCGAAGCGCCTGCGCCCCTTGGCGGAGCAGCTCATCACCAAGGCCAAGCGCGGCGACCTGCACTCCCGCCGCCGGGTCCTGGGTGTCGTCAAGGACAAGGACGTCGTCTACTCGCTGTTCGAGTCGATCGCGCCGCGGTACACCAACCGCCCGGGTGGCTACACCCGGATCACCAAGGTCGGCATCCGCAAGGGCGACGCCGCTCCGATGGCCGTCATCGAGCTGGTCGAGGAGCTGCAGGTAGCGGCCACCACGGCGCCGGCCAAGAAGGCCGCCCGCAAGGCCGCCGCGCAGCAGGACAAGGTCGAGGCGCTCACCCGCGAGGAGGAGACGGTTCCGTCTTCGTCCGTCGACCAGGACTCCGAGCCGCCGGTGAACGCTTCCGGCGACAAGGGCGCTGAGGGCCCGGGCGACAAGGCCGAGGGCGAAGACCCCGACGCCAAGGCCTGACCTTCGGCAAGGTTTGATCGGCCCGGCACCCTTCGTGGGTGCCGGGCCTTCCTTTTCCGTACGGCTTCCTTGTCCACGATCCAGCGGAGGACGGCCCCCACATGACCGACACGACGCGCCTGCGCCTGGACGTCTCCTACGACGGCCGGGACTTCTCGGGCTGGGCCGTGCAGCCCGCCCGGCGCACCGTCGCCGGGGTGCTTCTTGAGGCGCTGGAGAAACTTGTCGGACCGGATCAGGAGCTGGGGCTGACCGTGGCGGGACGCACCGACGCGGGGGTGCACGCGACCGGGCAGGTGTGCCACATCAACCTGCCCACGCCGACCTGGGAGACGTTGGCGGAATCGCTGGTGCGCAGGCTGGCCGGGCTCATGCCGCCGGACGCGCGGGTGCGGTCCGTGGTGCCCGTACCGTCCACGTTCGACGCCCGCTTCTCGGCTACCTTCCGCCGCTATGAGTACCGGGTGGCGAACACGGCCTTCGGCCCCGAGCCGCTGCGCCGGTACGACACGATCGGCTGGCTGCGGCCGCTCGACCTGGACCGGCTGCGGCAGGCCGCGGCGGGTCTGGTCGGGCTGCACGACTTCGCCGCGTTCTGCAAGCGCAAGGAGCACGCCACCACGGTGCGCGCGATCACCCACCTGGACTGGCGCCGGGAGCCGGACGGGGTGCTGATCGCCACCGTGCAGGCCGACGCGTTCTGCCAGGCGATGGTGCGCAGCCTGGTCGGCGCGATGCTGACCGTGGGCGACGGCCGCCGTGACCCGGAGTGGCCGGCCCGGCTGCTGACCCTGCGGGAGCGTTCCAGCGAGGTCACCGTGGCCCCCGCGCACGGGCTGACCCTGATCGCGGTGGGCTATCCGGACGAGGCCGACTACGCCGACCGGGCCGACGCCACCCGCCGGCTACGGGTCTAGCGTCCGCCCGCCGACAACCTGCTCACCGAGATACTGCTCGACGAGCTCGGCGGTGATCCGCGTCGCGTACGGGTCGTCATCGGTGACCAGCTGCCCGTCGGGCCGGGCGATCACGCAGTACAGCAGGTAGTGACCGCGGTTGTGCCACCCCACCTGGGCCAGCGGCTCGACCAGCGGGTCGCCGGCCGAGCCGCCCAGCGTGGCGAAGGTGCCCCGGCCGGTCTCGACCAGAGTGCCGGTCAGCTCGCTGACCCGGGCCGCGCCGCTGCCGTCCGCGAGATTGAAGATCCCGGTGGTGACCTGGTAGCCGCCGTACGGCGCGGTCAGCCGGGCCCGGATCACCTGGGTGCAGCCGTAGTCACGGAGCAGGGTGCCCAGTTCACCGATGGTGGCGATCCGGCACTCGCTGTCGCTGTGCGTCATGGTGACCTGATAACCCCCGGCGATCGTGGGCTCGGGGAACACCTCACGCTGGGTCAGCGGCTCGGCGTCGACCGACCGGGACGCGATGCCCGGCTCGGCGCCGGGCGCGGCGACGGAGTCGCGTTCCTGCCCGCGGCTTTCCTCGGCGACGATGAAGAAGCCGCTCAGCCCGACGATCGCCAGGACGATCAGGGCGGCCAGCCCGCGCATCAGCAACTGCAAGGTCCTCTGGAGCTCCTGGGGCGCCCGCCGCTGCGGCGACCGCCATCGCCCGCCGGGCCACTGTGGGTCCCGCTGCGGCGACCGCCGCTGCCCGGCCGGCCCGCCGGGCCACTGTGGGCCGCGGTGCGATGACCGCCGCTGCCTGGGCAGCCCGCCGGGCCACTGTGTGCCAGGGTGCTGTGACACCGCCGAGGGGGCGCCCAGATGCCGGCCGCCGGCGTGGAACTCCGCGGCCAGCCGCACCACGTCCGGCAGCTCGAGCGCCAGCCCTGGCCCCAGCCCCAGCCCTGGCCCCGGCCCCAGCCCCAGCCCTGGCCCCAGCCCCAGCCCTGGCCCTGGCGCCAGCCCTGGCCCCGGCGCCGGCGCTCCGAGCGCCGGCGAACCGACCCGCTGCCGCCCCCGCGCCAACGGATGGTGCGCCGCCGCGTCGTCGGCTGCCGGGTCCGGCGGTGAGGTGATCACGGCCGAGCTGCGCCGGACTGTCGCGCGGTGGGCCCTGGCCCGGCGGGCCAGCGCCTGCCGGATGATCGCCTGGTGGGCCCTGGTCTGGCGGGCGAGCGCCTGCCGGATGATCGCCTGGCGGGCCCGGGCCTGACCCGCCTGGGCCTGGCGGACCAGCGCCTGGGGGCTCAGCAACGCGAGTCCACCCGCCGGGCTTGCGCGGTGGGCGGAGCGGGAGTGCGGATCGCCAAGCATGCAGGCCACGGTAGGAGGGCACCGTGATCGATGGACGCACAGGCTGTGCGGCACCCACCCCCGGCCTCCCGTCGTTGCGGGGAGGGCGTTGAGGGAGGATGAACCGCGTGACCGCCGACCATTACTTCAGCGCCGAGCCCGCCGCGTCCGCCAAGCGGAGCCGGATCGCGTTCACCGCCGCGGGGCGCTCCTACGACCTGGCCGTCGCGGCCGGGGTGTTCTCCGCCGGGCGGCTCGACCCCGGCACCGCCGTGCTGCTGCGCAAGGGTGACCTGCCCACCGCCGCGACCACCGGCACGCTGCTCGACCTCGGCTGCGGCTACGGTCCGATCGCGTGTGTGCTCGCGAGTGAGGCGCCGGCCACCACCGTCTACGCCGTCGACGTCAACTCCCGGGCCCGGGATCTGACGGCCGAGAACGCGGCCGCGCTCGGGCTCGCCGACCGGGTGCGTGTGGCGGCGCCCGACGAGGTGCCGGCCGACGTCACCTTCGACCAGATCTGGAGCAACCCGCCGACCCACGTGGGCAAGGCCGAGCTGCACGCGCTGCTGGCGCGGTGGCTGCCCCGGCTGGCCCCCGGCGGGGTGATCTGGCTGGTGATCAACCGGAACCTCGGTGGTGATTCGCTGCACACCTGGCTCACCTCGCTGGGCTGGGAGGTCACGCGAACGGCCAGCCAGCGGGGGTTCCGGGTGCTGCGGGTGACCGGGAAAACCGACTGACCGCGAGCGGCTCGTCAGGGAGGATGCTCGGGTGGGTTATGTAGACGTGTCCGGGGTCGGATTTGTGCTGCCGGACGGCCGGGAGCTCTTCTCCGACGTCTCGTTCCGGGTCGGCGAGGGCGCGAAGGTGGCGCTGGTCGGGCCGAACGGCGCCGGCAAGACGACGTTGCTGCGGATGGTCGCCGGCGACACCCCCACGCCGATCGGCACCGTCGCGCGGTCCGGCGGGCTGGGCGTGATGCGCCAGTTCATCGGCATGATCGGCGACGACCGTACGCTCGACGACCTGGCGCTGTCGCTGGCCGCGCCGCCGCTGCGGGCCGCCGGTGCGGTCCTGGCCGCGGCCCAGGCCGCGCTCGAACGTGACCCGGACGCCGAGAAGGCGCAGCTTGCCTATGCCAACGCGATCGCCGGCTGGGGCGAGGCCGGCGGCTACGACGCCGAGGTGCTCTTCGATGTCGTGGCGGTCGGCATCCTGGGCAAGCCGTGGGATGAGGTCCGGCACCGTCCGGTGCGGACGCTCTCCGGCGGCCAGCAGAAACGCTTCGCGCTCGACCTGCTGCTGCGCGGCGGCGACGAGGTGCTGCTGCTCGACGAGCCGGACAACTTCCTGGACGTGCCCGGCAAGCGCTGGCTGGAGGCCCGGCTGCGGGAGTCGGCAAAATCGGTGCTCTACGTCTCGCACGATCGCGAGCTGCTGGCCCAGACGGCAAACCGGGTGGTGGCCGTCGAGGGCGGGAGCGCGTGGACGCATCCCGGCGGGTTCGCGTCCTGGCACGAGGCCCGCTCCAACCGCCACGAGCGGCTGCTGGAGCTGCGCCGGCGCTGGGACGAGGAGCACGAGAAGCTCAAGGAGCTCGTCTTCACGCTGAAGAACAAGGCGGCGTACAACGACGGGCTGGCGTCGCGGTATCAGGCGGCGCAGACGCGGCTGCGCAAGTTCGAGGAGGCCGGGCCGCCGCCGCTGCCGCCCAAGGAGCAGTCGCTGCGGATGAACCTGCGCGGCGGGCGTACCGGAAAACGCGCGGTGATGTGCACCGGGCTGGAGCTGGAGAACCTGACCTTCCCGTTCGACCTGGAGATCTGGTACGGCGACCGGGTCGCGGTGCTGGGCGCCAACGGCACGGGCAAGTCGCACTTCCTGCGGCTGCTCGCGGCCGGCGGCACCGCGCCCGATGTGGACAACAAGCCGGTTGACGGGGCGCCGCTGGCGCACGTCGCGCACAACGGGGTCGCCCGGCTCGGCGCCCGGGTGCGGCCGGGTCATTTCTCGCAGACGCACGACCGGCCGGAGCTACTGAAACGGACGCTCGTGGAGATTCTCTGGCGGGGGGACGACCATCGGTCCGGGATGGACCGGGCCGGGGCGATGAAGGCGCTCAATCGGTACGAGCTGGCGGGGCAGGGTGATCAGGTCTTCGGCACGCTTTCCGGTGGGCAGCAGGCTCGGTTCCTCGTGCTGTTGCTGGAGCTTTCCGGGGCCACTGTGCTGCTGCTTGACGAGCCGACCGACAACCTTGATCTGGCATCTGCCGAGGCTTTGGAAGAGGGTTTGCAGGCTTTTGAGGGCACGGTGATCGCGGTGACTCACGACCGCTGGTTCACTCGGGGCTTCGACCGCTTTGTGCTGTTCCAGGGCGACGGTGAGGTTGTGGAGACTCCTTCTCCTGTTTGGGATGTTCGTTAGTTTCCCTCTTTGGTTGCGCTTGGACGGCGGGGGCCGGGGGTGACCACGCACTGCTGGTGGATCGTTTTTATGCCGTGCGTGGTCACCCCCGGCCCCAATGCCGCTTAGCCTAAGTTGATCATGGTGGTGGGCTGGGGTTTGTCGGCCGTGTGGTGTCGCGGCGGCTAGGTCCGCCGGTGCGGGCGTTACGGTCTGCGGGTGGTTGCGGATACGCAGGTCGTGGGTGGACGGTTGCCGGACTGGATCTCGCTGGGGGTGTTGGCGTCCTCGGTGCCGCGTGAGGTGGTCGATGAGGCGGTCGAGGTCACCGGTAAGGCGGCTCGCCGCTCGGATGGGAAACTCCCGCCGCACGTCATGGTCTATTTCGCGATGGCGTTGGCGTTGTTCGCCGACGACGACTACGAAGAGGTCGCGGTCCGGTTGACTGAAACCCTTGAGAGGTGGGGGTGCTGGGATTCGGAGTGGGCGGCGCCGACCTCGGGTGGGATCACCTCGGCGCGTCAGCGGCTGGGCCCGGAGCCGATGGTCGAGGTGTTCGACCAGGTCGCGGTGCCGGTCGCCGAGGAGTTGACCCGGGGCGCGTTCCTGGGGCCGTGGCGGTTGATGAGTATCGACGGGATCGAGTGGGACGCGCCGGACACCCCGGACAACGTGGCCGCGTTCGGGTACACAGGCTCGGCCGATAATCCGTCGGCGTTGCCGAAGGCCCGGATGGTCACCGTCGCCGAGTGCGCGTCACACGCGGTGGTCGCGGCGGTGATCGGTTCTCAGCGGCAGGCGGAGCAGAGCCTCGCCGCGACCCTGTATCCGCGGCTGGACTCCGACTGGTTGTTGCTGGCTGACCGCGGTTTCTATTCGTTCACCGCGTGGAACGCCGCCGCCGCGACGGGGGCGCAACTGTTGTGGCGGGTGAAAGCGGACCTGCGGCTGCCGCTGGTCGAAGCATTACCGGACGGCTCGTACATCAGCGTGCTGATCAACCCGAAGATCCGGGGCAAGGCCCGCGACGCCCTCGTCGCGGCGGCCCGCGCCGGGCAGGAACTGGATCCCGACCGGGCGGTCGGAGTCCGGGTGGTCGAGTACACCGTGCCCGACCGCACCGGTGACGGTAAAGACGAACTGATCGCCCTGATCACCACGATCGGCGACGTGGCCGCCGCGCCGTCGCAGGTCCTGGCCCAGACCTACCATGATCGGTGGGAACACGAAACCGGAAACGACCAGTTGAAGACCCATCTGCGGGGGCCGGGGCGGGTGCTGCGCTCGAAAAGCCCGGATCTGGTCCGCCAGGAGATCTACGGCTACTTGCTGACCCACTACGCGATCAGCGCCCTGATCTGCCGGGCCGCGACCGCCGCGGACATCGACCCCGACCGGGTCAAGTTCCTGCGGACCGCCCGGATCATCCGCCGCCGAGTCACCGACTCGGCGGCATTTCCCCCCTGACCGGCAGACCGCGATCCTCGCCAAGATCATGGCTGGTATCACCGCGAAGCGTCATCTCAACCCGGTCCGCCGCAACCGGTCCTACCCGCGCGTGGTCAAACGCGCCCGGCACAACTCCTACCGCGTCAAACGCCGCACCGACCACGGCACCCGCCACGAGCGTCCCGCGACCATCAGACTCGCCAACGCTCTACCACTGGCCCTCGCCGCGTGACACCCCCACCACGAAACCCCAGCCCAAAAACATGATCAACTTAGGCTAAGTGGCATTGCCCCCGGCCCCCGCCTTGCATTGGAGACTGCTGCGGCTGAGGGATTGGTTGCGCGCGCCCTGGTTGCAGGTTGGGCTGGGTGATCCCCTTGCGGGAGTGGTCTGGCTGCCGCGCTTGTGGTGACGGCGGGGGATTCTGTCGGGCAGGCCAGGGTTTGTGGTGGGGCAAGCGAATAGACCGCGCCGGTTGCGGTCGGCGGTTTATTCGCCGGTGGTGCCGTCGAGGCGTTCGCGGATCAGGTCGGCGTGGCCGTTGTGGCGGGCGTATTCCTCGATCATGTGGGTGAGCACGTAGCGCAGTGAGAACGGGTCTGCGTTGTGGTAGCCGAGCGCGTCGAGGGACTCGGCGGCGGCCACGACGGCCCGGGAGTGGGCGCACTCCGCCCGCCAGGCCGCGAAGGCCTCGCCGGGCTCCGCTCCGTCGGGGTCGAACTCGAGCTCGCCGAAGTCGGGACGGTCCCAGAGCGGCTTGCAGTCCTCGCCGTTGACGACCGCACGGAACCAGCTCCGCTCGACCAGCGTGAGGTGCCGCACCAGGCCGAGCAGGCTGAGGCCGGACGGGTCGATCGCGCGCTCGCGCAGCTGGGCCGGGGTGAGGCCCGCGCACTTGAGCGCCAGGGTGTCGCGCTGGCGTTGCAGGAAGCCGGTCAGCGTGGCGCGCTCGTCGGCCACCTGCGGCGGTTCGTGTCTCGGGTCGGCGGTCACGTCCGTCATCATGCCGAGCCGGTCGCGGCCGGCGACAGCGGTTTCCGGTGGGGGCCGTCACTGCCGATTTCCGGCGCGACCGTTACCGCAGCGTGCGGGCGCTGCGCGAGCACGCGACCACCCACAGTGGAGGAGCGCGGGGGTTTACGGACGGCGGGAGGCGGGTTACGGTCTGCTCGGAACCAACCCCACGGGAGTCCGGTGCACCGGGCTGAGAGGGGGGCTGTCGCGGCCCTCGACCGTCGAACCTGATCCGGGTAATGCCGGCGCAGGGAGGAGTGTGTTGTGGGCCCTGCATTTCCGCACCTTCACGTCATCACGGACGCCCGGCCCGGGCGGCGGCCGCTGACGGTCGTGGCCGCCGCGATCGGCGTCGCCGAGCGGCTGGGCGGGTGCCACCGGCTGGCGGTCCAGGTCCGGGTCGAGGACGACGTCAGCGACCGGGACGCGTACGAGCTGGCCGGCGCCGTCCTGGAGCTGTGCCGTCCGCACGGGGTGTTGTGCCTGGTCAACGACCGGCTGCACGTGGCGCTGGCAGTGGGCGCCGACGGCGGGCACGTGGGGGCGGACGACCTGCCCGTCGCGGTGGCCCGCAAGATCCTCGGTCCGGCCGGAGTGCTCGGCGCCACCTGCCGGGACAGCGCCGCGGCACGGGCGGCCCGCCGGGCCGGAGCCTCGTACCTCGGGGTCGGGCCGGCGTTCGAGACCACCACCAAGACCGGGTTGCCGGGGCCGTTGGGGCCGGCGGCGGTGGGCGCGGTTGCGGCGGCCGTGCCGGACACGCCGGTCGTCGCCATCGGCGGGGTGACCGCCGGCAATGCCCGCTCGCTGATCGACGCCGGGGCGGCCGCGGTGGCGGTGGTCGGCGCGGTCGCGGCCGCCGGCGACCCGGGGCGGGCGACGGCGGATCTGCTGCGGGTGCTGGCATGAGCGCCACCGAGGTCGTGGTCGTCGGTGGCGGCATCATCGGGCTGTCGATCGCCTGGCGGTGCCGGCAGCGAGGTCTGGCGGTGACCGTCCACGACGGTGGGGGCGACGACGGGGCCTGGTACGCCGCCGCCGGGATGCTGGCGCCGGCCGGTGAGGCGGGGTTCGGCCAGGAAGCGCTGACCGGTCTGCTGGTCGACTCCGCCGCGCGGTGGCCGGAGTTCGCCGCGGAGCTGGAACGCGAGACCGGGATCGGGGTGGGCTACGACTCGGTGGGGACGTTGAGTGTCGCGCTCACCGGCGACGACCTGGCCGAGGCGCGGCGGCTCTGGGCGTACCGCCGGGAGTTGGGTTTGGGGGTGGACCCGCTGCTGCCGAGCGCGTTGCGGGAGCGGGAGCCGGGGTTGTCGCCGCGGGTGCGGGGTGGCGCGCATGCGCCGGACGACTGCCAGGTTGATCCGCGGCGCGTGGTGGCGGCGTTGCGCGCGGCCCTGGGGCCGGCGGTGCTGCGGGGACGCATCGAGGCGGATTCCGCCGGGTCTGATCCGAGCGCGGGAGGTGGCACTCGGTTGGCTGAGCTGGTGGCCGCGCGGCCGGGCCGGGCCGTGGTCATCGCTGCTGGTGCCGGGACTGCCGCGTTGACCGGTCTGCCGGTGCGGCCCGTGAAAGGGCTGGTGTTGCGGTTGCGGGGTGCGCCCGGGCTGCTGCGGCATGTGGTCAACGGCTGGGCCGACGGGCGGCACGTCTATCTCGTGCCGCGGGCCGACGGTGAGGTGGTTGTCGGTGCCACCCAGGAGGAGCGGGCGGATTCCACTGTGTCCGCCGGGCAGGTGCTCGAGCTGCTGCGGGCGGCCACCGATCTGGTGCCGGAGCTGGGGGAGTGCGAGCTGGTCGAGACCGTGGTGCGGCATCGGCCCGCCACGCCGGACAACGCGCCGGTGCTCGGCGCGGTCGGTGGTGGCGTGCTCGTCGCCGCCGGGCATCACCGCAACGGGGTGCTGCTCGCCCCGGTCACCGCCGATCTGATCGCCGAGCTGGTGGCGACCGGGAAGTCGGCGCCACTGCTGGAAGCGTTCGCACCGGGGAGGTTCGGATGAGGGTCACCGTCAACGGCGCCGCGCGGGAGGTTGATGTGGTCAGTGTCGAGGCGCTGGTCGATCAGCTGACCACCGCCCGGCGTGGGGTCGCGGTCGCCGTCAACGGTGAGGTGGTGCCGCGTTCCTCGTGGCCCGTCGCGCGGTTGCGGGACGGCGACCGCGTCGAGGTGCTCACGGCGGCGCAGGGTGGCTGACATGTTCGGCGAGTCCCGGCTGATTCTGGGCACCGGCGGCGCGGAGAGTCTCGCCGCGCTGGAGGCGGCCATCGTCGCCTCGGGCACCGAGCTGGTCACCGTCGCGCTGCGCCGGGTCGACGCGGCCGGGCCCGGGCTGCTGCCGATGCTCGACCGGCTCGGCATGCGCATCCTGCCCAACACGGCCGGGTGTTACACCGCCGCCGATGCGGTGAAGGCGGCGCACCTGGCGCGTGACGCGTTCGAGACGGACCTGGTGAAGCTTGAGGTCATCGGGGACGAGCGGACCCTGCTGCCGGACGGGGTTGAGCTGCTGCGGGCGGCCGAGACGCTGGTGGCGGACGGGTTCCGGGTGCTGCCGTACACCAGCGACGACCCGATTCTCGCGCGGCGGCTGGCCGATGCCGGGTGTGCGGCGGTCATGCCCGCCGGTGCGCCGATCGGCTCCGGACTGGGGGTCTCCAACCCGCATCACATCCGGCTGATCCGCGACAGTGTGGACGTACCGGTGATCCTCGATGCCGGGATCGGCACCGCCTCGGACGCCGCGCTGGCGATGGAGCTGGGCTGCGACGCGGTGCTGGTCGCCAGCGCCGTCACCCGGGCGGCCGATCCCGCGCGGATGGCTGAGGCGATGCGGCACGCCGTGCAGGCGGGGCGCCTGGCCTTCGGCGCCGGCCGGATACCGCGGCGCTATCACGCACTGGCGTCCACATCGGACGAAGGGCGGCCGGCGTGGTGATCCCGTCCGGTGTTGTCGTGCTCACCGATCGCCGGCTCGCGGCGCGGCCGCTCGCCGAGGTGGTCGCGGCCGCGGTCCGCGGCGGCGCCGGCTGGGTGATCCTGCGTGAGAAAGACCTGGGGTACGGCCAAAGGCGCGCCCTCGCCGAGACTCTGCGCGCCGTGGTGCCGCCGGGACGACTGGTGGTCGCCGGCCCGGACCCGCTCGGTGGCGACGCGGTGCACCTGTCGGCCACCGATCCGGTGCCGGCGGAGGTCGGGCTGGTCGGCCGTTCCTGCCACGGCGTGCCGCGACTGACCACCGAGGACTATGTGACGTTGTCGCCGATCTATCCGACGCCGACCAAGCCCGGCTACGGGCCGCCGCTGGGACCGGCGCGGGCGGCCACGCTGGCCGGCGGGGTGTCGTGGCTGGCGCTCGGCGGGGTCCATTCGCCGCAACGGGCCGCGGCGTGCGCCGCCGCGGGGGCGGCCGGGATCGCGGTGCTGGGCGCGGTGATGCGGGCCGTCGATCCTGAGGCCGTGACTCGGACGCTGGCCGATGCCTTCGCGGCTGCGGCAGCGGCGGGGGTGGGGCGGTGACGCCGGCGGTGGTGCTGACCATTGCGGGTTCCGACAGCGGGGGTGGCGCCGGTATTCAGGCCGATCTCAAGACGTTCGCCGCTCTCGGGGTTTACGGGGTCTCGGTGCTCACCGCCGTCACCGCGCAGAACACCCTCGGGGTGACCGCGATCCATCCGATACCCGTGGACGTGGTGGCGGCTCAGCTGGACGCGGTGCTCGCCGATCTGCCGCCGGCCGCGGTGAAGGTCGGCATGATCGGTGATCCGGCGGTGGCCGAGCTGCTTGCCTCCCGGGCCGGTGAGTTGCCGTGTCTGGTTGTCGATCCGGTGCTGGTGGCCACCAGCGGGAGCCGGTTGTCGGGGATCGATGCGGTCACGCCGCTGCTGGCGTACCGCTGTGTGCTGACGCCGAACCGGCAGGAAGCCGGCGCCCTGCTCGGTCGGCGGGTGACCACGACGGACGATGCGGCCGACGCGGCCGCGGAGCTGGCCGCGTTCGGGCCGGGGGCGGTGGTGGTCACCGGCAGTGAGTCGGCGGTGGATGTGGTGCACGTGGACGGGGTGACCACGGTGCTGGCCGGCGCGCCGGTGCCCAGCGGCAACAACCACGGATCGGGGTGCACGTTCTCGTCGGCGCTGGCGGTGCGGCTGGGCCTCGGTGAGCCGGTGCCGGTCGCGGTGCGTGGCGCGAAGGACTACGTGGCGCGGGCGCTGGCCGGGTCGCGTGACTGGAAGCTCGGCGCGGGGCCGGGACCCCTGGACCACTTCGGCTTCGCCAACTGACGGGCTCTACCGGCGCGCGGCGGTACTTCGCTGCCGAGTGCCGTCCATTTCATACCGATTGGGGTAGCTATGCGACGCAAGGTATACGTCGAGGGTTCGCGCCCGGACCTGCGGGTGCCGTTCGCCGAGGTCGACCTGACCGGGGACAACCCGCCGGTCCGGCTCTACGACACGTCCGGTCCCGGCAGCGACCCGGAGGTGGGCCTGCCGCCGCTGCGCGGTCCGTGGATCGCCGAGCGCGGCGACGTCGCCCCGGTGGCCGGCGCCGGTACGCCGCTGGCCGGCACCCGGCCCACCCAGCTCGCGTACGCGCGGGCCGGGATCGTCACGCCGGAGATGGAGTTCGTCGCGATCCGGGAGAACGTCGAGCCCGAGGTGGTGCGCGCGGAGATCGCGGCCGGGCGGGCGGTGCTGCCGGCCAACGTCAACCACCCGGAGATCGAACCGATGATCATCGGGTCGCGCTTCCTGGTGAAGATCAATGCCAACATCGGTACGTCCGCGGTGACCTCGTCGGTGGCCGAGGAGGTGGAGAAGCTGACCTGGGCGACCCGGTGGGGCGCCGACACCGTGATGGACCTGTCCACCGGCAAGCGGATCCACGAGACCCGCGAGGCGATCGTGCGCAACTCCGCGGTGCCGATCGGTACGGTGCCGATCTACCAGGCGCTGGAGAAGGTGGACGGCGACCCGGTCAAGCTCTCCTGGGAGGTGTTCCGGGAGACCGTGATCGAGCAGGCCGAGCAGGGCGTGGACTACATGACCGTGCACGCCGGGGTGCTGCTGCCGTACGTGCCGCTGGCGGTGAACCGGGTGACCGGCATCGTCTCGCGGGGCGGCTCGATCATGGCGGCCTGGTGCCTGGCGCACCACACCGAGAACTTCCTCTACACCAACTTCGCCGAGCTCTGCGACCTCCTCGCGCGGTACGACGTCACGTTCTCGCTCGGCGACGGGCTGCGGCCGGGGTCCATCGCGGACGCCAACGACGAGGCGCAGTTCGCCGAGCTGCGGACGCTGGGCGAGCTGACCCACATCGCCTGGGAGCACGGGGTGCAGGTGATGATCGAGGGGCCGGGCCACGTGCCCATGCACAAGATCAAGGAGAACGTGGACCTGCAGGTGGAGCTGTGCGGCGGCGCGCCGTTCTACACACTCGGTCCACTGACGACGGACATCGCGCCGGCGTACGACCACATCACCTCGGCCATCGGCGCGGCGATGATCGGCATGTTCGGCACCGCGATGCTCTGCTACGTCACGCCCAAGGAGCACCTCGGGCTGCCGGACCGGGACGACGTGAAGGCCGGGGTGATCGCGTACAAGATCGCCGCGCACGCCGCCGACCTGGCCAAGGGGCATCCGGGTGCGCAGGACTGGGACGACGCGTTGAGCAAGGCCCGGTTCGAGTTCCGCTGGGAGGACCAGTTCAACCTGGCGCTGGACCCGGAGACCGCGCGGGCGTACCACGACGCGACGTTGCCCGCCGCGCCGGCGAAGACCGCACACTTCTGCTCGATGTGCGGGCCCAAGTTCTGCTCGATGAAGATCACCCAAGAGCTCAAGGAGTACGCGGCCAAGGGCATGCAGGACAAGAGCGAGGAGTTTCTCTCCGCCGGCGGGAAGGTCTACCTGCCCATCGCTCAGAGCTTGTAGAAGTTGACGTAGTGGTCGGGGGTGAACCAGGTCTCGCGGGTGGACCGGTTCACCACGATCCGGTACGCGTCCCGCGACGCGCCCCGGGCCCGGGGGTAGACGTCGTACTCGCTGTAGGTGGCGTTGGTGGGCAGCTGGCGCTCCCGGTTCTGGAACGTGCCACCGGTGTAGTTGTACTGCCCGTACGGCCAGCTGTACCAGCCCGCGCTGGTCGGCCAGCCGAGCGAGCTCCAGCCGGTGCGCGCGGTCCGGGCCGCCGAGCAGCGCGACAGCGTGCAGGTCGGGTAGACGGCGGCCTCGGCCGAGGCAGTGGCCGTCGGCGCGACCACCGCGGGCACGACGAGGCTGCCGCCGGTGAGGGCGAAGGCGAGGGCGACGGCCGCGAGCAGGCGGCGCAACCGGGACGGGCGGGGCACGTCAGCAGACATGGCGAACTCCGTAGCGTCGGGGGCCCGGTCCTGCCGGGCCGTGCCCACATCCTGCGGCCCCCGGCGCCCCGGCGGTACATCTCCGACGCATCATTCCATCGGCGTTCGGCTATGTGTTCAACGCCGCTCGCCGGCTATTTGCCGAGCCCGCTGACCCAGTCCACGTAGTCCTCGTCCTTGCCGTTCTTGGGCTTGCGCTTGCCGTGCGGCGCCTCGCCCAGCGGCTGCGGCGCGGCTTGCGACCGCGGGGCCGGGGTGACCGCCAGCGGCGGGGTGACCGGATCCGGTTGCGGCAGCGGTGCGCTGATCGGCGTCGGTTCCGGGGTCAGCGGCTCGGCGCCCTTACCCCGGCCGAACGGGCGCAGGCCGCGACCCGGCCGGCCGCCGGCGCCGCGCGGCGGCTCCGCGGCGGAGGTGCCGACGCCGGGCGGCAGCGGGCGGGTCGCGGGCTCCGGGACGTACGGCTTGGGCTCGGGCGCGGGGCCGGGGTGATGGGCGTCGGCGGCGGGGGACCAGGGCGCGCCGCCGGAGCGGGGCGCGTCGGGCTGGGCGCCCCGGCTGAACGCGTCGAACGGGACCGGGTCGGCATCACGCGAGAGGCCGGCCGAGTGGTCGGGGGTGCCGGGGCCCGGACGGGTCGCGGGGAACTCGCCGGTGCGGCCGATGAACGCGTCCGCGACGCTCGACCGGCGGCCGCGCCGGCGTGGCTTCTCGGGCTTGGCCCCCATGGCGGCCGGCCCGCCGAGCCCGGCGCCGGGACCAGCGCCGGGACTTGCGCCCGGAGCAGCCGGGCCGGACGCCGTCGTTCCCGGCCCGGATGAGGATCCGGGGCCGGATGCGTATGACGCTCCCGGGCCGGATGCGGTCGCTCCCGGCCCGGATGAGGATCCGGGGCCGGATGCGTATGACGCTCCCGGGCCGTGGGAGGGGCCGTTCTCCGTGTCGGAAGCCGGGGAGTCCGGGCCGCCCGGGCGGCCGCGCTGGGGCCGGTCGAAGACGCCGGTGTCGCCGGGACGTCCCGGCTGGTCAGCGGCGGGGGGACCGCCGGCCGGCGGGGCGCCCGCGGCCGCGATCGCCGATTCCGGCTGGTTGGTGCGCTTGGGCAGCGGCGGCTTCTCCGGCGCCTGCTCCTGCTGGTCGTCCTCGTCGTCCGGGCCCGGGCCGCGCCGCAGCACCGCGGCCAGCACCGAGCCGAGCACCCCGGCGCCGGTGGCGGTCATCGCCGCCCAGTACGGCACCACCTGGTAGCGGTCGGCGCCCGCGCCGGGGCCCGCGATCAGGTACGCGACCGTCAGCAGCGCCGGGCCGGGCAGGCCGGCCAGCGCGATCGTCAGCGTCGGCAGGTCGCGGCGGCGGGCCGCCCAGCCCAGGGCCGCGCCGATCAGCAGGGCCAGCGCGGGCATCGTGGCCAGCGCCGTCCGCTGGGTCACCGCGGGCGACAGGAAGCCGGCGTCGAAGACCCCCAGCCGGACGGCGGGCAGCGGGTCGCTGGGCGCCAGCGAGGGCGCCACCGACACCAGCGCGATCAGCCAGACCGCCGCGCCCATGGTGAGCAGGCTCCACCGCGCGATCACCTGGGCCAGCGCGGCCCACGCGGCGAACACGCCGACCAGCGCGCCCAGGCCGGCGCAGATCGCGATCACGACCACCGCGTTGACGCCGTCCACCTGCGCGGTCCGGGCCGGCTGCATGGTCAGCGGCACCACCACGCCGGCGCCGATCGCGGCGGAGAAGGCCAGCGCCAGCTCGGTGCCGACCCCGGACAGCCCGGAGCCCGGCGACCAGCGCCGCAGCAGCGCGGCGCCGACCAGGGCGCCGAGCACCGCCGCCAGCATCGGCATCCAGGCCACCCAGGCGAGCTGGGCGGTCCACTGATCACGCGTGGTCACGTCCAGCACACGGGTGAGCCGCACGATGCCGAGGCCGTACACCAGGCCGAGCTGGCTCGCGCCGGCCAGTGCGCCCACGCCGAGGGTGGCCGCCAACAGCTTGGCCCAGGTCCGAAATGCCATGCCGGGCAGGTTACGGAATGGCTCGTGGTGCTGCCAGTCCGGAGCCCGCTTCTTAAGACAGGCCAAAATTCCGCTTAGGCGGGATCGAAGCCGGCCTTCAGCTCAACGATCCGGCCGATATACACAGTGTCACCATCGTTTGTCAGCATGTGAGTTTGGCCCGGCTCCCGGTAGACCACGCTGCCGGTCTCCTCCGCGACGTCGATCCGCTCGCCCGCCGCGGTGTGGATCACGTTCCGGGCGCCCTGCACGGCGATCACCACGTACGCCAGCCCGTGGTGGTGCAGCGGCTGCGTCTCGCCCGGCGCCAGGCTGATGTGCCACACCCGGACCCGGTCGTTCTCCAGCAGGATCTCCTGCCCGACCGCTCCCAGCATCTCCGTCATAACTCTCCCACCTGCGGCAGGACCTGGGACGCGATGAGCTCCACGTGGTCCAGGTCAGACATGTCGATCACGCGTAGGTGCACCCGGGTGGCACCGATCTCCGCGAACTCCCCGATGCGCTGGACCAGGGCGTCCGGCCCGCCGACCACCGGGTCCTCCGGGGGCAGGGCGCTGGGCACGTGCAGGGGAGCGGCGCGGCGCTGGGCCTCCGCGTCGGTGCGGCCGAGGGCCACGACGATGCCGGCGGAGAGCGCGACGCTGCGGCCGTACCGCTCGCTCGCGGCCCGGACCCGGTCGAAGGCCGCCGCCGTCTCCGCGACCGATTTGAACGGCATGTTGAACTCGTCCGCGAAGCGGCCGGCGAGGTCGGGCGTGCGCTTCGCGCCGCGGCCGCCGATGATGATCGGCGGCCCGGGCCGCTGCACCGGCTTGGGCAGGGCCGGCGCGTCCAGCAGCCGGTAGTGCTTGCCGTCGTAGGAGAACTGTTCGCCGTCCGGCGTCCGCCACAGCCCGGTGATGATCGCCAGCTGCTCGGCCAGCCGGTCGAACCGCTCGCCGAGCGGCGGGAACGGGATGCCGTACGAGGTGTGCTCGCGTTCCAGCCAGCCGGCGCCCAGCCCCAGCTCGACCCGGCCGCCGCTCATCGCGTCCACCTGGGCCACCATGATCGCGAGCGGGCCGGGCAGCCGGAACGTCGCCGAGCTGACCAGCGTGCCCAGCCGCAGCCGGGTGGTTTCCCGGGCCAGGCCGGCCAGGGTGAGCCAGGCGTCGGTCGGTCCGGGCAGGCCCGGGTCGGCGCCCATCGACTGGTAGTGGTCGGCGCGCAGGTAGCCCTCGAAGCCGCCGTCCTCGGCGTGCCGGGCCAGCCGCAGCTGGTCGTCGTAGGTCGCGCCGCGGTGCGGCTCGGTGAACAGGCAGACGCGCAT
The DNA here is from genome assembly GCF_044465625.1 of Actinoplanes sp. NPDC049599. Taxonomy (NCBI): domain Bacteria; kingdom Bacillati; phylum Actinomycetota; class Actinomycetes; order Micromonosporales; family Micromonosporaceae; genus Actinoplanes; species Actinoplanes sp. NPDC049599. Next base: position 634,605 of record NZ_JBITLX010000001.1, read on the forward strand.
GGTCGGTCCTAAGCCATCAGCAGTTCGTGCAGCTCCGCGCTGCACCGGGCGACCTCTTCGAGGTGCGCGCCCCGGCCCAGGGTGCGGGGCCGCGGGATCTTGACGTCGAGGATCTCGCGGATCCGGCCCGGGCGCGGGCTCAGCACCACCACCCGGTCGGCGAGCAGCACCGCCTCGTCGATCGAATGGGTGACGAAGACGATCGTGGTGCCGAGCTCCATGTGCACGCGTTGCAGCTCGCGGGAGAGCTCCTCGCGGGTCAGCGCGTCCAGCGCGGAGAACGGCTCGTCCATCAGCATCACCCGCGGGTTCGCGATCAGCGAGCGGCACAGTGCCACCCGCTGCTGCATGCCGCCGGAGAGCTCGTGCGGCAGCCGCTTCTCAAAACCGTCGAGCCCGGTCATGGCCAGCAGCTCGTGGGCGCGGTCCCGGTGGGCGGCCTTGCGGCCGCCGAAGATCTGCACCGGGAGCAGCACGTTGTCCAGCACCGAACGCCAGGGCAGCAGGGCCGGCTTCTGGAACATCATCGCGATGTCCCGGCGCGGTCCGGTCACCCGATCGCCTGACACCTGGACCTCGCCCGCGGTCACCGGGATGAGGCCGGAGATCAATCTCAGCAGAGTGGACTTACCGCAGCCCGAGCGGCCGAGCACGGCGACGAACTCTCCCTCGCCGACCGTCAGATCGATGCCGCGCAGGGCCTCCACCGTGCCGGATCGACCTGCGAAAGTGCGGGAGACGCCGGTGAGACGGATCATCTGCGGGAGCTCCCGATAGCGGCGGATCGATGCGCTGACACTCTAGCCAGCGCTTGTTGCGGCACCGTGACCACCCCGTCCACAAGGGCCGCCGATACACACCTGTCATCGATCGGCGCTCCGGGGTCCCCTACGCTAACGCCCGAGTTCACGCACATCACCATGCGGCGCCGGTGCACCCTCCGCCCGACGCCGACTGCTCAACACCCCCTCGGTTGGGAAGGAACACGGTGCACAGAAGAACGTTCACCCGCATGCTCGTGGCCGCCGCGCTGGCCACGACCCTCGCCGCCGCAGCCGGTTGCAGCGACGACGGGGACGACAACGGCGCGTCCGGCGGCACGCAGACGCTGGAGAAGGTCATCTACCTGACGTCGTTCGGCACCTTCGGCCGCGACTCGTACGCCTACGTGGCCAAGGAGAAGGGCTACTTCCGCGACGCCGGCTTCGACGTCGAGATCAAGCCCGGCGCGGGCAGCGGCGAGGGCATCAAGCAGATCGTCGCCGGCTCCGCCCAGTTCACGCCGATCGACCTCACCGGCGGCCTGCTCGCCGCGGGCGGGCCGGGCAAGGCCACCGGCTTCACCGCGGTCGGCGCGATCCAGCAGCGCACCATGGCCGCGATCATGTCGCTCGACGGGTACGGGATCAACTCGCCCAAGGACCTCGAGGGCAAGACGCTGGCCGACACCCCCGGCTCGGTCGTGCGCAACCTGTTCCCGACGTACGCCAAGCTGGCCAACGTGGACGCGTCCAAGGTCAAGTTTGTGAACGGCAACCCGCAGACGCTGTTCGGCACGCTGGCCGGGCACAAGGTCGACGGCATCGGCCAGTTCGTGGTCGGCAAGCCCACGATCGAGACCATCGCCAAGGGCAAGACCGCGGTGCTGCTGCCGTACAGCGACTACCTGCAGGACCTCTACGGCAACGTGCTGATCACCAACAGCACGTACGCCAAGGAGAACCCGGAGAAGGTGAAGAAGTTCACCGGGGCCCTGCTCAAGGGTCTCGAGGACGCGATCACCAACCCCGACGAGGCCGGCAACGTGCTGAAGAAGAACGTGCCGACCGCCGACCCCAAGTCGGCCGCCGCGGAGCTGACGCTGATGGCGCCGTTCGTGCGCTCCGAGGCCTCCGGCGTGCCGGTGGGCGCGCTGGACAGCCAGCGGGTCGCGCGCAGCATCGCGATCCTCCAGGGTTCCGGCCAGATCCAGGCCGGGCTCACCCCCGAGCAGATCATCAGCTTCGACCTGGTGCCGAACGCCTGATCCGGCTCTGACACGGGGCCTGTCACAGCCGGCAGGCCCCGTCCGCCGGGAGTGGAGCGACAAAGACATGACTGACCTGGCCACAGCGCCGGCGCCGGCGGACCGGGTCGTGGGCCCGCGCCGCCGTACCGTCGCGGCCGTGGGCTGGCCGCTGCTCGGCCTGGCCGTCGCGATCGGCCTCTGGTGGGCCGGCACCGTGCTCTTCGCGGTCAACACGGTCGTGCTGCCCGGCCCGCCCGCGGTGATCGACGGCTTCAACCGGTACCGGGAGTTCCTGCTCGCCGAGACCTGGCACACCACCACGGCGACGGTGGAGGGCTTCCTGCTCTCGGTCGGCGTCGGCGTGCTGCTCGGGATGGCCATCGCCGCCTGGGGCCCGTTCGAGCGGATGTTCTCGCCGCTGCTGGTCGCGTTCAACGCGGTGCCCAAGGTGGCGCTCGCGCCGCTGGTGCTGATCTGGTTCGGCTACGGGCGCACGCCGATCCTGGCGATGGCGTTCATGGTCTGCTTCTTCCCGATCGTGCTGTCCACCGCGACCGGTCTCAGCAGCACCCCCGCCGACCTGGCCGAACTGGTCCGGTCGATGGACGCGTCCCGGTGGCAGACCTTCGTCCGGGTGCGGCTGCCCGCGGCGTTGCCGCAGATCTTCGTCGGGCTCAAGGTGGCGATGCCGCTCGCGGTCATCGGCGTGGTGGTCGGCGAGATGCAGTACGGCGAGAGCGGCCTCGGCACGATCATCGTGCAGACCAGCGGCCAGGGTGACACCGCGACGGCGTTCGCCGCGATCACCCTGCTGGCGCTGGTCAGCATCGTCCTGTACTACGCGCTGGTGGCGATCGAACGGCTCGCCCTGCCCTGGGTGCGCGCCACCACCTCGCAGCGCTGACACCCACGAAGAAGCCGGCCGACTCGTCGAGTCGGCCGGCTCTGTCGTCCGGGTGGGTCAGCGTTGTCGTCCGGGTGGCTCAGCGTCGTCCCGGTGGCTCAGCTGAGCAGCCGCCAGCGGCCACTGCGCGCCACCAGCAGGGTCAGTGCCTGCGGCATCAGCCCGGAGTGGTTGTCCGGGGTGAGCCGGATCGGGCCGGCCAGGCCGTCGGTCTGCGAGGTCTCCAGCACGTCGCGGATCCGCTGGCGGTCACCGCCGACCTTGACCACCGCGTCGGCGATCAGGTCCACCGCGTCGGCCGCGAACGCGGCCACCCCCGAGTAGCTGCCGTACCGGGCGGTGTAGTCCCGGAACCACTGCTTGCGGGCGGCCTTCGCCGGCGTCGTGGCGATCACGTCCTCGATCGCCAGGATCTGGGTGAACACCATGGTGGTGCGGTCGGTGGCGCTCGCGGCGGCCTGCGGCAGGAAGAGATCGCCGGCGGCGGCCGCGTCGAAGTAGATGTCGCCCTTGAAGCCGGCCGTCTTGGCACTGGTGGCCGCGAGGGTCGCCTGTTCCGCGCCGGCCAGCACCACCAGGGCGTCCGGCTCGGTGTCGGTCAGGGTGCCGACGGTCTGGCCGATCTCGGTCGCCGTGGGCCTGATGCTGAGGCTGGTCGGGTCGATGTCCGCGTTCTCGAGCTGCTTCTGCATCGTCTTCTGCGCGCCGCGGCCGTACAGGTCGGCGGAGTAGAGCACCGCGGCGGTCTTCGCCTTCTTGCGGACCAGCTCGGCCACGATCGCGGCGGCGCTGTCGGTCGAGTTCGGACCGAGCTTGAAGACGTACCGGCGGCTCTCCACCGGCTCGGTGACCTCGTCGGCGGCGGCCAGCGCGATCGTCGGGATCTTCTGGTCGTTGATCGTCTTGGCCGCGTTGACCACGCACTCGTCACAGAAGCCGCTGATCACCGCGGCGACCGCGGGATCCCGGGCGAACGCGCTGATGTTGCGCAGCGACTCGGTGGGGTCGGACCGGTTGTCCTGGATCCGCAGGACCAGCTGCCGGGAGCCGAGCACACCGGAGGCGTTCACCTGCTCGATCTTGAGCTGCAGGGCGCGGGTGTACGCGAAGTCGGCCGACGAGCCCGAGGCCAGGTCGGCACCGATCACGATCTGGGTGGTGTCACCGCTCTCGGAGTCCGAGTCGCAGCCGGTCAACGCGGTGATGACCAGCGCCGATGCAGCTACGGACGCCGTCAGACGGCGGGGGAGCCTCACTGCGGGTGCCTCCTAGGGGGCGGAGAGCCCGGGATTGAACCATCCCGGTGAACGCAACGTTGTCCGGTGTGGACCGCGCGAACACGGACAGTCCGTCCGTCCGATCGCGCCAAACCTTGCCAACGTGAAGGTCCCTGGTCAAGCTGCGCCGCTGAGGGCGGACGGGACGACTTTCCCACATAGTGGTTGGAATCTTGATGGATCAGCGTCACTGCACCGACACGGATAGTCGTGACGGTCACATTCGTGCACGTCAACGCCTACGGAGCGTCGATTGTCGAGCCGAATGGTTGATTGTCAGGGCACCGTGAACGCTGTTTCCGGAACGGCGCAGACTTCCCAAAGGCTTGCCGTTTCTGATGAAATCGCGGCCGTGCCGCGTGTGGCACGAGCCCTGTCGCGTGGATCGGCTTCTCCCGGGCGGCAGTCTCGGGATGGGCGAGGAAATGCGGGGATGACCAGCGAGGAGATGTCGTGAGCACCGGTTCTTCGGCCCAGGCTTCGACCTATCCCGCCCTCGGCGCCGGCGCCCCGGCCGGTGGCAGCGCGGATGTCGGTCGCCAGGGTGGGGCCGGCACGCGGGAGCGGCGCGGACGCATCCCGCGGCTGCGGGACGCACGCATCCGGTCCAAACTCGCCCTCATTCTTTTTGTGCCGCTGGTGGCCGTGCTCGCGCTCGCCACCGTGCGGCTCGTCGACGTCGGTGGCCGGGCGCTCGACGCCCGCCAGGTCGAGGACCTGACCAGGCTCTCCACCGACGTCTCCGACCTGACGCAGTACATCCACAAGGAACGGATGGCCGCGGCGCAGTACCTCGCCACGCCGGGTGCCAAGCCGGACGGTTACAACGCGGCAATCGCGCTCAGCGACGACCGGATCCAGCGGTACACCGCGGACCGCCGGGAGCTGGACGACGCGCCCACCGCCGTGCAGGACCGGCTGAACCGCATCGACGGCCACCTCCAGACGATGGAGGCGACCCGCAAGAAGGTCACCGACCGCGACGAGATCGCGATCTCCGAGGCGGTCCTGCGGTACGGCGTCGTGCTCACCGACCTGGTCGGCTACGGCGAGGTGCTCAGCCAGTACGCCGGCGAGGGCACCGTGGCCGACACCCTCCGCACCGTCTCCGCGTTCGCCCGGGCCAAGGCCGGCACCGCCGAGCAGGAAGCGGTCGCCTACGCCTCCCGCGCCTCCGGTGACCTCAGCGCCGAGCAGCTCTCCGTGCTCACCGCCACCGAGACCAGCCAGCAGGAGGCGCTCGAGAGCTTCGCCCTGGTGGCGACCCCCGCGCAGCGCGCCCTGGTGGACAACACGGTCACCGGCGACGCGATCAACCTGGCCGACCAGTACGCCACCCGGCTCAACCGCTCCGACCCGATCACGCCGATCGAGCTGACCCAGTCCTTCGGTGCCGTCGTCGACCTGATGCGCTGGGCCGAGCAGCGGCTCGAGTCCGAGGCCCTGACCCAGGCGGCCGACGAGAGCTCCGCGGTGGGCCGGCAGGCCGCCCTCGAGGCCGGGCTGGTGCTGCTCACCCTGATCGTCGCCATCGCGCTGGCCGTGGTGCTGGCCCGCTCGCTCAACCTCTCGCTGCGCCGGCTGCGCGAGGGCGCCCTGGCCGTGGCCCACCGCGACCTGCCCGAGGCGGTCGCCCGGCTGCGGGACGTCCGCAACCTGGGCGACGGCGGCGCCGACGACATCGTGCGCCAGGTACGGGACCCGATCCGGCTCACCAACCGCGACGAGGTCGGCCAGGTGGCGCAGGCGTTCAACGTCGTACACCGGGAAGCGGTCCGGATCGCGGCCGAGCAGGCCGCCCTGCGGACCAGCGTCTCGGCGATGTTCCTCAACCTGGCCCGCCGCTCGCAGAGCCTGGTCGACCGGATGATCGGCGAGCTGGACCTGATCGAGCGCGGCGAGGAGGACCCGAAGCGGCTCGCGCAGCTCTTCGAGCTCGACCACCTCGCCACCCGGATGCGCCGCAACGACGAGAACCTGCTGGTGCTGGCCGGCGCCGACTCCAGCGCCCCGCGCCGCGAGGACGCCCTGGTGGTCGACGCGCTGCGGGCCGCGCAGTCCGAGGTCGAGCTCTACAACCGGATCGAGTTCGGCACGGTCGACACCGACATCTCGATCATGGCGGTCGCCGTCAACGACGTGGTCCGGCTGGTCGCCGAGCTGCTCGACAACGCGACCCGCTTCTCGCCGCCGAACACGGTAGTGGTCGCGGACGGCCGGCGGATCCGCGACTACGTGGTGATCCAGGTCGAGGACCGCGGGCTGGGGATGTCCGAGGAACAGATGGACTCCCTGAACCGGCGGCTGGCCGAGACCCCGGACGTGGACGTCGCGGCGTTCCGGCTGATGGGCCTGGCCGTGGTCAGCCGGCTCGCCAACCGCTACGGCATCCGGGTGGAGCTGCGCGCCAACATCGAGGGCGGCACGGTCGCCCAGGTGATCCTGCCCAACCACATCGTGGTGCTGCCGCAGCACCGCCCGCTGGAGTCGCCGACGCGCGGCAACCGCCAGCTCGACGCGGCCCCGGCCAACTGGAACGACCCGATGCCGCTGGGCCGGGGCAGCGCGGCGACGGCGACCCTGCCGGCGATCGCGCCCGAGCCGTGGGGGCAGCGCACCGACGGCGGCCTGCTCCGGTCCGGCACCGGTGGTTACCCGGTGGTGCCCGCCCCGCAGGAGCCGGCGCACCCGCAGCTGCCGTTGCAGCCCGCGCAGCTGCCCGGCCGCGGCGACGGCCTGCCCACCCCGGACCGGCCGGTGCTGCCCAGGCGCGGCGAGGGCCAGCCGGCCACGGACCGCCCGCCGCTGCCGACCCGGGTCACCCAGCCGGCCGAGTCCGCGCCGGTGGCCGGCTTCGGCGTCGGTGCCACGAGCTCGCCGACGATGGCGTACCCGACCATGAAGGCCGCGGCGCCCGACCGCCAGGTGCAGCAGAGCTTCGCGCCGGCCACCGGCTTCGCCACCCCCGACGGGGGTACGGTGCCGGCGCCTGCCCGGCCGGCCAGCCCGAACCCCAACGGGTGGGGTGCCGCGCTCGCGGCGATGCCGCCGGCGCCCCCGCCGCCGGCGCCGCAGACCGAGGATCGCGGCGAGTCCTCGCCGATCTTCCTCGAGATGCAGCAGAGCTGGTTCAAGGGGCACGAGGGGCTGACTTCCGGGGAGTGGAGCATGCCGACCGCGGGCTATGCGCCACCGCCGAACCAGCCGCAGGCCGCCGCTCCGGTGGCGGCAGCCCCGGCGGCCCCGGCAGCCCCGGCGGCCCCGGCGGCCGCTGCTCCGGCGGCCCCGGTGACACCCCCGGCAGCCGCTGCTCCGGCAGCCCCGGTGACACTCCCGGCGCCGCCGGCCCCGGTCCCGCCGGCAGCCCGACCCGAACCGACGACCTCCCGGCCCCAGAACGCGGGGCAGAATGGTTCGCGACCGGTGGAAGCCGGTCCGGACAGCGGTGCCCAGGTCCCCCGGCCACGCAGGTCGGCCGAGGATGCCTGGCGCACCGCCGCCGACGAAGGCTGGCAGCGGGCGATGGCCGCGGCGGAACCCGCGGTCAACGACACGACCCGTTCCGGACTACCCAAGCGGGTGCCCCAGGCCCAGCTCGTCCCCGGTGGCGTGCAGAGCAGCCCGCGCAACCAGAACCGTCGCAGCCCGGATGAGGTACGCGGCCTCCTCTCCGCTTACCACCGCGGTGTGCAACGTGGGCGTACGGCCGGCAGCGAGGAAACTGCCGCGGGCGCCCCTGCTCCGAAGGAGAACTCACAGTGACCAGGCCCCCCACCATGCAGGACATGGGCTGGCTGCTCAGCAACTTCGCCGACAGCGTGGCCGGTATCGCGCACGTCGTCGCGGTCTCCGCGGACGGCCTGCTGCTGGCCTCGTCGCGGGACCTGCCGGCGGACCGTGCCGACCAGCTCGCCGCGATCACATCCGGCGTCGTCAGCCTCACCGACGGCGCGTCCCGGATGTTCAACGCCGGCGAGGTGCAGCAGACCATCATCGAGATGGACAGCGGATACCTCTTCCTGATGTCCATCAGCGACGGCTCCTCGATGGCCGTGCTGGCGGCGCGCAGCTGCGACGTCGGCCAGGTCGGCTACGAGATGGCACTGCTGGTCGAACGGGTCGGCGCCGCCCTGGTGCCCGCTCCCCGCGAGGCCGTGTCACACCAGGTCTGACCTGGCGCTGTATCCCGTACCGCAGAGCACGCCGGAAGGAGGTGACCGCACGTGGGACAACCGCACGACCCCCGGGGCAACCTGGTCCGTCCCTACGCGGTCACCCGGGGCCGGACGGAGCCGCAGCGGCACATCCCCATCGAAGCGGTCCTGGTCGCCAGCCAGGCCGCCGTGCAAGAGGCCCGGTTCGCCGGGCATGACAAATACCGCATCGCCGTGCTGTGCGAGCCGCGGGCGCAGTCCCTGGCCGAGATTGCTGCATACAGCAGGCTCGCGCTGGGAGTAGCTCGGGTGCTGGTCGCCGACATGGTCGCCGACGGGCTGTTGACGCTGCACAGTGCCGCTCCCAAGGAAGGCTTCACGGAGCGGATGGATCTGCTGGAAAGGGTGTTGAGTGGACTTCGCAAGCTCTGAGCGGGCGGGGGCGCAACCCAAGGAGATCACCTCCGCGAAGATCGTCATTGCCGGCGGCTTCGGCGTGGGCAAGACGACCCTGGTCGGTGCGGTCTCCGAGATCGAGCCGCTGACCACCGAGGCCGTGATGACCTCGGCGGGCCAGGGCATCGACGACGCGTCCAAGGTGCCGGGCAAGGAGACCACCACGGTCGCCATGGACTTCGGCCGCATCACGATGGCCGACGACCTGATCCTGTATCTCTTCGGCACGCCCGGCCAGACCAGGTTCTGGTTCATGTGGGACGAGCTGATCAGAGGTGCGGTGGGCGCGGCGGTCCTGGTGGACACCAGACGGATCTCCGACGCCTTCGCGCCGCTTGACTACTTCGAGAACCGTCACCTGCCGTACCTGGTGGCGCTGAACTGCTTCGACGGAGCACCCCGGTACGAACCGGAAGAAATCCGCGAAGCCCTGGCGATCGCACCGCACGTGCCACTGATCATGTGCGACGCCCGGCACCGCGACTCGGTGAAATCAGTGCTGGTGGGCGTGGTGGAACACGCGATGGCAACCCTGGTCGCCGAACAGGGCAGAGGCTTCCCGGCAACGGTGGGCTGAACCCGGCCCCGAGCCCCGCGGCGGTCCGCATTGCGGACCGCCGCATCACCGTGCCCGGGAGCACAACACGCGCGGAATGGGGCATGCCTGCCTTCGGCGTGGGCTGCTTGACGCCTATGGGGCTGCGGGCCCACTCACGCCGGCCCCCGACATGAGCAGTAAGCCGGCCACCCGCCCAAACCACGTGCCCCAGTGGCCAGCCCGCCCCAACGCCAAAAAGACCCAGTCCGCACGGGACGGCGTGTGCGGCGGTGTGCGCCTGCGGGTACGCCGGCCATGGACGCCCCGACAGATCTTGTAACGCTGTGGTCGGCTCGTCCGCGCTGCGACAAGATCAGGCGCAAGTGGTTGAAGCGTCAATGGATGAGCCGAAGGGGCGTGCTTCGGGTAGACGCTACGGCCGCGGCTAGCCCTTAACCCCAACTCCACAAGACTCAGGCGGCGCGAGGGCGCGCGAGGTCGATGCGGCGCGGCGCGAGGCGCGGGGTGCGGGCGGCGCGGTGTGCGGGCGGCGCGGTGTGCAGCGTGGGGTGCGGCGTGGGTGGGGCGCGGCGTGGGGCGTGGGTGGTGCGGTGCTGCGCGGTGTGGCGCGGGGCGCGGGCGGCGCCGGGGCGAGGGCGGCGCCGGGGCGAGGGCGGCGCCGGGCGGCGCGGGGCGGAACGAGGGCGGCACGGACGAGGGGACGCGGTGCAGCGCGGGGCAAAGGCGAGGACGGGCGTCTGCGGTGCGGGGCGTCTGCGGTGCGGGGCGTCTGCGGTGCGGGGCGTCTGCGGTGCGGTGCGGGGCGTCTGCGGTGCGGGGCGGGGAAAGGCGGGGTCTGCGGCGCGGGGTGCGCCGGGCGGGGCCGGGCGGGCCGGGTGCGCCGGGCGGGGCCGGGCGGGCCGGGCGGGCCGGGCGGGGCCGGGCGGGGCGGGAATCTTGGGCGGGTGGCAGCGGTGGGCGGTTGCGGGGCACGCCTGACGTGGATGCTTCGGATGGCTTGTAACGCCGAGGTCGGCTCGCTCGAGCGCTGCGAGATTCAGGCGCGCGGGACAGGTGGTGGGTGCGTGGGTGGGCCGGAGGCGAGTGCCCGGCAGGTGGCGGGGAGTCGTGTCCAGCCTCGCGCTTTGAGCACTGCGCGATCCAGCGGGGTCGGTGGGCGGCGGAGGTCTGTGCTGGTGGACGTTGTAGCGCGGTGGTTAGCTCCGCACCCCAGCGCTACAAGATCGCGCGGGCGGTGGAGCCCAGCGCGAAGGGCTGTCGCGCGTGCGGGGGTGCGCCGGCCGGCGGGAAGGCAACGAGGGTGACCACGTCGGGCTTGGGGGCGGGGATGACCCACGCAGGGACCAAGCCTGACCGCCCGGAGTGGGTTGTCCCCGCCCCCAAGCCCCACCATGCACCTCGCGCAAGGGGAGGGTCCATGCAACCAGCGCGAGCGAATGGACCATGCAATCACCCTGCGTTCGGCGGGAGCGACGGTCAGTGCCATGCAACCAGGCACGACCGGAAGATCTTGATTTGCTCAGGCCGGAAGGCGGTAGCCGCGTTTCACGACCGTTTGGATCACGCCCGGCGTGCCCAGGCCGGCTCGGAGGCGGGCCACCGCCATCTCCACCGCGTGCTCGTCCGCGCCGCGGGGGAGGGCCCTCAGCAGGGCCGCGCGGGACAGCACCCGGCCCGGGGTTGACGCCAGGGCTCGCAGGACCGCCATCGGGGCCGGCGCCAGCGGCTTCAGGTCTCCGTCCACGATCGCCGCGTGGCCGCGCAGGGTCAGTTTGTGGCCCGCTACCTCCAGGGACAGCGCCCTGCGGGGCAGTTCGTCGACGATCGTTCTGACCAGGGCGCTCAGCCGGGCGCGGGCCGGGGTCACCACCGGCACGTCGTGTCTGCGCAGTGGCGCCGCTGTCACCGGGCCTACGCAGGCCGTCAGGACGTCGGCGCGGAGTGCTTCCAGCAGGGGCTCCGTGTTCGGGCCGGCCGTGCGGAGCAGGGCGCTCACCGCTGGGGCCGAGGTGAACGTCACCGCGTCCACCAGGCGGCCCGTGATCAGGTCGACCAGGCGGTGCAGCGGGGCCGGGTCGACCGGGGGCGCCCAGCGGTATACCGGGACCTCGATCACCCGGGCGCCCGCCGTCTGGAGGGCCTCGGTGTATTCCGGCTGGCTTTCGCCATGCAGTTGCATTGCGACCGTCAGTCCGGCGATGCCGCGGGCGGTCAGGTGCTCCACGACCTCTTCGTAGCTTTCGCCCTCCGGCGACCATTGGTCCTGCAGGCCCGCGGAACGGATCGCGGCGCGGGCCTTCGGGCCGCGGGCGACCAGGTACGCGCGGGACAGCACCGACCGCAGCGGCTCCGCCAGCCCCCAGCCGTCCGCCGCCTCCAGCCAGCCTCGCATGCCTATTCCGGTGTTCACCAGCACGATGTCCGGTGGCGTCTCGAGGCAGGCTCGGGTGGCCGCGCGCAGTTCCGCGTCGTCGGCGATCGGGACGATGCGGAGGGCTGGGGCGATCACTACGCGGGCGCCTCTGTTCTCCAGCAGGCCCGCCAGTTCGTCGCGGCGGCGGTCCGAAGTCACGCCTATCGTGTAGCCGGACAGCGACGCCGTCGGCTCCGCGAGCGCTGCTGCGGTGATCACGGTTTTTCTCGCGCTGCCGGCCCGGTCCGTCATCCGGCGGCCCGCCCTCCCCACACTGAGGTGCGGGGAGGGTTGCCAGAAAGCCGCGGCGTGGCCGGCCGGTCCACCGAAGGGCACGCTCGGAGACCGCCGTCCTCAGCGTGGACCCGCTCCCATGTCACGCTTGCGTTCTCCGCCGTACCTCCGGCCGGCACACGCCGCGGCTTCCCGTTGCCGAGCCGGTCAAACGGCTCGGCGGGCACCGCCAGGTCCGTCCTCAACCCTGGCGGTGGTCCTGCGGTGGTGCGCCCGGGCGCGCCGCCGGGCCGGAGCCCTGGCCGCGTCGTCGAGATGACCGCACCACTCGCCATGTCGGAAGACTGCCGGGGGGTAATTACCACCGCGCGTCCCGTATGTTTCGAGCCTGCTAAGAGGCATTCACGTTGCCGGGCGTGCCACCGGTGGGTGGAATCACGCATCCCCATGTCGGCGTGCCGCGGGGCACCGCCTAAACTGGTGGCGCTACGTTATCCGGTCCCGTCTGCATGGCGGGCCCACCGCCCGTTTTGACCGCGCGCCGCGCAGGCGGGTATTGTTGCCTGCTGTTGTGCGACAGCTGCGAGCGTGCCCGTTCGGGTAGGCTTGATGTTCGTGCTTTCTGCGACCAGCGCGCGCCCCCAGACCGACGACGAGACAAGGTAATTCTGTGCGTACGTACAGCCCGAAGCCGGGTGAGATCGAGCGTCAGTGGCACATCATCGACGCTTCCGACGTCGTTCTGGGCCGGCTCGCCACCCACACCGCGGCGCTCCTGCGCGGCAAGCACAAGCCCACGTTCGCCCCGCACGTCGACACCGGCGACTTCGTGGTGATCATCAACGCCGGCAAGGTTGCGCTGACCGGCAACAAGCGGCAGACCAAGGTCGCCTACCGGCACTCCGGTTACCCGGGTGGCCTGAAGCAGATCGGCTACGAGGAGCTGCTGTCCAAGCGCCCCGAGCACGCGGTGGAGCTGGCCGTCAAGGGCATGCTCCCGCACAACAAGCTGGCCCGCCAGGTCATCAAGAAGCTCAAGGTCTACCCGGGCGCCGAGCACCCGCACGCCGCGCAGCAGCCGGTGCCGTTCGAAATCAAGCAGATCGCGCAGTGAGCGCGGGCGAAGGAAACAGCATGACCGACATCGTCGAGCCCGAGGTCGTCGAGACCGTCGAGGAGCCCGCCGTCGAGGCCCCCGCCGCTGAGGCGCCTGCCGCTGAGGCGCCCGCCGCTGAGGCGCCTGCCGCTGAGGCGCCTGCCGCTGAGGCCTCCGCTGCTGAGGTTCCCGCCGAGACTGCCGAGACCGTCGTGGTCGTCGAGGCCGCGCCGGCTCCGGTGCGCGCCCCGCGCCCGGGCGACCGGCCGATCCAGACCGTGGGCCGCCGCAAGGAGGCCATCGTCCGGGTGCGCCTCATCCCCGGCACCGGCAAGATCACCTGCAACGGCCGCGACCTCGAGGCCTACTTCCCGAGCAAGGTGCACCAGCAGCTCATCCGTGAGCCGCTGAGCACCGCGGAGAAGCCCGAGCAGTTCGACGTGATCGCCAACCTGCGCGGCGGCGGCATCACCGGCCAGGCCGGCGCGCTGCGTCTCGGCATCGCCCGGGCGCTCATCACGAACGACCCGGACGACCGCCCGGCCCTGAAGAAGGCCGGCTTCCTGACCCGTGACTCGCGGGTCAAGGAGAGCAAGAAGTACGGCCTCAAGAAGGCCCGTAAGGCTCCGCAGTACTCGAAGCGCTGATCGCAGCGCTCGTCTTGCACCACGTCTGACCGGACGGCCGGGCGCGCTCCTCACCGGGGAGCGTGTCCGGCCGTTCGCGTTTCCCTCCCCGACAAACAGCACCGGCCCACCGCCCGAACACGGGCGGGCCCGGCGAAAGGAACGACCGCCATGGGGCGACTCTTCGGCACTGACGGCGTACGCGGGCTGGCAAACGGTGACCTGCTCACCCCGGAACTGGCCCTTTCGGTCGCGGTCGCGGCCGCCCGGGTGCTCATCGAGAGCGACGCCAGCCACCAGCCCCTGGCAATCGTCGGGCGTGACCCGCGGGCCAGCGGCGAGATGCTGGAGGCCGCCGTCGTGGCCGGGCTGACCAGCGCCGGCGCCAACGTCGTCCGGGTCGGTGTGCTGCCCACCCCGGCGGTCGCGTACCTGGTCGGCCAGACCGGCGCGGACCTCGGCGTGATGCTGTCGGCGTCGCACAACCCGATGCCGGACAACGGCATCAAGCTCTTCGCCCCGGGCGGCCAGAAGCTCCCGGACGAGCTGGAGGAGAAGATCGAGGCCGCCATCGCCGACGGGCACGGCCTGGTCGGCCGCCCGATCGGCGCCGGCGTGGGCCGGGTGCACGACCTGCTGGACGGCGCCGAGCACTACATCAAGCACCTGGTCGAGTCGACCCCGCACCCGCTGGCCGGGGTCAAGGTCGTGGTCGACTGCGCGAACGGCGCGGCCAGCGAGGTCGGCCCGACCGCGTACGAGGAGGCGGGCGCGGAGGTCATCGCGATCCACGCCAACCCGGACGGCCTCAACATCAACGACAACTGCGGCTCGACCCACCTCGAGGCGGTCCGCGAGGCCGTCCTGGAGCACGGCGCCGACCTGGGCCTGGCCCACGACGGCGACGCCGACCGCTGCCTCGCAGTGACCGCGGCCGGCGACGTGGTCGACGGCGACGAGATCATGGCGATCCTGGCCCTGGCCATGCGCGAAGCCGGCGACCTCACCGAGGACACCCTGGTCGCGACGGTGATGAGCAACCTCGGCCTGCGGCTGGCGATGAAGCAGGCCGGCATCCGGCTGCTGGAGACCAAGGTCGGCGACCGGTACGTGCTGGAGGAGCTGGCCGCGGGCGGCTACGCGCTGGGCGGCGAGCAGAGCGGCCACATCGTGATGCCGGCGTACGCGACGACCGGCGACGGCGTGCTGACCGGCCTGCACCTGATGGCGACGATCGCGCGGACCGGCAAGTCGCTGGCCGACCTGGCGGGGGTGTTGCACAAGCTGCCGCAGGTGCTGATCAACGTCCCGGTCAAGGACCGGCAGGCGGGAGCGGCGGCGCCGACGGTGCAGGCCGCGGTGGCGCTGGCGGAGAACGAGCTGGGCGAGACCGGCCGGGTGCTGCTGCGCCCGTCGGGCACCGAGCACCTGGTCCGGGTGATGGTCGAGGCGGGCAGCGAGGACCAGGCGCGCACGATCGCCGAGCGGGTCGCGGACGAGGTGCGTTCCGCCAGCCCGGCATGAGCTGACCGGCGACGGGTCCGGCGTCTCGCCGGGCCCGCCGCCGCCGCGGCTCGGCTGGCGGCTGGGGTTCAGCCGGAGCCGGGGCTGGGCCCGCCCGCGGGCGGGGTCGGGCCGGGCGGGGTCGGGCCCGGGCCGACCGCAGGCTGGGGCTCGGCTCGGGGCCGGGCCTGCCCGCAGGCTGGGGTTCGGGACGGGGCCGGGCCTGCCCGCAGGCTGGGGTTCGGGACGGGGTCGGGCCTGCCGTCGCGAGGGGCTGTCAGGCGAGGGTGCGCAGGCGGCGGGCCGCCTCGTCGATGACGTCCTCGCGCTTGCAGAAGGCGAACCGGATCAAGCGCCGCCCGTGCTCCTGGTGGTCGTAGAAGACCTGGGTCGGCACCGCCACCACCCCGCAGCGCTCCGGCAGCGCCCGGCAGAAGTCGACGCCGTCCGTGCCGCCCAGCGGCGTGATGTCGGCCGTCACGAAGTACGTGCCCTCGGACGGCAGCACGCCGAAGCCCGCGTCGGTCAGGCCGGCGACGAGCCGGTCGCGCCGGGACTGCAGGCCGTCGCGGAAGCCGGTGAAGTACGCATCCGGCAGGCCCAGCGCCACGGCCACCGCCGGCTGGAGCGGTCCCGCGTTCACGAACGTCAGGAACTGCTTCACCCGCGTCGTCGCGGACACCAGCGGGGCCGGGCCGGTCGCCCAGCCCACCTTCCAGCCGGTGCAGGAGAAGGTCTTGCCGGCCGAGGAGATCCGCAGGGTGCGCTCCCGCATGCCGGGCAGGGTGGCGAGCGGGACGTGCGGCTCCGGCGCGTCGGTGAAGACCAGGTGCTCGTAGACCTCGTCCGTCACGGCGTACACGTCGTGCTGCTGGCAGAGCTCCGCGATCAGCGCCAGCTCGCCGGCGGTGCAGACCTTGCCGGTGGGGTTGTGCGGGGTGTTCAGCAGCATCAGCCGGGTGCGCGGCCCGAACGCGGCCCGGAGCTCGTCCGGATCGAAGCCGTACCGGCCGTCGGGGCCGGCCCGCAACGTGACCGGCCGCCGGACCGCGCCGGCCAGCGCGATCGACGCCGCGTACGAGTCGTAGTACGGCTCGAAGCACACCACCTCGTCGCCCGGCTCACACAGCCCGAGAATGCCGGCGGCGATCGCCTCGGTGGCGCCGGCGGTGACTACGACCTCGGCGTCCGGATCCCGCTCCAGCCCCCAGAACCGCTGCTCGTGCGCGACGATCGCGGCGCGCAGCGCGGGGATGCCGGTCAGCGGCAGATACTGGTTTGCCCCTGACCGCAGCGCCTCGGCGGCCGCGGCCAGCATCTCGGGCGGCCCGTCGGTGTCCGGGAAGCCCTGCCCGAGGTTGACCGAGCCGGTGCGCAGGGCCAGCGCGGACATCTCGGTGAAGATGGTGGTGCCGAACGGGCGCATGCGCCCGACGAGCGGATCGGCCGGGGTCGACGTCGTCACCCCGTCAGCCTACGGCGTGCCGTGGCTGAGGGGTTTCTAGAAGACCAGCTTGGTGCAGGCGGCGGTGATGAAGGTGCCCTCGCTCGTCTTCTGTGCCACTTCCTCGCCGTCCACCTTGGCGCTGCAGCTCAGCGTTCCCTCGGACGTGGCGCCGCGGACCGCGATGACCGACACCAGCGCCGAGCCCTTCATCGTGATCGTCTTGCGCCACGGCAGGTCGACGTTGCGGACCCGTTTGGCGTCGCCGCCGAGCTTCTCCACGTACACGATCTCGACCGGGCCGTCGCCGCTGACCTCGTACTCGACCTCGATCTCCTTGTCGGGGTCGATGTCCGGCAGGTTCGGCAGCCCGGTGGGCAGGTCGGTCGGCAGGTCCGTGGGGAGGTCGGTCGGCAGGTCGGTGGGCAGCTCCGGCACCGCGGTGGGCAGGTCGGGCAGCGAGTCGATCTTTTCCTGGGCCTTCTCGGTGGCGCGGTTCACCAGCAGGACGACCGAGGTGACGCCGCCCGCGCAGAGCAGCAGCACCACCGCCACCAGCACGGCGACCAGCGGGAGGTTGCTGCGCTTCGGGGGCGGGGGCGGGGCGCCGTAGCCGGGCGGCGGGCCGTAGCCGGGCGGGGGACCGTAGCCGGGTGGGGGACCGTAGCCGGGCGGCTGGTGGGCCGGCGGCGGGTACTGACCCTGCTGCTGCGGCGGCTGGCCGGGCTGGGCCTCGTACTGCGGGTAGTTGGCCTGCGCGGGGAACTGCGACGTCGGCGGGTAACCCTCCGGCGGCCCGCTGGTCTGCGCGTTCGGGGTGGGCAGCGAGGCGTAACCCGGCTGGAAAGTCGGCGCCGGGGGCCGCGGCGGCTGGTAGGGCTCGGCGCCCAGGGAGTCGCCCGACGGGGCCGACCACGGCTGGCCGGAAACGGGTTCTTCCGAGTGGTACGGGCGCGTCGGGTCCGAAGGGGGTGGGTAGCTCAATCGTCTCTCCAGAGCAGGCGTCCGCCCGACGGTACGCCCCCGACGCCAGATTCGGATCACCCGGTCGTGTCACCGGTGCGCCTGACCTGGCCAGGAAGGGGGACAGGACCCACCGAACGGTTCTTTCGCTCACGTACGATGCGCGAAAGTGTGGTTCATGCGCAGTGGTCGTGAGCGGAAGTCCGCTACGCTGCCCCACATGTGTGGGATCGTGGGTTACGTCGGCAGTCGGCCGGCTCTGCAAATCGTCCTCGACGGGCTCCGCCGGCTGGAGTACCGCGGTTATGACTCGGCCGGTATCGCGGTCATCGACGGCTCCGTCATCCTGACCGAGAAGAAGGCCGGCAAGCTGGCGAATCTCGAAAAGGCGCTGGCCGAACGCGCGAGCGACGGCATCTCGGTGGGCGCCACCGCGATCGGGCACACCCGGTGGGCCACCCACGGCGGCCCCACCGACCGCAACGCCCACCCGCACCTGTCGGCCGACGGCCGGGTCGCGGTGATCCACAACGGCATCATCGAGAACTTCGGCCGGCTGCGCGCCGAGCTCGAGGCGGCCGGCGTCGAGTTCGTCAGCGACACCGACACCGAGTGCGCCGCTCACCTGCTCGCGGCCGAGATGCGGGCGCTGCGTGCCGCCGGCGGGGAACAGGGACCGCAGCTGCTGGCCGAGGGCATGCGCCGGGTCGTCCGCCGGCTCGAGGGCGCCTTCACGCTGCTCGCCATCGACGTCGACTTGCCCGACGCGGTCGTCGCCGCCCGGCGCAACTCGCCGCTGGTAGTCGGCCGCGGTGACGGGGAGAACTTCCTCGCCAGCGACGTCTCCGCGTTCATCGAGCACACCCGCGAGGCGGTTGAGCTGGGCCAGGACCAGGTCGTGCTGATCACCTCCGCGGACATCGAGATCACCGACTTCGCCGGGCAGCCCGCCGCCGGCAAGGAGTTCCACATCGACTGGGACGCCTCCGCCGCGGAGAAGGGCGGCTACGACTACTTCATGCTCAAGGAGATCGCCGAGCAGCCGCAGGCGATCGCGGACACCCTGCTCGGCCGGCTCTCCGAGCGTGGCGAGATCGTGCTCGACGAGGTCCGCCTCACCGACCAGGACCTGCGCGACGTCGACAAGGTCTTCATCATCGCCTGCGGCACCTCCTACCACGCCGGCATGGTCGCCAAGTACGCCATCGAGCACTGGACCCGGATCCCCTGCGAGGTCGAGCTGGCCAGCGAGTTCCGCTACCGCGACCCGGTCCTGGACCGCTCGACGCTGGTGATCGTGATCAGCCAGTCCGGCGAGACGATGGACACGCTGATGGCGCTGCGGCACGCCAAGGAGCAGAAGGCGCGGGTGCTGGCCATCTGCAACTCGAACGGCTCGACGATCCCGCGCGAGTCCGACGCGGTGCTCTACACCCACGGCGGGCCGGAGATCGCGGTCGCCTCCACCAAGGCGTTCCTGACCCAGCTGGTCGCCTGTTACCTGATCGGCCTGCACCTGGCCCAGATCCGCGGCGTCATGTACGCCGACGAGGTCGCCGCCGTGGTGTCCCAGCTCCAGCGCACCCCGGACGACCTGCGTGAGCTGCTCACCGGCATGGAGGAGGTGCGGGCGCTGGCCCGCGACCTGCGGACCGCCTCGACCGTGCTGTTCATCGGCCGGCACGTCGGCTACCCGGTGGCGCTGGAGGGCGCGCTCAAGCTCAAGGAGCTCGCGTACATGCACGCCGAGGGCTTCGCGGCCGGCGAGCTGAAGCACGGGCCGATCGCCCTGATCGACGAGGGCACCCCGGTGGTCTGCGTGGTGCCGTCCCCGGCGGGGCGCGGCGTGCTGCGGGACAAGGTCGTCTCCAACATCCAGGAGGTGCGCGCCCGCGGCGCCCGGACCATCGTGATCGCCGAGGAGGGCGACGACGCGGTGCGCGCGTACGCGGATCACCTGATCGTGGTGCCGCGCACGCCGACGCTGCTCGCCCCGCTGATGACCACCGTGCCGCTGCAGATCCTCGCCTGCGAGATCGCGGCGGCCCGGGGTTACGACGTGGACCAGCCGCGCAACCTGGCCAAGTCCGTCACCGTGGAATGACATCGCCCCGCCCCACCGCGATGGCCGCCAGCGCGTCGAGCGCCGCGCTGCCGGGCTCCCAGTAGCCGAGGTGCCCGGCGTCCGGCTCGCTCGTGAACACGCGGGCGCCGAACGCCGGGTCACTCGGATTGGTGCCGAAGTACAGGTCGTTCTCCGGGCGGGTGAAGGCCAGCAGGGCGCCGCCCGGCACGGCCTGGCTGAGCACGAGATCCTCGGCCAGGCTCCGTGGTGAGACGGCCGCCCACTGGATGATGTCCGACCTGGACGTCGAGGACCACACGTGGCCCGGCGGCACCCGCAGCTCGGCCGCCGAGTCCACGCCGACGCCGGGTGAGCCGACGAACACCACGTCGTCGGCGGCGAGGCCCGGCTGCGCCGCGGCGGTGCCCACGACCAGCGATCCGTAGCTGTGCCCGAGCACGGTCTGATGCGCCGGCGGCCCGACGTGTGTGGCGCGGAGTCCTTCCTGGAACCGGCGTAACCCGGCGGCGCCGGCGATGGCCCGGGACCGGGTCGCGGCCTCGTGGACGAAGTCCGGGGCGTCGTAGCCCAGCCACATGACTGTGCTGGTGGCGGACTCCGGGGCCAGGCCGGTGGCGCGGGCCGCGAGCCGTTCGGCGCGGGTCAGCTCGCCGCCGTACGAGGCCAGGTCGGCGGTCATGCCGGGCACCTGGGTGAGCACGTGCGCGGCCCGGTCCGGGTCACCCAGCGCGACCACCGCCTGTCCCTCCCCGGCCGGATCGATCCGTAAGAGGTATGCCCGGGTCCGCTCCCCGTCGGCCAGCCGGTCCCGGAGCGCGTCGAGGCCGGGGAGCCCCGCCGGCAGCTCGTCCAGGACCAGCCGGTTTGCCAGGTCGCGGATGGCGGCCGGAACGCCCTCCAGCGCACCGAGCCGGCCCGGCTCGGTGCCGAGCAACCAGCGCCGCTGGGCCGGGCCCAACGCCTCCCACCAGCGCCGCACCTCGGCGGGTGAGGCGGTGCAGGCCGGCGGATCGACCGACGGCGGGGTGGCCGTGCCGCTCCCGGGCAGGTCGCCGAGACGGTTCGCGCATGTGCTGTCCGCCTGCGCGGCGATGGCCAACGCGGTCGTGACGGCCGCTGCGGTGTCGCGAGCGGCCCCCGCCCGCTGACCGTCGACGGTGCTCCTGGCGGTGCCGTCCCCGGCGGTGCCGTCCCCGGCGGTGCCGTCCCCGGCGGTGCCGTCCCCGGCGGTGCCGTCCGCGGCGCTCGCGCCCGCGGGTGTGCTCGCCAGCAGGGCTCGGGCCCGGGTCAGGGCGTCCGCGAACTCGCTCAGTGCCTGGTCGGCGACCCAGCAGCCGAGCCGGAACAGGGTGAGCCGGCGGATCAGCTCAGCCAGGCGGGCCGTGGCGGCGGCGGCCGCGGATCCGGTCCAGACGCCACCGAGCCGGGCCGCGTGGGCCCGCAGCTCGGCCGCCCACCCGCCGGCGGTCGCTGCCCAGGCCCGCCAGGCGGCGGCGGTGTCACGCCAGCGCCCGGGATCGGTGGCCCGCAGCCGTGGACAGGTCACCGCGCCCGCGCTCATCCGACGCCTCGCAGCCGGGCGGCGGCCCGGTCGTCCGCGTCGTCGTAGTCGTCCGCGGCGGCCGACGCCTGCCGGGCCGCTGCCGTGATGTCCTCCGCGAGTGCGCTCAGCTGCCCCCGCGCCGCCTCCGCCACGGCCACCGCCGCGGCGGTCGAGGACCACGGCGGGCCGCCCGGTGGCAGCGGTGCCACGGTGCTGATCCGGGCCGCTGTCGCGGACAGGGCGGTGGCCCAGGCGCGGACCGCCGCGGCGTCGACTTCGAGCTCGGACGTCATCGGCAACCTCCAGGTCGGGAAGGGGTTCGGCCGACGACGCTAGGCGAGTTCGCCGCCCCGGATCTGCCCCTGTGGACAAGCGGCTGCGGGCGTACCGCGGTTGTCCACAGGCTGGACGCACGACCGGCCGCGCCGGACCGCGGGCCGATAGGGTTGCTCCTGTGATCGTGGCTGTGGGTATCGACGTCGTGCTGGTCGAGCGGTTCGGCAAGGCGCTGGAACGCACGCCGCTGCTGGCCGACCGGCTCTTCACCGACTCGGAACGCATGACCTCCTCCGGCAACCCGCGGTCGCCGGAGTCGCTGGCCGCCCGGTTCGCGGCCAAGGAAGCCGTCGCCAAGGCGCTCGGTGCGCCCGCCGGCTTGCGCTGGCACGACTGCGAGGTGGTCACCGATCCGGACGGACGGCCGTGGCTGACCGTCTCCGGTACGGTCGCGGCGGTGGCGGCCGAGCGCGGCGTGAGCCGCTGGCACCTGTCGCTGTCGCACGACGGCGGCATCGCCTCCGCGATGGTCGTCGCGGAGGCCTGAGTTCCCAGGGGGTTGAGCATGCGGCAGGCCTGGCGCGTGGCGGACGTCCGCGCGGCCGAGAAGGCCCTGATGGCGACCCTGCCACCGGGCACGCTCATGCAGCGCGCGGCGGCCGGGCTGGCCCGCCGGTGTGCGCTGCTGCTGCGCGAGTCCGGCGGGGTCTACGGCGCCACCGTGCTGCTGCTGGTCGGCAGCGGTGACAACGGCGGTGACACCCTCTATGCGGGCGCCACCCTCGCCGCCCGGGGCGCGGCGGTCAAGGCTGTTCTGCTGCGGCCCGACCGGGTGCACCTCGCGGGCCTCGCCGCGCTGCGCCGCGCGGGTGGAGTCACGGTCACGGAGCTGCCGGGACGGGTCGACCTGGCCGTCGACGGCATTGTCGGCATCGGTGCCAGCGGCGGGCTGCGACCGGAGGCGGTCGCGCTGGTCAAGCGCCTCGCCGAGCTGCGTGCCCGGGACGGCGCCCGGCCGCCGGTCGTCGCGGTGGACGTGCCCAGCGGCGTGGCCGTCGACACCGGTGACGTGCCCGGCGAGGCCGTGCACGCCGACGTCACCGTCACCTTCGGGTGCCTCAAGCCCGCGCACGTGGTCGGCCCGGCCGCGGCCCTGGCGGGCCACGTCGACCTGGTCGACATCGGCCTGGGTGCGACCCTGCACCCCCACCCGGCGGTACGGGTGGCCGACGCCGCCGACATCGCCGGCTGGTGGCCGCGGCCGACCGCCGCCTCCGACAAGTACAGCCGTGGTGTCGTGGGCGTCGCCACGGGTTCCGCGACCTATCCCGGCGCCGCAGTGCTGTCCGTCTCGGGCGCCCTCGCCGGCCCGACCGGGATGGTGCGATACGCCGGCAGCGCCGACCGCGACGTGCTGCACCGGCACCCGTCCGTGGTGGCCGCCGGCCGGGTGTCCGAGGCCGGCCGGGTGCAGGCCTGGGTCTGCGGCTCCGGCCTGGGCACCGACGACGCGGCCCGCACCGAGCTGCGCAGCGTGCTCGCCACCTCCCTGCCGGTCCTGCTCGACGCCGACGCGCTCACCCTGCTCGTGGACGGCCAGCACGCCGCCGACCTGCGCCGGGACGCGCCGCTGGTGCTCACCCCGCACGACGGTGAGTTCGCCCGGCTGGCCGGCGAGCGGCCGGGCGCCGACCGGATCGCCGCGGCCTGCCGGCTGGCGTCCTGGACCAACGCGGTGGTGCTGCTCAAGGGCGACCGGACGATCGTGGCCACCCCGGCGGGCGAGGCGTGGGCCAACCCGACCGGCAGCTCCGTGCTGGCCACGGCCGGCAGCGGGGACGTGCTCGCGGGGCTGCTCGGCTCCCTGCTCGCCGCCGGCCTGCCCGCCGAACGCGCAGCGATCATGGCGGCCTACGTGCACGGCCTGGCCGGCCGCCGGGCCGCCCAGAACGGCCCGGTGACCTCCGCGGACGTGGCCGCCGCGCTCCGTCCGGTCCTCGCCGAGCTGCTGTGACGCGGTTCTGTCATACCGGTCAGTAGGCTGATGAACATGTGGCAGGCCGAGGTCCGGGTAGATCTGGACGCTATCCGGGAGAACGTCGCGACGCTGCGCGCGGGCACCACCGCCGAGATCATGGCGGTGGTCAAGGCCGACGGCTACGGGCACGGCATGCTGCCGGCCGCCCGGGCCGCCCTGGCCGGCGGGGCGACCTGGCTGGGTGTCGCCACCCTCGACGAGGCGCTGACCCTGCGGCGGGCCGGCCTCACCGCTCCGGTGCTGGCCTGGCTGCTCGCCCCCGGTCTGCCGCTGCACGACGGCGTCGCAGCCGACGTCGACCTCAACGCGGGCAGCCTGGCCCAGCTGGCCGAGCTGGTCACGGCCGCCCGCCGGGCGCAGCGCCCGGCCCGGGTGCACCTCAAGCTCGACACGGGCCTGGCCCGCGGCGGCGCCACCCCGGCCGACTGGCCCGCCCTGCTGGAAGCGGCGGCGAAGGCCCAGGCCGACGGCGAGGTGGAGATCGTCGGCGTCTGGAGCCACTTCGTGTACGCGGACGCGCCCGGTCACGAGACGGTCGACCACCAGCTCGCGGTCTTCGCCGAGGGCCTGGCGACCGCGGAGCAGTACGGCATCGAGCCCCGCTACCGCCACATCGCCAACTCGGCGGCCACGCTGACCCGCCCGGACGCCCACTACGACCTGGTCCGCCCGGGCGTGGCCATCTACGGGCTGTCGCCGCTGGCCCCCGCGCACCAGACCGGGCTGCGACCGGCGATGACCGCCCGCGCCCGGGTCACGCTGACCAAGCGGGTCCCGGCCGGGCAGGGCGTCTCCTACGGCCACGCCTACTACACAACGCGGGAGACGACGCTGGCGCTGGTGCCGCTCGGCTACGGCGACGGGGTGCCCCGGCACGCGTCCAATGTGGGCCCGGTGTCGCTGGGCGGCCGCACCCGCACGATCGCCGGCCGGGTCTGCATGGACCAGATCATCCTCGACTGCGGCGACGACCCGGTCGCGCCGGGCGACGTGGCGACGCTGTTCGGCCCGGGTGACGACGGCATGCCGACGGCCACCGACTGGGCCGAGGCGATCGGCACGATCAACTACGAGATCGTGACCCGCTTCGGCGGCACCCGGGTGCCCCGGATCTACGACGGCACCGCAGGCCTGCCGCCTGCACCGTCGACGACCCGACCGGACCGCGCGGATTCTCCGGGCAGCGGGCCAGGCGGAGCCGCGGGCGGAAGTGCCGGCCCGGTGGCCGGGCAAGGGGAGGGCGAGTGAGTCACGGCAAGCAGGCAGCGCGATCCGGGCCGCGGCGGCGGGCCAGGCAGGTCGGGATCGTCGGGGCCGCCATCGGTGTTGCCGCCGCCGGTCTCGCCACGGCGTTCGCCGTCGAACGGGCCCTGGTGCGCAAGTCGGTCAACGCGCCCGGCGATCCCTACGCCGACGAGGAGTTCGGTGACCAGCCGTTCGACCGGCAGGTCACCGTCACCGCCGCCGACGGCACCGATCTGCATGTGGAGATCGTCGAGCCGGCGGGTGCCGATGCCAGGCCCACCGTCGTCTTCGTGCACGGTTTTGCCCTGGACATGGGGACGTTCTACTTCCAGCGGCAGGTGCTGACCGCGTTGGGGGAGAATCGCCTGGTCTTCTACGACCAGCCCGGGCACGGCCGGTCCAGCCGGTTGCAGTCCGGTGACTACGACATCGCCGCGCTCGGCAAGTCGCTGGCCGCCGTGCTCGACGAGACCGTGCCGGAGGGGCACATCATCCTGGTCGGGCATTCGATGGGCGGCATGACGATCATGGCGTTCGCCGAGCACTATCCGGAGTGGTTCGGCGAGCGGGTCACCGGGGTCGTGCTGATGTCCACCTCGGCCGGCCTGATCGACAAGAGCAGGCTCGGGCTGCCCGCGCTGGTCGCCCGGGTCAGCGCGCCGTTCTTCCCGCTCTGGGGCGCCTCGGCCCGGATCGGGGGTCACACGATCGACCGGGCCCGGGTCGCGGTCGCCGACCTGGCCTGGTTGCTCACCCGCCGGTACGGCTTCGGTGACGCCCGGCCCAGCGCGTCGTTGGTCACCTTCGTGGAGCAGATGAACTCGAAGACCTCCGTCGAGACGCTCACCAAGTATCTGCACACGCTCTACACCCACAACCGCTTCCCGGCGCTGTCCGTGCTGCGCGGGGTGCCCGTGCTGGTGCTGGTGGGCACCAAGGACTACCTGACCCCGGTGACCCATTCCGAGAACATCCTGCGGCACCTGCCCGAGGCGACGCTGGTGAAGATCGACAACAGCGGGCACGTGGTCATGCTGGAGAAGGCCGGCGAGGTCAACGCCGCGCTGATCCCGTTCCTGGAGAAGATCTCTTGACTCCGACCGGCATCCGGCTGGCCACGGTGGACGACACGCACGCCTTCGGCCGGCGGCTCGCGGCCCTGCTGCGCCCCGGTGACCTGGTGCTGCTCACCGGCCCGCTCGGCGCCGGCAAGACCGCGCTGGTGCAGGGCCTGGGCGCGGGGCTCGGCGTGCTCGGCGCCGTCACCTCGCCGACGTTTGTCATCGCGCGGGTGCACCGGCCCGACCCGGCGCGCGGCGGTGCGGTGCCGCTGGTGCACGCCGACGCGTACCGGCTGGGTGACGCGGCCGACCCGCGTGCCGAGATCGACGACCTCGACCTGGACGCGTCCGCCGACGACGCCGTCACCGTGGTCGAGTGGGGCGCCGGCCTGGTCGAGCAGCTCAACGACGAATACCTGGCCGTCCGGATCGACCGGCTCGACGACGACACCCGGGTCATCGACCTCGTCCCCCACGGCGGCGACTGGGCCGCCCGACTGGAGAAGCTGTGAACCTGCCCGACCTGCTCCCGGACGCCTGGCGCGCGGAGCTCACGCCGTATCTCGACGGGGCGGCGACGACGGCCCTGAGCGCCTTCGTCACCGCGCAGTACGAGACGCAGACCGTGTACCCGCCCGTCGAGGACCTGTTCGCGGCCTACCGGTTGTGCCTGCCCGAGCAGGCCCGGGTGCTGATCCTCGGGCAGGACCCGTATCACGGGCCGGGGCAGGCGCACGGGCTGAGCTTCAGCGTCCGCGACGGGGTGCGGATCCCGCCGTCGTTGCGCAACGTCTTCAAGGAGCTGGCCGAGGACGTCGCGGTGCCGCCGGCGACCAGCGGCGACCTCACCGGTTGGGCACGCCAGGGGGTGCTGTTGCTCAACGCGGTCCTGACCGTACGCGCGGGAGCCGCGGCGTCGCATGCGAACAAGGGCTGGGAGGCGTTCACCGACGCGACGATCCGGGCGCTGAACGCCCGCGACGAGCGGATCGTGTTCCTGCTCTGGGGCACCTACGCCCGTAAGAAGGCCGCGCTGGTCAGCAACCCCGCGCACGTGGTGCTGGAGGCCGGCCACCCGAGCCCGCTGAACCCGAAGGGCTTCCGGGGCTCGCGCCCGTTCAGCGCGGCCAACAAGGCCCTGGCCGACGCCGGCCGCCCGCCCGTCGACTGGGACCCGCGAGCCGGCGGTTAGGGTTCTCACGTGCTCGTTCTCGCGCTGGACACCGCCACTCCCGCGGTCACCGCCGCTCTCGGGGAGGTCACCGACAGCGGCATCAAGGGGCTTGCCGAGCGCCGTACCGTTGATCCTCGCGCCCACGGTGAGCGGCTCGCGCCGCAGGTCCAGCTGGTTCTCGACGCCGCCGGGGTGCGGCCGCGGGAGCTGGCCGCGATCGTCGCCGGGGTCGGCCCGGGCCCGTTCACCGGGCTCCGGGTCGGGCTGGCCACCGCCGCCGCCATGGGGCAGGCGCTGGGCATCCCCACGTACGGGATCTGCTCGCTGGACGCGATCGGCCGCGCGGCCGGTCCCGGCCGGGTGCTGGTCGCCACCGACGCCCGCCGGCGTGAGGTCTATTTCGCCACCTACGCAGACGGGGTCCGGGTCACCGGGCCCGAGGTCGCCAAGCCCGCCGATGTCCTGGTCGCGGCCGACCGGGCGGTCGGCGAGGGCGCCCTGAAGTACAGCGAGATCTTCGGCATCCCGATCGACGACCGGGTGCTGTTCCCCTCCGGCGAGGCGCTGATCGCGCTGGCCGCGGCGCAGGTCCGCGGCCGGGCGCCGGGGGAGCAGCTCACCCCGCTCTATCTGCGCCGGCCCGACGCCGTGGAGCCGGCCGCGCGGAAGTCCGTGCTGAGCTGATGCTGATCACCCGGTTCCGCTGGTGGCACATCGCCGAGGTGCTGCCGATCGAGGAGGACCTGTTCGGCGCGGAGAAGTGGTCGGCCGCCATGTTCTGGAACGAGCTGGCGCAGCGGAATTTCTACCTGGTCGCGCAGGAGGACGAGAAGGTGGCCGGCTACGCGGGCCTGGCGATCGTCGACCAGGACGAGTCCTGGGTGCAGAACATCGCCGTGGACCGGCGGGCCCAGCGCGGTGGCATCGGGCGGCAGCTGCTGGAGGCGCTGCTGGCCGAGGCCGGCAAGCGCAAGGTGCTGCTCGAGGTCGCCGTCGACAACGCGCCCGCCCAGCGGCTCTACGCCGGCTACGACTTCGAGCCGGTCGGCATCCGGCGCGGCTACTACCAGCCCAGCAACACCGACGCCCTGGTGATGATGCGAAGTGCCTGACGAACCCCTGGTCCTCGGGATCGAGACCTCCTGCGACGAGACCGGCGTCGGCATCGTGCGCGGCCACACCCTGCTGGCCGACGCGCTCGCGTCCAGCGTCGAGCAGCATGCCCGCTTCGGCGGGGTGGTGCCCGAGGTCGCCAGCCGGGCCCACCTGGAGGCGATCGTGCCGACCATGCAGCGGGCGCTCGACGACGCCGGGGTCACCCTCGCCGACATCGACGCGATCGCGGTGACCGCCGGGCCCGGTCTCGCGGGTGCGCTGCTCGTCGGGGTCGCCGCCGCCAAGGGGTACGCGCTCGCCGCCGACAAGCCCCTCTACGGCGTCAACCACCTCGCCGCCCACGTCGCCGTCGACACCCTCGAACACGGGCCGCTGCCCGAGCCGGCCATCGCCATGCTGGTCTCCGGCGGCCACTCCTCGCTGCTGCTGGTGGACGACCTCACCGCCGGGGTCACGCCGCTCGGCGCCACCATCGACGACGCGGCCGGCGAGGCGTTCGACAAGGTGGCCCGGCTGCTCGGCATGGGCTTCCCCGGCGGCCCGGTGATCGACCGCACCGCCCGCGCCGGCGACCGCACCGCGATCGCCTTCCCGCGCGGGCTCACCTCGCCGAAGGACCAGCTCAAGCACCGTTATGACTTCTCCTTCTCCGGGCTGAAGACGGCCGTGGCGCGGTGGGTCGAGGCCCGCGAGCGCAGCGGCGAGCCGGTGCCCGTGGCCGACGTCGCCGCCAGCTTCCAGGACGCCGTCTGCGACGTGCTGACCAGCAAGGCCCTGGCCGCCTGCCGGGAGCACGGCGTCGAGACGCTGATCATCGGTGGCGGGGTCGCCGCCAACTCGCGGCTGCGGGCGCTCGCCGAGGAGCGCGCCGCCAAGCTGGGGATCCGGGTGCGGGTGCCGCGCCCGGGGCTGTGCACCGACAACGGCGCGATGGTCGCCGCGCTCGGCTCGCACCTGGTCGCCGCCGGGGTTGCGCCCAGCCGGCTGGACCTGCCGGCGGATTCCGCGATGCCATTGACCTCGGTCACTGTGGCGGGGTAGGAAGCAGCATGATTGCTCGAATGTGGGAGGTGCGGGCCCTGGGCAGCGGCTTCGACGAGCTGCTCACCTGGGTCTGCGACGTGGCGTTGCCGCAGGTGGAGGTCCTGCCGTCGCACGTGTCGAGCGACGTCTACTCCTCGACCGACCACCGCATCGTGGTCATCTCCCGGTGGCGGCACACCCCGGCGGACCTGCCCGCCCCGCCGGAACGCCTGACCGCCCGCGCGCCGCACGTCTGGGATTTCACGCCGGTCGACAGATAACGCGCTGGCCCGTGACGGCCCGGTTTCGTACCGTCAAGGGAGAATGCGCGAGCTGCCGCCTGCCGATCCCGGCATCCCCGACGACCGGTCCGCCACCCGCTACCTGGGCTGGCTCGCCCGGCGTACGTGGTCATCCGTCACCGGCGGCATGCTCTTCGGCATCGTCTGGATGATCTGCCAGGCGCTGGTGCCGGCCATCATCGGCAAGGCCATCGACGCCGGCCTGACCCGGCGCGACCTAGGCGCCCTGCTGGTCTGGAGCCTGGTGCTGCTCGGCGTCGGCCTGATCCAGGCGGGTGCCGGGGTGACCCGGCACCGGCTGGCCGTCTTCAACTGGCTGGCCGGCGCGTACCGCACCGTGCAGGTGGCGGTGCGGCAGGCGAACCGGCTGGGCTCGGCGCTGCCGCGCCGGCTGGACGCGGGCGAGGTCGTGGCCATCGGTACGGCCGACATCGGCCACATCGGCGGCGCGCTGGACATCACCGCCCGGGGCGCCGGTTCACTGATCGCCATCGTGGTGGTGACGGTGGTCCTGCTGGTCACCTCGGTGCCGCTGGGCCTGATCGTGGTGCTCGGCGTGCCGCTGCTGATGGCCGTCGTCGGGCTGCTGATCCGGCCGCTGCACCGCCGCCAGCAGGCCTACCGCGAGCAGCAGGGCCGGCTCACCGGCCGGGCCACCGACCTGGTCAGCGGGCTGCGGGTGCTGCGTGGGGTGGGCGGCGAGCCGGTCATGTCCGCCCGCTACCGGGCCGAGTCGCAGCGGCTGCGCGCGGCGGGCCTGCGGGTCGCTACGGTGGAGGCACTGCTGGAGGCGGCCCAGGTGCTGCTGCCGGGCATCTTCCTGGCCCTGGTGACCTGGCTGGGCGCCCGCTTCGCGCTCTCCGGGCGGATCACGCTCGGGCAGCTGGTCTCGTTCTACGGGTACGCGGCGTTCCTGGTCGCGCCGCTGCGCCAGCTCACCGAGACGCTGGACAAGCTGACCCGGGGCCACGTCTCCAGCCGGCGGGTGGTGACGATGCTGCTGGCCCGTACCGATCTGGCCGACCCGGACCGGCCCGCCCGGGTGCCCGGCGGCGGTGAGCTGGTGGACCGGGTGTCCGGGGTGGTGGTGCGCCCGGGCCTGGTCACCGCGATCGCGGCGGCGGCGCCCGCGGACGCGGTGGCGATCACCGATCGGCTGGGGCGCTACGTGGACACCGCGCCGGGCGCCGGGGCGACGCTGGCCGGCGTACCGCTGAGCGATCTTGATCTGGCGACCGTGCGGGAGCGGATCCTGGTGGCCGACAACGACGCGCGCCTGTTCTCCGGCCCGCTGCGGGCGGATCTGAATCCGGCCGGCGCGGCGGCGCTGCCGGCCGCGCTGGTGGCCGCCGGCGCGGACGAGATCGTCGCCGGGCTGGCGGCGGGCCTGGAGACCGAGGTGGCCGAGCGGGGACGCACCTTCTCCGGCGGCCAGCAGCAGCGGTTGCGGCTGGCCCGGGCGCTGGTCGCCGACCCGGAGGTGCTGGTGCTGGTCGAGCCGACCAGCGCGGTCGACGCGCACACGGAGGCCCGGATCGCCGCCCGGCTCGGCCCGGCCCGGCGCGGCCGCACCACGGTCATCTGCTCCACCAGCCCGCTGGTGCTGGACCGCGCCGACGTCGTGCACTACGTCGAGGCGGGCCGTACGGTCGCCGCGGGCACCCACCAGGAGCTGCTGGCCGGCCATCCGGGCTACGCGAGAACGGTGTTGCGGGAGTGAGCAACGCGCTGCCCGTCGCTGACACCCGCCAGGTCCGCCGGTACGCCCGCAACCTCTTCCGCCGGCATCCCCGCCCGCTGATCGTCGCCGTCCTGCTGCACGCCCTCGCCGCGATCGCCGGGCTGGTCTCGCCGCGGCTGCTCGGCGAGCTGATCGAGTCGCTGCAGCACGGCGTCCGGACCGGCACCGTGGATCTGATCGCGCTCGGCATCGCCGGGTGCGTCGTGACGCAGGCGGTGCTGGTCCGGTTCGCGTTCCTGGCCTCGGCCCGGCTCGGCGAGCGGGTGCTGGCCGAGCTGCGCGAGGAGTTCGTGGACCGGGTGCTGGCCGTGCCGCTGTCCATGGTGGAGCGGGCGGGCACCGGGGACCTGCTCACCCGGACCTCGCGGGACGTCGATGCGCTGTCGCGGTGCGTGCGGTTCGCGGTGCCCGAGACCACGATCGCGCTGCTGACCGCGACGCTGGCGGTGGGCGCGCTGCTGCTGGTCAGCCCGCTGCTCGCGCTCCCGCTGCTGATCGCGGTGCCGGTGATCGCGCTCTCCGCCCGCTGGTACCTGCGTCGGGCCGGCCCCGCCTACCTCCGGCAGAACGCCGCCTACTCGCAGGTCACCGACGGTCTCGCGGAGACCGTCGAGGGGGCCCGGACGATCGACGCGCTGGGCCGGCAGGCCGACCGGATCCGGCGTACGGACACCGACCTGAACCGTTCCTTCCGCGCCGAGCGGTACACGTTGTTCCTGCGTACGGTGTGGTTCCCCACCGTGGAGGTGGGCTATGTGCTGCCGGTGGCGGGCACCCTGCTGATCGGCGGCTGGTACTACCTCCAGGGCTGGGTCGGCCTGGGCCAGGTCACCGCCGCGGTGCTCTACGCGCAGCTGCTGATCGACCCGATCGACCGGTTCCTCGGCTGGCTGGACGAGCTCCAGGTCGGCGCTGCCTCCCTGGCCCGGCTGCTGGGGGTGGCCGAGACGCCCGACGCGGCGCCGGCCGAGGGCGCCACCCCGCGCGGCGCCCGGATCGTCGCCGACGACGTGCGGTTCTCCTACGTGGCCGGCCGGGAGGTGCTGCACGGCATCTCGCTGACCATCGAGCCGGGGGAGCGGCTGGCGATCGTCGGGCCCTCCGGCGCCGGCAAGTCCACGCTGGGCCGCCTGCTCGCCGGGGTGTACGCCCCCGGCGCGGGCTCGATCTCCGTCGGCGGGGTGCCGCTGGCCGGGCTGCCGCTGCACCGGCTGCGCACCGAGGTCGCGCTGGTCAGCCAGGAACACCACGTGTTCATGGGCACGCTTCGGGACAACGTCGCGATGGTCCGCCCGGGCTCGGCCGAGCACGAGGTCCGCGCCGCGCTCGCCGCCGTGCACGCGCTGGGCTGGGCCGAGGCGCTGCCGGACGGGCTGGACACCGAGGTCGGCACCGGCGCGGCGACGCTGTCGGCGGCCCAGGAGCAGCAGGTGGCGCTGGCCCGGTTGGTCCTGGCCGACCCGCACACGCTGGTGCTGGACGAGGCGACCTCACTGCTGGACCCGCGCGCCGCCCGGGACCTGGAACGGTCGCTGGCGGCGGTGCTGCGGGGCCGTACGGTGGTGGCGATCGCGCACCGGCTCTTCTCCGCCCACGACGCGGACCGGGTGGCGGTGGTGGAGGACGGCCGGATCACCGAGCTGGGCTCGCACGACGAGCTGGTCGCGGCGGACGGCTCCTACGCGGCGCTGTGGGCCTCCTGGCACGGCGCGCCGCCGGTCAGCGCAGCGCCAGCCCCACCCCGAGCAGCACCAGGGTGACCAGGGCGATCGCGAAGACCAGCAGCAGCTCGCGGCGCTGCTTCTCCTCGCGGGTCTCGACGGGCAGGTCGCTGACGACCGCGGCCAGCTCGTCCAGGGTGCGGGCGGCGCTGACCACGTCGACCCGGTGGGCGAACTCGTCCAGGGTCAGCCGGCCGGCGCCGGTGTGCCGCTCGAGCGCGGCCACGATCCGCTGCCGATCCTCGTCGGAGGCGCGCATGCTCACGCGGGCACTCTAACCCCGGCTCACAACAGGGGGTCGGCCAGCAGCCGCTCGAAGGCCAGCTCGGCCGCGCCGATCAGGGCGGCATCGGTGCCGAGTTCCGGGGTGCGCAGCCGGACGTGCTCGCGGCAGGCCGGCAGCGCCACCTCGTTCAGCCGGCTGCGGATCTGGGCCGCCGCGACCAGGTACACGTCCCGCAGGGTGCCACCGAAGATCACCGCCTCCGGGTTGAAGATGTTGATCAGGTTGCCGACGCCGAGCCCGATCCAGTCGCCGACCTTGCGGACCGCCTGCTGCGCCGCCCAGTCGCCGCGCATCGCCGCGTCCACCACCCCCAGCACCGCCTCCCGGCCGCTCAGGTGGCCCCGGCCGGCCAGTTCGAGCAGCGCGTACTCGCCGATCTCGGTCTCCCAGCAGCCGCGCGAGCCGCAGCCGCAGCGCCGGCCCCGCGGGTTGACGACCATGTGACCGACCTCGCCGCCGTACCCGCCGTGGCCGGTGACCCGCCGGCCGCCGGCGATGATGCCGCCGCCGACGCCCACGTCGCCGTACAGGTAGATGACGTTGTCGCGGCCGGCCGCGGCGCCGCGGCTGTGCTCGACCAGCGCCGACACGTCGGCGATGTTGGCCACCGCGATCGGGCCGACGTCGCCGATCTCGTTGCTGAGCGCCTCGCCGACCGGCTCCTCGACCCAGCCGATGGTCGGCGCCAGCCGGACCATGCCGTCGTCGCGGCGGACCATGCCGGCCACCGCGAGGCCGGCGCCCACGTAGCGGGCGCCCTCCGGGACGTCCAGCCGCATCTCGTGGACGAAGCCGGCGAGCGGCTGGACCGCGTCGATGACCTGCATGCCGCGCGGTCGGTCGGTCTCCCGCCGGTCCAGGATCCGGCCGCCCAGCCCGACCCGGGCGGCGCGCAGCCGGTCCACCTCGATGGCCAGCGCGTAGGCGTACACCTGAGCCGACTCGGGCCGGACGACCAGGGAAGGTCGTCCGGCCCGGCTGGTCTGCTGCGGCGGTCGTTCGGTGACCAGCCCGGCGGCGGCCAGCTCGGTGGTCAGCGCGCCGATGGTGCTGCGGTTCAGGCCCAGCTTGGTGGTGAGTTCCGCTCGGGACGTAGCACCATGAATGTGTACGTATCGGAGCAGCGTGCCCAGGTTGTGCCGGCGGACCTCCTCCTGGCTGGGGGCCGCTCGCATCAGCTCGCTGCCCCCTCCGTCCGAGGCATGCTCATCGGTTACCGGTGGCTGCCGCTCTGCGCCGCGACAGCGCGTCCACGCTGGCGGCAAGAAGCAGGATAAGGCCCGTGACGATGAACTTGGTGCCGGAGCTGTAACCCATCAGGCCCATGCCGTTGTCGATCACCGCGATCACCGCGCCGCCGATGACCGCGTCCAGCACCCGGCCCTTGCCGCCGAAGAGGCTGGTGCCGCCGATCACGGCCGCGCCGACCGCGTACAGCAGCACGTTGCTGCCGCCGGAGTTCGGGTCTACCGAGTTGGCCCGGCTGGCGGCGATGATGCCGCCGATCGCGGCCATGAACGAGCCGATCACGAAGACCGAGATGCGGATCCGGTCGACCGGGATGCCGGCGCGGCGGGCCGCCTCGGTGTTGCCGCCCACCGCGTACACGTGCCGGCCGTACGCGGTGCGGCCCAGCACGAAGGTCCAGATGACCAGGAAGACCGCGATGATCGGCGCCACGATCGGCACGCCCTTGACCGAGCCGCTGATCGCCGGGTTGATGCTGCGCTCGGCGGTGAGCACGGCGACGGCGGCGAACAGGATCAACGCCAGCGCCGCGATCCGGGCCAGCACGATGCCCATCGGGTCGGTGACCAGGCCCCGGGTGGCGCGCCCGCGGACCCGGGTGAACTGCAGGGCGGCGTATCCGGCCACGGCCACGATCGCGATCGCCCAGCTCACCACGACGGACATGTTCCGGTTGGCCAGCGACAGCACGAAGGTGTCCCGGATGGAGATGTTCTTGCCGCCGCTGAGCAGCACCAGCAGGATGCCCTGGAAGGCCAGGAACGCCGCCAGCGTGACCACGAACGACGGGATGCCGACCTTCGCCACCAGGAAGCCCAGCGCGAACCCGATCACCAGGCCGGTGAACAGGGCGACCGCGATCGCGGAGTACCAGCTCCAGCCGTGGTTGGTGAGCATGATGGCCATCACCGCGCCGCACACGCCGCTGGCGAAGCCGGCCGACAGGTCGATCTCGCCCAGCAGCAGGACGAAGACCAGGCCCATCGCGATGAAGATGACCGCGGCGCCCTGGGAGAACAGGTTGGCGAAGTTGACCGCGCTGAAGAAGGTCGGCCGGGCGATGCCGAAGATCAGGCAGAGCACGATCAGGCCGAGGATGGCCGGCAGGCTGCCGATGTCGCCGCCCCGGACCCGGCCCCAGTAGTCGTGCAGGTGGCCGGCGACGGTGGGCTTGACGACCTTGACGCCGCCGGCCGTGGTGGTGGTGGTTGTCATCGGTCCCCGTCTCCAGGCGTGATGTCGGCGAAGCCGGAGGCGGCCGGCTTCTCGGGCGGCAGGCCGAGGTTGCCGCTGCGGCCGGAGGTGATCAGCTCGACGATCTGCGAGTGGGTCACGTCGCTGGTCTTGACCTGGGCCGCGGTCCGGCCCAGATACAGCGCGGCGACCCGGTCGGAGACCGCGAAGACGTCGTTCATGTTGTGCGAGATCAGCACCACGCCCAGGCCGTTGTCGGCGAGCCGGCGGACCAGCTCGAGGACCTGCGCGGTCTGGGCCACGCCGAGCGCGGCGGTGGGTTCGTCGAGGATGACCACCCGGCTGTTCCAGAGCACCGCCTTGGCGATCGCGACGGTCTGGCGCTGGCCGCCGGAGAGGCTGGCGACGAGCTGGCGCAACGACTTGACGGTGCGCACCGACAGGCTGGCCAGGGTGTCGCCGGCCATCTGTTCCATGGTGGGTTCGTCCAGGACCAGCCCGCGGATCTTCTCCCGGCCCAGGAACATGTTCTGGACGATGTCCAGGTTGTCGCAGAGCGCCAGGTCCTGGTAGACGACCTCGATGCCCAGCGCGGCGGCGTCCCGGGGGCTGTGCACGGCGATCTGGTTGCCGTCGAAGGTGACCGTGCCCGCGTCGATCGTGTAGATCCCGCTGACGCACTTGACCAGTGTCGATTTGCCGGCGCCGTTGTCACCGACGAGTGCGGTCACTTCCCCCGGATAGACGCTCAGTCCGACATCGTGCAGGACCTGGACGGGACCGAAGCTCTTGTCGATCCCGCGCAACTCCAGAAGAGGTGTCGCGGCCACGGGTGTTTCTCCTTCAGTCGATGCGGCGCCGCCCACGCCCGGTCGGGCATGGGCGGCGCCGTCGGGCCCGAGGTGGGGTCAGCTGACGCCGTTGTCCGTGCAGAGCTTGGCGAAGTCGCCGGTGCACAGCTGGTCCTTGGTGACGAAACCGTCCGCGACGACGTCCTTCACGCTGTCCTTGAAGATCGCCTTCGGGGTCAGCAGCACCGAGGGGACCGCGGCGTTCGACTCCGGGTCGGTGATGGTCTGCGGCACGTCCTTCTTCTCGCCCTTGGCCAGCGAGATCGCCAGGTCGGCAGCGGCGTCGGCCTCCTGCTTGATGGCCTTGTAGACCGTCATGCACTGGTCACCCGCGAGGATGTTCTGCAGACCCTGCACCGTCGCGTCCTGACCGGTGACCGGAACCTTGC
>NZ_JBITLX010000002.1:0-76787 GCF_044465625.1 Actinoplanes sp. NPDC049599
CGGGCGACTCCGAAGGGCCAAACCTTCATCTCTCGCACAGCATCAACTCCAGAGCCTGCCTACAAACACAACTCCTTCGCTGTTCAGGGCACAAACACCGCAACAAGGTCCATTAGTCACGCCCCTTTCCTCCTGATATGAACCCTCAACCTCCACTACCACCACACTCCCCAAGGGCCAGTCCCATATACCGGATGAAAACGGCACGCCGGCTAAAACGGCAGTCCGAAAAGTCCGGGGCTAGAACAGGTCGGACAGGCTGGTCGCGGCTCGGATGGCGCCGTCCTGGGCCACCGGCTGGTAGTGGACGGTGCGGCCGATCTCCTCGGCGATTGCTCGGGCGAGGGGTTCGGGTGCGGTGTCGGCGAAGGACAGCCGGCGGCCGGCGCCGTAGCGGGCGAGCCGGTGCGGCACGTGCAGCTGCTGCTCGAAGTGGTTCTCCAGCGGCACGTAGAGGAACGGCCGGCCGGCCGCGGTGAGCTCCATGGTGGTGCCCAGCCCGCCCTGCACCACGGCCAGGTCCGCGGCGGCCAGGTAGCGGTGCAGCTCGGGCAGGTAGCCGTGCACCTCGACGCCGGGCGGGGCGGCCAGCGCGGCGGGGTCGACGCGCGGCCCGGCGACCACGACCATCCGCAGTCCGGGCACCAGCGCGGCCGCCGCCGGGTGGGCCGCCAGCACGCGACGCAGCAGCGGTACGCCCACCGCCGTGCCGCCGACCGCCACCACGCAGACCTGCTCCTGCGGCCCCCAGCCGAACTCCGCCCGGGCGGCCGCCCGGTCCACGACGTCGGCGGGTGGGAAGCCGGTCACGTACCCGGTGAAGTCGTAGTGCCGGGCCGTCCAGTCGGCGATGACGGGCAGGCCGGGGCCGAACAGCCCCGCCACCACGTCCGGCGGGTCGCCGACGAACAGCGCCCGGTCGCGTACCCGGGGGAAGCGCGCGATCTGCTCGATCATCTCCGCGTTCCGGTCGGCGGTGAGGGCGGCCTCGGCCGCCCCGCCGGCCGCCGTCGGCAGCCAGCCCACGAAGTCGGTCAGCCAGGCGTACGCGGTGCGTTTCAGCTCCGGGTTCTCGTGCAGGAAGTGGTCGACGTCCCAGGCCTCGTCGGCGACCCACAGGTCGTAGTGCCGCTCCCGGGCCAGCTCGGCGAAGACCATGAAGTTGGCCGTCAGGATCTCGTCCATCCGCCGGATCGCCCCGAACGCGGGCAGGTCGTGCCCGTGCGCCTCGGCCTCCAGGTGCCGCGATTCCGAGGCCAGCCAGCGTGACGCCGGATGGACCCGCTCGCCGCGCGCGGCCAGCAGCGCGGTGACCGGGTGCTGGGCCAGCCAGTCGACCTCGACGCCGGGCCGCAGCCGGCGCAGCTCGGCGGCCACGGCCAGGTCCCGCCGGGCGTGCCCGAGCCCGATCGGCGACGACAGGTAGAGCACCCGGCGCGGGCGGTTCAGCGCCCGGGTCCACTGCCGCGGTGGCGGGTCGGGGCGCACGAACTCGCGGATCCAGCGGTTCACCGGCACCGGGTGCCGGGCCGGCGGCAGGTGCCCGGCGCCGGCCATCCGGATCAGCCGCCCGCCGGTCAGCTCGGCGAACCGCGCACCCACCCCGATCGGTACGCACCGGTCACGCTCGCCGTGGATGACCAGCACCGGGCAGCGCAGCCCGCGCAGCACCGCCTCGACCGCCGGCAGCCCGGCCACCGACTCCGGCGCCTCCTCGCCCGCGATCAGCGTCTCCGGCCCGGTCTCCAGCGCCCACGAGACACAGTCCTCGAACTGCTTGGTGGAGTGCGGCTCGGGCAGCAGCAGGGCGAAGAACCACTCCACGAAACCGCGGTAGTCGCGGCGCCACGAGTGCCGGTTGTACTTCTGCCAGCCCTCGTAGTGCTCGCGGACCGCGTCGAAGTCGGCGGCCAGGCGTTCCGGCGGCGGCGGGGCCAGGCCGTTGACCCGCGGCGAGATCGCGATCAGGCCGGCGAACCGGTCCGGGTGCTCGGAGGCGGCGAGCGCGGCCCGCCACCCACCCCGGCTCAGCCCGACCACCGTGGCCCGCTCGACCCCGGCCGCGTCGAGCGCCGCCACGAGATCCGTCGCGTGCGCCCGGTCGGTGTACGCCGCCGGCTCGGCCGGCCGCTGCGACCGGCCGTTGCCGCGCGGATCCACCGTGATCACCCGGAAGTACCGGGACAGGTACGCCACCTGGAGCTTCCAGATCCGCGAGTCGACCACCATCCAGGCCGGCGCCAGCAGCACCGTCTCCGCGCCGTCGCCGTAGACCGCGTAGCCGACCTTGACGCCGTCGTGGTTGACGTAGCCCTCGACGTCGGGTTCCCGTGCCCTCATCCCGCCACCCTCTCCCCCGCCATTGCAGCCCGGTTGCAACGGCCGCGCAACGACCGGCGGCACCGTGGCGGCATGGCTATCAACGAGGACAAGCTGAACGCTTTCATCACCAAGTTCGTCGGCGACCTGGGCGCGACCGTGGCGGCCGGCAACGTCGTGATCGGTCACCGGCTCGGCTTCTACCGGGCTCTGGCCACCGGCCCGGCCACCCCCGGGGAGCTGGCCGCCCGCACCGAGACCGACCAGCGGTACGTCGCCGAGTGGCTGCGCGGTCAGGCGGCCGGCGGCTACGTGGACCACGACGGCGACCGGTACACCCTCAGCGAGGAGCAGGCGTTCGCGCTGGCCGACCCGGACGGCCCGCTGTACGCCCCGGGCGCCTTCCTGCTCGCGCTGGGCGCCCTGCGTGCCGAGCCCCGGATCACCGAGGCCTTCCGCAGCGGTGCCGGGCTGGGCTGGAACGAGCACGACGCCGACGTGTTCGTCGGCTGCGAGCAGTTCTTCCGCCCCGGCTACATCGCCAACCTCGTGCCGTCCTGGCTGCCCGCGCTGGACGGGGTGGAGGCCAAGCTGCGGGCCGGCGCGCGGATCGCCGACGTGGGCTGCGGCCTCGGCGCCTCCTCGGTGCTGATGGCCCAGGCGTACCCGGCGTCGACCGTGCACGCCTCCGACTACCACGAGGCCTCGATCGACCTGGCCCGCAAGCGCGCGGCGGACGCCGGGGTCGCCGACCGGGTCAGCTTCGAGGCGGCCGGCGCCGGGCAGTTCAGCGGCGAGAAGTACGACCTGGTGACGACCTTCGACTGCCTGCACGACATGGGTGACCCGCTGGGCGCGGCCCGGCACATCCGCGACGTGCTGACCCCGGACGGCACCTGGATGATCGTCGAGCCCGCGGCCGGTGACACGGTCGAGGAGAACCTGAACCCGGTCGGCCGGGTGTACTACTCGTTCTCCACGTTCCTGTGCGTGCCGAACGCCATGTCGCAGCCGGGCGGCTACGCGCTGGGCGCCCAGGCGGGCGAGGCGGCCATCCGCCAGCTGGTGACCGACGCGGGCTTCACCCGCTTCCGGCGGGCGAGCGAGACCCCCTTCAACAACGTGTACGAGGCCCGCCGCTGAACCGTCAGCGCGGGCAGGAACCGACGTGGGTGGGGCCGTCGGCCCGGAGCAGCCGGGTGGCGAGCACCTCGTCGCCGACGCCCCGCCCGATCCCCTGGCCGGCCCGGTCGCTGAACGCGAAGTCGGTGGCCCGCCAACGGCTCTCCGCATGACCCACCTCCCTGCCGGCCGGTACCGCGCCGGCTCTCCTCCCCGGAGATCGATGGCGGTAACTTCGGTCGGGAAGACGGCGGCTAGCGGTGGCCCTGCACGAGGTCGTCGATGGCGAGCTGGGTCGAGGCCAGCGCCTGCATCGCGGTGTCGATCTCCTGGATGCTGCGGACCGCCTCGCTGGTCTGCGCGCGGATGCCGTCCACCTGCAGCGAGATGTTCTCGGTGGCCCGGCCGGTCTCGGTGGCCAGCTCCTTCACCTCGTGCGCCACGACCGCGAAGCCCTTGCCCATCTCGCCGGCCCGGGCCGCCTCGATCGTGGCGTTCAGCGCCAGCAGGTTGGTCTGCGAGGCGATGCCGGTGATCAGCTTGACCACCTCGCCGATCTTCACGCTGCTGGCGTCCAGGGCGGAGATCGTCCGGGCCGCCGCGGCCGACCGGGTCACCGCCGCGTCGACCGCCCGGGACAGGTCCGCGCTCACCCCGCCGAGCTGCGACGTGGAGGCGCTGAGCTGGGCGAGCTGCTGCTCGGAGGTCTCCGCCAGGCGCTTCTCGTTGTCGATGTCACGCAACGCGCCGGCCACCCGCAGCGGCACGCCGCGGGCGTCGCGCCGGGTCGCGCCGGTGGCCACGAACCAGCGGTAGTCGCCGTTCTTGAGCTGCAGCCGGTACTCGATGTTGTACGGGATCCGGCCGGTCCGGTCGTTGAGGTGGGCCAGGAAGGCCTGCACCGTGCGCGGCGCGTCGTCCGGGTGCAGCCGGGACGCCCAGCTGCTCAGGATGTTCGGGAAGTCCCGCTCGTCGACGAAGCCGAGCATGTGCCGGAACTCCTGCGACCACATGAACTCGTTGTTCGGGTTCACCGGGTCGTCGGCCACCACGTCCATGTCCCACAGGCCGATGCCGGCCGCCTGGATCATCAGCTCGTACCGCTCGATCGCGGTGGCGCTCTCCGCGCGGACCCGGGCGAGGTCCTCCCGCAGGGCCGTGACCTCCGCCTCGCACTCGCGCAGCCGGGCCGGGTCACTGGGGGCACCGGTGTCCGCCGACGTCCGATTCCTGCCGCGCAGCGCCACGAGACCCCCTGTTCCAGGCCCGCGGGCCGGGCCGTGGCGGGCGATGTCCGAACCCGTCCGACCCTACGGGTCAACCCGCCGCCACGAGGGCGGTTCGCCGTTCCCGGCAGGGTGCTCAGCCGGCCTGCAGGCGCTGCCAGATCCGGTCGCGGGTGAACGGCAGGTCGGTGAAGCGCACCCCGGTCGCGTCCCGCAGGGCGTTCGCCAGGGCCGGCGCCACCGGGTTGAACGGGCTCTCGCTCATCGACTTGGCGCCCAGCGGCCCGATCGTGTCCTCGGTGCGGGCGAAGACCACCTCGGTCGGCGGCACGTCGGCGAAGGTCGGCAGGTGGTACTGGCGGAAGGCGGCCGTGGTGACCCGGCCCTCGGCGTTGATGTCCAGGTGCTCGGCCAGCGTGGCGCCGAGCGCCTGGGCCACGCCGCCCTCGATCTGGCCGCGGGTCTGCAACGGGTTCAGCACGGTGCCCGCGTCGGCGCTGTGCACGCTGCGCAGGATCCGCAGCTCCCCGGTGCCCGGATCGACCGCGACGCGGAACCACTGGACGTTGAACGCCACCGACCGCGGGCTGCCGCTCCAGTGCCCCTCGGCCCGCACCGGCACCGCGACGGACGCCGCCAGGTCCTTGAGGCTGACCTGCCCGTGCTCCAGGGTCACCGCGTCCACGCCCAGGCCGAGCGCGCCCGGCCCGGCCAGCGCCAGCAGCCGCTCGCGCAGCGACCGGGCGGCGTGCAGCACGGCCTGGCCGGCCACCACCACGCCGGTGGAGGCGAACGCGCCGGTGTCGTGGCCGACGACGTCGGTGTCGGACTGGCGCACCACCACCCGGTCCGGGGTGGTGCCCAGGGTGTCCGCGGCGAGCTGGGTGTGCACGGTGGTGCTGCCGTTGCCGAACTCGGTGGTGCCGACGGCGATCTCGTACCGGCCGTCCGGCAGCAGGGTGATCGCCGCGTCGGCGAAGTGACCGCCGGGCGGGCCGGCCGCGATCATCGCCAGCGCCATGCCCTCGCCCACCTGCCAGCCCTCCGGCACCGGCCCGGCCGGCTGCGCCGCCGCCTCCCGGACGGCGTCCAGGCACTGGTCGAGGCCGTAGCTGGCGATGCTCAGGTCGTCGGCGTGGTCGCCCGGCACGGCCAGCGGCTCGCCGGGGCGCACGATGTTGCGCTCGCGCAGCAGCACCGGGTCCAGCCCCAGCCGGCGGGCCAGCTCGTCGAGCACCGACTCCACGGCGAACGAGACCTGGCCCAGGCCGTAGCCGCGGAACGCCCCCGACGGGACGGTGTTGGTGTAGACCGCGTACGCGTCGACCTTCTTGTTCGCGCAGCGGTAGACCGCGATGGACTCGTGGCAGGCGTGGTACATCACCGCGGGGCCGTGGTTGCCGTACGCGCCGGTGTCGGAGACCACCCGCAGCGACAACGCGGTCAGCGTGCCGTCCCGGCGGGCGCCGGCCCGCAGCTCCACCGTGAACGGGTGCCGGGTGGTCGCCGCGGTGAACTGCTCGGCGCGGGTGTACTCCAGCTTGACCGGCCGGCCGGTGCGCCGCACGGCCAGCGCCACCAGGTCCTCGACCAGCATCTCCTGCTTGCCGCCGAAGCCGCCGCCGACCCGGCCGGTGAGCACCCGGACCTGGTCCAGCGGCAGCTCGAACAGCTCCGCGAGCGCCCGCCGGGTCAGGAACGGGGTCTGGGTGCTGGAGCGCAGGGTGAGCCGGCCGGTGTCGTCGAGCCAGCCGATCGCGCCGTGCGTCTCCAGCGCGGCGTGCTGGACCCGGGGCGTGCGGAACGTCTCCGCGTACACGATGTCGGCCTCGGCCAGCCCGGCGGCGACGTCGCCCATCTCGGCGTGCAGCTCGCCGGCGACGTTGTCGGCCGGGCGGGCGATCCGGTGACCGGCGGCCTCCTTGTCGCCGTGCACGGCGGGCGCGCCGGGCCGCATCGCGGCCTCCGGGTCGAGCACCGCGGGCCGGATCTCGTACGTGACCCGCAGCAGCCGGCACCCCTGCTCGGCGGCGGCCTCGGTCTCGGCGACCACGGCCGCGACGCGCTGGCCGACGTGCCGGACCACGTCGTCGAGCACCCGGGTGTCGGCCGGGTCCTCGGTGGGGTGCTCGTGCCGGGCGGTGGAGAAGTGCCGCGCCGGGGCGTCCTCGTGGGTCAGCACCGCGCGCACCCCCGGCACGGCCAGCGCCGCCGCGGTGTCGATGGCGCTGATCCGGGCGTGCGCGTGCGGCGAGCGCAGCACCTTGAGGTGCAGCAGCCCGGGAACGTCCACATCGAACGTGTAGCGGGCCGTACCGGTGACGACCTGCGGCCCGGCCGGCGCGCCCAGGCAGGCGCCGATCGCGGGGCCGGCGCCGGGCTCGTCGACCGTGCGGATGCCGCGGACGGCGTCCGCGACGGCGCGGTAGCCGGTGCAGCGGCACAGGTTGCCCTTGAGCGCGCGGGGCAGGTCGGCCAGCTGCGCCTCGTCCAGCGCGGCGGTCGTCATGATCATCCCGGCGGTGCAGAAGCCGCACTGGAAGCCCTGCGCGTCCAGGAAGCGCTGCTGCACCGGGTGCAGGCCGTCCGGCGGCGCCAGCCCCTCGATCGTGGTGACCTCCCGGCCCTGGGCGCGGAACGCCGGATAGAGGCAGCTGTGCACCGGCTGCCCGTCGACGTGCACGGTGCAGGCGCCGCAGTCGCCGGTGTCGCAGCCCTTCTTGACCCCGAAGCAGCCCTCCTGCCGCAGGTAGGTGCGCAGGCACTGGCCGGGGCGGGGCGGCTGGTCGTGCTCGGCGCCGTTGATCCGCACGCTCATGCGACCAGCTCCGCCCGGATCTCCTCGGCGTACCGGTGGGTCAGGTGCCGGCGCCACGCGGGCAGCCCGTGCACGTCGTCCACATAGGCGTCGTCGGGGACGGTGTCGTGCAGCGCCCCGGCCAGCTCGGCCGCCCCGGGCACGCCGGGGAAACGCAGCTGGAAGGGGCGCACGGTGGCGGCCGTCACGGTCAGCACCAGGCCGGCGC
This sequence comes from Actinoplanes sp. NPDC049599, assembly GCF_044465625.1. NCBI lineage: Bacteria > Bacillati > Actinomycetota > Actinomycetes > Micromonosporales > Micromonosporaceae > Actinoplanes > Actinoplanes sp. NPDC049599. The sequence continues at coordinate 7,694 of NZ_JBITLX010000002.1, forward strand.
CGGCCCGGCGGCCGATCAGCAGCACGGCCGACCGGCCGTGGGTGAACAGCGAGCCCTGGCGGAACGCCGTCCGCCCGGTCAGCGCCGCCGCGGGCAGCGTGATCGAGCGCAGCAGCTCGCCCGGGCCGAGCGCGGTCGTGCCGTCGCCGGTGACGAACCGGGTCACGGCCAGCCGGCGCTCGCCGGCCGGGCCGAGGATCAGGCACTCGCCGTCCAGGGCCGCGGTCAGCGCGATCATCGGCCCGGCGGGCAGGGCCGCGCACAGGTTGCCGCCGACGGTCGCCACGTTCCAGATCTTGAAGGAGGCCAGGAACGCCCGGCAGCAGGCGGTGGCCAGCTCGTGGAAGGCGGTGAAGTGCGCGGCGCCGCGGTAGCCGGCGAGGTCGGCGACCGTGCAGGTCGCGGCGATCTCCAGGCCCCCGGCGCGGACGGTGACCGGGGTCCAGCCGGCGGCGGCGAGATCCAGCAGCCGGGTCACGCCGGTCTGCGGTTCGGCGAACAGCGCGGTCCCGCCCGCCAGCCAGGCGTCCCCCGGCCGCCACTGACCCACCGTGGCCGGGCTGACGACCTCGACGACCGTGTGCAGATCCACCTGCGGTCCCCCTGTTCCGACGTACCGTGCCTGACCTGGAACAACGCTACGTTACGCGGGGTGTGTTTCCGGCCTGCGAACGGTTGTTCCCACCCGCCCCGGTCTTCCTGCCATGTGGGCAGGGTCTTTCCTCGGCATCCCGGAAGGGAGGACCGTCAGACCAGGTCCGCACGCTTGGTCTCATGGGGGGCGACATGACGGGATCCGCACGCATCCTGGTGGTCGACGACCAGCCGACCACCGTGGACCTGCTGGCCACCGTGCTCACCGGCCACGGCTTCGCCGTGGACACCGCCGGCACCGCCGCCCAGGCGGTGGAGAAGGCGGCCGAGCGCCCGCCGGACCTGGTGCTGCTCGACGCGATGCTGCCCGACGGCGACGGCCTGGACGTGCGCCGGCGGATGCGCGCGGAGGGCTCGGGCGCCGAGGTGGTCTTCCTGACCACCCGGGACACCCGCGACGACCTGGTCGCCGGGCTCGCCTACGGCGACCAGGACTGGATCACCAAGCCGTTCGACGTGGAGGTGCTGCTGGCCCGGGTGCACGCGGCGCTGCGGCGGCTCGCCGACGCGCCGGGCAACCGGGTGCTGCGCCACGGCGACGTCGAGCTGGACCAGGACACCGGCGAGGTGCGGCGGGCCGGTGAGCCGGTGCCGCTCTCGCCGACCGAGCTCGAGCTGCTGCGCTACCTGCTGCGCAACCCGGGCCGGGTGCTGTCGCACAGCGAGATCCGGGCCGGCGTGTGGCCGGACGAGCCGGACGGCGGCCCGGGCGTGCTGGACGCCCAGCTCGGCTCGCTGCGCCGCAAGCTGGAGCGGTTCGGCCCGCCGCTGATCGTGACGCACCGCGGGTTCGGCCACGCGCTGCGCGCCCGGCTGCCCTGACGGCCCTCAGCGCCGGCCGGCGTGCTTGATCCGGTACATCGCCTCGTCGGCCTCGCGCAGCAGCGCCTCGGGGTCGCCGCCGGTGCCCGCGACCACGCCGATGCTGGCGTCGATGGTCAGGTGCCGCCCGTCCACCTCGATCGGCTCGGCCAGCGCCGCCCGGAACGCCTCGGCGGCCAGCTCGGCGGTGTCCCGGCAGGCCCGGGGCAGCAGCGCGGCGAACTCGTCGCCGCCGAGCCGGGCCGCGACCGCCCCGGCCGGCAGCGCCGCGGCCAGCCGCTCGGCCACCCGGACCAGCACGACGTCGCCGGCGTGGTGGCCGTACGTGTCGTTGATGGGCTTGAAGCCGTCCAGGTCGATGTGCAGCAGCGCGACGCCGCCGGTGACCTCGGCGGCCAGCCGGCGGCCGAAGAGCACCCGGTTGGCCAGCCCGGTGAGCGCGTCGTGGGTGGCCTCGTGCCGCAGCCGGTCCTGCAGCTCCCGGGCGTCGGTCACGTCGCGGGCGTTGCTGACCACGGCGCCGACGCTGGGCTCGTGGGTGAGGTTGCGGCTGGTGACCTCCAGCCAGCGCCAGGAGCCGGCGGCGTGCCGGTAGCGGGCCTGATAGGTGTAGGTCGCGCCGGGCGTGAGCATCAGGTGCTGCAGGTCGGGCAGCAGGTCCGGCAGGTCGTCGGGGTGGATCAGGGTGAGCACCCGGACGCCGACCATCTCGTGCGGCTCGTAGCCCAGCATCCGGGTGGCCGGGGTCAGGTAGGTCATCGCGCCGGTGTGGTCGATCAGCGAGGTGATGTCGGTCGAGTACTCCAGCAGCAGCCGGACCCGCTCCTCCTGCCGGCGCAGCGTCTCCAGGCCCGCGTCGGAGCGGCGCACCAGCGCCTCGTTCTCGGCCAGCGTGAGGACCTGCCGGGCCACCACCACGGTGATCATCAGCAGCAGGCCGCCGAGCGTGACCAGGGCGGTGGTGCTCAGGCCGGCGGGCAGCACGGCCGGCAGGATCGCAACGACGAGGCCGAGCGTGACGTACGGCAGCACGCTGTACGAGCGCCGGGGCCGCGGGGGCCCGCCCGCGGTCAGCCGGTCGACCAGTTCCTGCAGCCGGGGGCCGAGGCTGACCAGCGCCGCGGCGGCGATCTGGAGCACGAGTTCGAGCCGCCACCCCGCCGCGGCCGGCATGACGCCGCCGTTGAAGCACTGGAGCACCCCGGCGGCGACGATCGGCGCGGCCGCCGACGAGCTGATCGGGCTGTGCCCGCCCACGATGAGCCGGGTGACCGCGAAGGTCATCGCGGCGGCGATCGCGACCGCGCCGAACGGGCCGGCCGCGCCGGCGCCGAGGGCGGCCGAGCGGTCGATGACGAACCAGACGACCACGACGGCGGCGGTCACCACGGCAGTGGTGTCCAGCAGGTACCGCAGCCGGGCCCGGCTGGTCGCCGGCGGCCGCGGGTGGGTCAGGGCGCCCGCCACCAGCACGGCGATGCCGGCCAGCACGCAGACGGTCTGGAACCGGCCGGTCGCCACGGTGCCGATGTCGGGGTGACGCACGGTGCCGATGAGCCGGGAGAGCTGGCCGATCACCATGAGCCCGCCCATGGCGGTCATCGCCCGCCAGAAGCGGCGGTCGCCTGCGGTCCGGCCGGGCGCGCGGGCCAGCCGCAGGGCGCACACCACCAGCACGCCGTTGAAGACCGTCCCGAGGACCGCGCGCAGCAGCACGTCCACGGCGACCGGGCCGGGGCCCCAGAGCAACCAGCCGATCGCCACCAGGGCCGTGCCGGACACGGCACGCAGCACGGGGTCGGTCGCGGCGGTGCGGAGCAAAGAGGGAGGCCGGGCGGGCGGCATCGGGATCCTCCTGCGGGCGCTCGGGTACGGCCACGGCCACGCCGCGCAGAGACAACTACACCCCGCCTGCGTGCCGCGGGCAGGTGCGCACCGGTGGCATTTCCGGTGCGGTGATCCGGGCCGCTTTACTATTAGTCTTCTTAACCGTTTAAGGTCTCCGCTGGCCCGGTGCCGAATCGTTACTCGGTTGATCATGCGGAAACATTGCGAAACACAGCTGGCCCCTCTTGACTGACACCCGGGGGAACCGGAGACGGTGACGGTGATGTCACGCCCCGGCGTGATGTGAGATAGGGAGAGGTATGTTCGGTCAATCCAATAGCCCGCGCTTCCGGAGCGCGCTCGCCGGTACGCTGGGCGTCGGCCTGGTGTTCGGCCTGGCCGCTTGCGGCGGCAGTGACGACTCGGACGACGATTCCAACACGGCTACGCAGTCGTCCATCGACTGCGCGCAGTTCAGCTCGTTCGGCGACCTGAAGGGCAAGACGGTCTCGGTGTACACGGGCATCGTGACGCCCGAGGACACCGCGTACAAGGAGTCCTACAAGCCCTTCGAGCAGTGCACCGGCGTGACCATCAAGTACGAGGGCGACAAGTCCTTCGAGACCCAGGTCCTCGTGCGCGCCAAGGCGGGCAACCCGCCGGACCTCGCGATCGTGCCGCAGCCCGGCCTGCTCAAGCAGCTCGTGGCCACCGGCAAGGCCGTCGAGGCGCCGGCCGAGGTCGCCGCGAACGTCGACAAGTTCTGGGGCCCGGACTGGAAGGCCTACGCGACCGTCGACGGCAAGTTCTACGGCGCGCCGTCCGGCGCCAACGTCAAGTCGCTGGTCTGGTACTCGCCGAGCGAGTTCAAGGACTCCGGGTACACGGTGCCGACCACGCTCGACGAGCTCAAGACCCTGACCGACAAGATGGTCGCGGACAAGAAGAAGCCGTGGTGCGCGGGCATCGGCAGTGGTGAGGCGACCGGCTGGCCGCTCACCGACTGGCAGGAAGACATGATGCTCCGGCTCTACGGCCCGGAGACGTACGACAAGTGGGTCAGCCACGAGATCCCGTTCAACGGCCCCGAGTCGACGGCGGCGCTGGACGCGGTGGGCGCCTACCTGAAGAACCCGGCGTACGTGAACGGCGGCCTGGGCGACGTCAAGAGCATCGCCACGACCACGTTCCAGGACGGTGGCCTGCCGATCCTGGAGGGCACCTGCTCCCTGCACCGCCAGGCCAGCTTCTACGCGGCCAACTTCCCGAAGACCACGAAGGTGGCCGAGGACGGCGACGTCTTCGCGTTCTACCTGCCGGGCAAGGACGCGGCCAGCAAGCCGGTCCTCGGCGGTGGCGAGTTCAACGTGGCGTTCGCGGACCGTCCGGAGGTCAAGGCCTTCCAGACGTACCTGTCGACCGACACTTGGGCGAACATCAAGGCCAAGGGCTCGCAGGGCTGGGTCAGCGCCAACAAGGGCACCGACCCGAACAACCTGAGCAACCCGATCGACAAGCTGGCGGCGACGATCCTGCTCGACCCGAAGGCGTCGTTCCGCTTCGACGGCTCGGACCAGATGCCGGCGGCAGTGGGCTCGAACGCCTACTGGAAGCAGGTCACGAGCTGGATCACCGGGCAGGACACCAAGACGACGGTGGACAACATCGAAAAGGCTTGGCCCAAGTGATCTGAATCTTCACCCGGGGCCGGTCACCGCTTGGTGACCGGCCCCACATCTCTCCCGAGGAGGTACGGGTCGCGTGTTCGACACCGCCGAGACCACCGCCGAGAAGTTCACGCAGATGTTCGCTGCGATCCTTCTCTTCGCCGCGGTCGTGGGCATCATCCTGTTCATCGCGGGGCGCTTCGGCGGCCGCCGCGGTGACCGCATCGTCGCTTACTCCTATCTCGCCCCGACGCTGATCATGCTGCTGGTCGGGCTCGTCTACCCCGGCTTCCGGACGATCTACCAGTCGTTCTTCGACGCGGCGGGCAGCGCCTTCATCGGCCTCGACAACTACCAGACGATCTTCACCGACGGCGACCAGCTCACCGTGCTGCGCAACACCGTCTTCTGGGTCGTGGTGACGCCGTTCGTGGCCACCGCGGTCGGCCTGCTCTACGCCATCCTGGTGGACAAGGCCAAGCTGGAGTCGTTCGCCAAGTCGCTGATCTTCCTGCCCATGGCGATCTCCTTCGTGGGCGCGTCGATCATCTGGAGCTTCGTCTACGCCTACCGGCCCGACCAGGCCAACGTGAAGCAGATCGGCCTGCTCAACCAGGTGCTGGTCTGGGTGGGCGGCACGCCGCAGCAGTGGCTGGTTGACTCGCCGCTCAACACGTTCCTGTTGATCGTGGTGATGATCTGGATCCAGGCCGGCTTCGCGATGACCGTGCTGTCCGCGGCGATCAAGGCCATCCCGGACGACATCATCGAGGCCGCCCGCCTCGACGGCGTCACGCCGTGGGGCATGTTCCGCTTCGTCACGCTGCCGGCCATCCGCCCGGCGGTGGTGGTCGTGCTGACCACCATCGGCATCGGCACCCTCAAGGTCTTCGACATCGTGCGCACGATGACCGGCGGCCAGTTCGACACCAGCGTCATCGCGAACGAGTTCTACAGCCAGAGCTTCCGCAGCGACAACCAGGGCCTCGGCTCCGCGCTCGCGGTGCTGCTGTTCGTGCTGGTCATCCCGATCGTTGCCTACAACATCCGGCAGATCCGCAGTTCGGAGGCGCTATGACCACCACCGCCCCGCTGGACGCACCGCCCCCGCTGGTGGCCGAGAAGCCCACCGCGGCCTCGGTGGCCAAGAAGAAGCTGACCTCGCCCTGGGCCTCGCTCGCGGCGCTGGTCATCGCGGTGCTCTGGACGCTGCCGACGTTCGGATTGCTGGTGTCGTCGATCCGCCCCGAGCGGGCGATCAAGACGACGGGCTGGTGGACGTTCTTCACCGACCCGCAGATCACCATGGACAACTACAAGGCCGTGCTCGACTCGGAGGACGGCGCCGGCCTCGGCTCGTTCTTCGTGAACTCGCTGGTGATCACCATCCCCTCGGTGATCATCCCGATGAGCCTGGCCTGCCTGGCCGCGTACGCGTTCGCCTGGATCAAGTTCCCGGGCCGCAACATCCTGTTCCTGGCGATCTTCGCGCTGCAGATCGTGCCTTTGCAGGTGACCCTGATCCCGCTGCTCACGCTCTACGTGGACGCGGGGCTGGCGAACACGTTCTGGACGCTCTGGATCTCCCACGCGATCTTCGGCCTGCCGCTGGCGATCTACCTGCTGCACAACTTCATGCGGGAGATCCCGGCGACGCTGCTGGAGGCCGCCCGGGTGGACGGCGCCGGGCACGTGTCGATCTTCTTCCGGGTGCTCCTGCCGCTGCTGCGGCCGGCCCTGGCGGCGTTCGGCATCTTCCAGTTCCTCTGGGTGTGGAACGACCTGCTGGTCGCCCTCACCTTCGCGGGCGGCGGCGACGCGGTCGCCCCGGTCACCGTGGCGCTGGCGAACCTCAGCGGCACCCGCGGCACGGCCTGGCACCTGCTCTCCGCGGGCGCCTTCGTGTCGATCCTGGTACCGGTGACGATCTTCCTGTTGCTCCAGCGGTACTTCGTCCGCGGCCTGCTCGCGGGCAGCGTCAAGGGCTGACCCGGCCCACCGCACGGCCCGCAGGGCCCGGAACCGCCACGGCGGTCCCGGGCCCTGCGTCATTCCGCCCGGCCCCAGGGAAAGTAGAAGTCGAAGTCGCGGGCCTCCCGAGCGACGTAGTCCGGCCCCTTCTTGTTCGCCAGGGACAGCTTGGTGGCCATCACCGCGCCGCTCCTGATCCGGCCCGGGTCGAATCCCTGCTTGATGAGGGCGTCCCTGACCCGGGACAATCCGTCGCCCGACATCACAAAATCGTCGATGAGCAGGACCTTCCAGTCGCTCTGTTCGCGGAGCCGGTCCGGCAGGAAGACGGTGCTCTTCGACCCGCGCAGGGCGAGGTAGCCGGGCAGCTCGACGGAGGTGCCCGCGGTGCTGTGATACGCCACGGTGACGATCGGCACCTGGTTCCGCAGCTCGCGGGCGACCAGGTGCGCGACGATCGCCCCGCGGTCGCTCAGCGCCAGGATGACGTCGGGCATGAAGTCGGAACGATCGATGGCCCGGGCCAGGTCCGAGGTCGCGCCCCGGAACCGGGGCCAGTCCAGATCTCGCTCGCGCCGGTTGAGCTGCTCCGCGCGCAGGGCCTGCCAGATGGCGAGCCCGAAGCCGATGACGGTCGTCGACGTGAGGAAGACGTTCAATGTGGCGCCGGCGGGCATGCAAACCTCATCCCACGATGACCCGGGTCGTCCGGTAATCGTGGCAGAGCCGGTCAACGCCGCGCCGGCTCGGCGGCCTCAGCTGTCCGGGTGCAGCGGCGTCACGTGCCAGATGTCGCGGCAGTAGTCCCGTACCGTGCGGTCCGCCGAGAAGAAGCCGCTGCGCGCGGTGTTCAAGATGGACGCGCGGGTCCACTTCTCCGGGTCCGACCAGGCCCGGGCCACCGCGTCCTGACAGTCCACATAGGCCCGGTAGTCGGCCAGCGTCAGGTACTCGTCGCGGTGCAGCAGGTCGTCCACGATCTCCTTGTCGTAGCCGGCCACCGTGTCGAGCACCTCGCGCAGCTCCGGGTCCCGGTCGTAGTACGCCCACGGCTCGTAGCCCCGCTCCCTGACCGCCGCCACCCCGGTGATGTCCAGGCCGAAGAGGAAGAAGTTGTCGGCGCCGACCCGGTCGAGGATCTCCACGTTCGCGCCGTCCAGGGTGCCGATGGTGAGCGCGCCGTTGAGGGCCAGCTTCATGTTGCTGGTGCCCGAGGCCTCCTTGCCGGCCAGCGAGATCTGCTCGGACAGGTCGGCGGCCGGGATGATCAGCTGGGCCCGGGAGACGTTGTAGTCCGGCAGGAAGACCATCTTCAGGTACGGCGCGACGACCGGATCCGCGTTGACCAGGTCCGCGACCGCGTTCGCCAGCCGCATGATCCGCTTGGCCGCGACGTAGCCCGGCGCCGCCTTGCCGCCGAACACGACCGTGCGCGGCACCACGCCCGCGACCTCGCCACGCCGGATCCGGTGGTACAGCACGATCACGTGCAGCACCCGCAGCAGCTGCCGCTTGTACTCGTGGAACCGCTTGATCATCACGTCGCAGAGCGCGTCCGGGTCGATCGCCACCCCGGTCGCCGCCAGCGTGTGCTCGGCCAGGTCCACCCGGTTGAGCCGCTTGACCGCGCGCCACTGCTCACGGAAGGCCGGATCGTCGGCGGCCGACTCCAGTTCGGACAGCCGGTCCAGGTGGGTCAGCCAGCCGTCGTCGCCGATCCGCTTGGTGATCAGCGCGGACAGCCGGGGGTTGGCCAGCCGGACGAAGCGGCGCGGCGAGACGCCGTTGGTGATGTTGTGGAAGCGGCCCGGCCACAGCTCGGCGAAGCCGTGCAGGGTGGTGGCGGCCAGCAGCCGCGAGTGCAGCTCCGCGACGCCGTTGACCGCCGAGCTGCCCACCACGGCCAGGTGCGCCATCCGGACCCGCTGCTCGCCGCCCTCCTGGATGATCGACAGCTCGCGCAGCTTGCCGTCGTCACCCGGGTACCGGGCGGCCACCTCCTGCAGGAACAGGTGGTTGATCAGGAAGATGATCTCCATGTGCCGGGGCAGCAGCCGCCGCACCAGCGCCACCGGCCAGGTCTCCAGGGCCTCGGGCAGCAGGGTGTGGCAGGTGTAGGCGAACGTGCGCCGGGTGATCGACCAGGCCCGGTCCCACTCCAGGCCCTCCTCGTCCACCAGCATCCGCATCAGCTCGGCGATCGCCATCACCGGGTGGGTGTCGTTGAGCTGGATGACCACCTTGCCGGCGAAGGCGTCCCAGTCGCTGTTGCGCAGCCGGAAGCGCCGGACGATGTCGCGCAGCGCGCAGGTGACCAGGAAGTGCTGCTGCTTGAGGCGCAGCTCGCGGCCGAGCTCGGTGCTGTCGTCCGGGTAGAGCACCTTGCTGATGTTCTCCGAGCGGACGATCTCCTCGACCGCCTCGCCGTACTGGCCGGCGCCGAAGCGGGACAGGTCGAAGGACTCGCGGGCGGCGCGGGCCTTCCACAGCCGGATGATGTTGACCGTGCTGGTCCCGTACCCGGGCACCAGCATGTGGCTGGGCTCGCCCAGCACAACCTCGCCCGGCACCCAGCTCTTGCGGACGCCGTCCAGCGGCTCGGTGTGGCCGTAGAAGCCGACCGTCTGCTGGTCGTCGGAGGCGTGGAACTCCCACGGGTTGCCGTAGAAGGTCCAGTCGTCGGGACGCTCGACCTGGCCGCCGTCCTGGAAGTCCTGCTTGAAGATGCCGAAGTCGTAGCGGATGCCGTAGCCGACCGCCGGGATGTCCTGGGACGCCATGGCGTCCAGCAGGCAGGCGGCGAGCCGGCCCAGGCCGCCGTTGCCGAGGCCGGGTTCGACGTCGAGGCCGACCAGGTCGGGCAGCGACAGCCCGAGCCCGTCCAGCGCGCGCTGCGCGCACTCCTCGGTGCCGGAGTAGAGCAGGTTCTGGTCCAGCTGCTTGCCCAGCATGTACTCGGCCGACAGGTAGTAGATGAAGCGCGGGTTGGCCCGGTAGTGCGCGGCGGCCGTCCGGATGTAGCGGTCGACCAGCCGGTCCCGCACGGTCAGCGCGAGCGAGTGGTAGGCGTCCTGGGCGCTCGCCGACTCCAGGGTCGTGCCCCGCTGGTAGTAGAGATTGCTGAGCAGGTCGCGCCCGAAGTCGCCGGGCGTGTCGCCGGAATGCGACGTCACATAGGTCACGGCAGTGTCCCCTCCCCGACGGTGATCCGCCGTCTCTCGACGGTCTCACGGGGAGTATCGACGGTCAGCGTAAACGCCCCGCTCCGGGGTGCGGAACGGGGCGTTTCACGGTGTTACGCGGACAAGTCGCCGGAAGTTCAGACCGTCGGCTCCCCGCTGGGGTCGGCGTCCGGAATGGGGCTGGTGCTCGGCGTGGGGTCGGTGGGCACCTCGGTGGGCGTGGGCTCCACGGTGGGCGTGGGCTCCACGGTCGGGGTGGGGTCCACGGTCGGGGTGGGGCTGGGCGTGACCACGGGGCTCGGCTTCTGGGCGACCTGCACCCGGGCGGCGGTGTAGACGCCGGCGCTGCGCGTACCGGTGATGGTGATCTTCGCGCCCACCGTGACGGTGGCCAGCGTGGTGCGCTTGCTGTTCACCACGACACGCGCGGTGTCCGGCACCGTCACGGTGACGGTGTTCTTGCGGACGTCCTTGGTGCCGCCGCGGGCCAGCACCGTCACGGTGCCCGCCGCGGCGTCGACCGCGGTGACCTTGCCGGTCGCGGCGAACGGCGTCCGGACGGGCTTGCGGGTCTTGGCCGGCTTGGGCGCCTTGGCTTCCTTGGGTGCCGCCTTGGCCGCGGTGGCACGCTGGGCGGCGGCGGAGCTCGTGGCCGGCTGGGCGAAGGCGACGGCGGCCGTGGCGACCGTGGGAACGACGATCCCGGCGGCCAGCGCGGCGGCAACAGCAGTACGACGCATTCGCATCGGAGAATCTCCTTTGTCGGGGGTGATCTCATCCTGGGCGGCCCCGGGTGCGAAACGGTGCGGCGTACGGTTGCCGGACGGTTGCGGGCCCCGGCGCGGTCAGGAGGGCGGCTCGACCGCGGGCAGCGTCACGGTGAACGTGCTGCCCTCGCCCAGCCGCGACTCGGCCACGATGCCGCCGCCGTGCTCGGTGAGGATGTTCCGGACGATCGCCAGCCCCAGGCCCGAGCCCTGCACCGCCTGGTCCATCGCGTTGGCGGCCCGGTGGAACGGGGTGAAGAGCCCGGCCTGGTCCGCCTCCGGGATGCCGATCCCGGTGTCGGTGACGGTCAGCACCGCGGTGCCGCCCACGCTGCGCAGCCGGTAGCCGACCTTCCCGCCGGGTCCGGTGAACTTCAGCGCGTTGTCGAGCAGGTTGCGCAGCACCCGCTCCAGCTGCCGGGCGTCGCCGTCGACCCAGACCGGGGCCGCCGCGCCGGTGAGCTCGACCTCGCGGGCGCGGGCCGGCGCCTCGAACTCGGCGTGCACGGCGGCGACGATCTCGGCCAGGTCCACCCGGATCGCGGCGGCGCCCACCGAGTTGTTGGCCCGGTCCAGCAGCAGCAGGTCGGCGACCGTGGCGTTCAGCCGGTGGGCGTTGCGCAGGATCGCGGTGACCCCGCGCTGCTGCAGCGGCGAAAGGTCACCGCCGTCACCGTCGGTGAGCATCTCGGTGTAGCCCAGGATGCTGGTCAGCGGCGTGCGCAGCTCGTGCGTCACGGTGGCGACGAAGGCGTCCTTGCGCTCGTCGAGCACCCGCAGCTCGGTGATCAGCTGGGCCTGGCGGTGGTGCAGGCGGAGCTGGCGTACGGCGTGGTCGACCTCGCGGGCGACCGCGGCGAGCAGGCGTCGCTCGTCGGCGGACCAGTCCGGCCGCTCGGGGCGCACCACGTAGATCAGGCCCGGTGGGCAGTCCGCGTCGCCGCCCATCGGCACGGCCAGACCGCCCCGGACGTGCGGCACGTCCCGCACCTCGCCGGCCTGTCCGGCCAGCACGTCCCGTACGGTGCGCGACGACAGCGACGGCGCGCCCGCGGGCCAGCACACGTCGACCTCGTCGGGGGCGCCGATGGATTGCCTGCTGTGCACCGCGGCGGCGCCGAGCGCGCGGCCGACGAGCTCGGCCACCCGGCGCGCCGTACCGGTGGCGTCGTCGGATTCCCGCAGCGCGACCGCGACGGTCTGGCGCAGGTCGGCACGGGCCATCCGGGCCTCGTCGGCGGCCAGCAGCCGCTCGGTCTCGGCGGCGAGCCGGTTCAGGATGCCGATGACGGCGCGCATCTCGGCCGGCCCGGACGGCTCCGCCCGGGCGGACAGCTCGCCGGCGGCCAGCCGCTGCAGGATCGTCCGGATGTGCTCGAGCGGGGCCAGCAGCAGCCGGCGGGCGATGGAGGCGAGCAGCAGGGTGACGGCCAGGACCGCCAGGGCGAGCAACGCGAACGACAGCTGGGCGAGCCGGGCGGCCCGCCGGTCGGCCGCGACGACCTGGGCCTGATCGGCGCGGATGGCCCGGTCGACCGCGGCGTTCGCGGCCCGGATCTCGTCGAACAACTGCTTGCCACGGGGGGTCCGGGAGTAGCCGGGATCGGCGACGCCGGCGTTGACCACCGGGTACGCGAACGCGTAGAGCCACTTCGACGCGGCGGCCCGTTCCGCGGTGAGCAGCCGCAGCGCGGTCGGGTCCGTGGTCAGCTCGGCCGCCTCGTCGAGCATGGTGTACGCCCCGATCCGCCCCTGGTCGTACGGCGTCAGAAAGGCCTTGTCGCCGGTCAGCTGGAACCCCCGCACGCCGGTCTCGGCGTCGGTCAGGTGCTGCAGCACCGCATTGTTGGCGTCCCGGGCCGCCTCGACCCGGGCCACCCGGTGCTCGTGCCTGGTCTGCAGCCTGTCGCTGACCACCACCTGGGTCACCACGACGCCGGCGAACAGCAACAGGACCACGACGACGCCGGCATCCACCCGGGCCCGGACCGAGGCCACCTCAGGCGTCCGGCAGGGTGAAGGAGACGACGGTGCCGCCGCCGGGCGCGGCGGCGGCCCGGATCCGGCCGCCGTGCCGGGTGACGATGCGCTCGCAGGTCGACAGGCCGACCCCGTGCCCGCCGCGGCCGTCGGAGCGGACCCGGGCGAACATGTCGAAGACCCGGCGGCGCTGGTCGGCCGGGATGCCGATGCCGTTGTCGGTGACCGCGACGACCCACTCCCCCGCATCCCGCCGGGCGCACACCTGGATCCGGCAGTCCCGGTCCGGGTCGCGGTACTTGAGGGCGTTGCCGAGCAGGTTCTGCAACAGCTGACGCAGCAGCGTGGGGTCGCCGGTCAGGGTGGCGTCCGGCGGCGTGACGATCACGGTCGCGCCGCTCTCCCGGACCCGGTCGCGCAGGTCCAGCAGGGCCTGGTCGACGACCTCGCCGAGCGCGACGCCCTCCCGCCGGCACGGGCCGCTGCCCGCGCGGGCGTACGTCAGCAGCGCGTCGATCAGCGCCTGCATCCGGCCGACCGCCCGCATCGCCGAGGTGATCCAGGTGTGACCCCGCTCGTCGATCTCGTCGGCGTAGTAGTCGGCGAGCAGCTCCAGGTAGCCGTTGACCACGCCCAGCGGCGCGGCCAGGTCGTGGCTGACCACCGCGGCGAACTGTTCCAGCTCGGCGTTGGAGCGCAGCAGCTCGGCGTGCGCGAGCTCGAGCTCCCGCTGCTGGCGGCGGTCGGCCGTGACGTCGGTCATCGCCGCCACGACACCCAGCGGCACACCCTCCGCGGTGGTCAGGGCGCGACCGCCGACCACCACGTGCCGCGGCTCCCGGCCGTCCGGCCGGATGATCATCTCGGCGCCGTGCACCACGCCGCCGTGCAACGCGCGCAGCAGCGGCACCTCGTCGCTGGGCAGCGGGGTGACACCGTCGGGGCGGAAGAGCCGGTAGCGGTCGGCGAACTCGGCCGGCGCGACCGTCGGGTCGGCGTCCAGGCCGTGCCAGTCCCGGGCGGTGCGGTTGAAGACGGTCAGATGCCCGGCCGGGTCGGCGGCGACCACCGCGACGTCGATGGTGTCCAGCACGGTGTCGGTGAACTGCTGGCGGGCCTCGGCCTCGACGGCCAGCTCGGCGTTGATCCGCGCCTGCCGCCGGCGTTCGAACAGCGCCAGGATCACCCCGGCCAGGTCCTTGAGGCGGGCGATCTGCTCGCCGGTCAGCTCGCCCGGCTCGGAGTCGAAGACGCACAGCGTGCCGAGCGCGTGACCCTGCGGGGTGACCAGCGGCGCGGAGGCGTAGAACCGCACCTCGGCGTGCACCCCGGTGACCCACGGGTTGTTCCGGTAGGTGGGGTCGGTGGCGGCGTCGCGGACGTGGACGAACTCGCCGGCCTGGAAGTGCACGGCGCACATCGAGTCGGCGCGCGCGGAGTCGCCGCCGGCGAAGCCGGTGGTGGTGAGCTGGCACTGCCGGTTCTCGTCGATCAGGTTGAGCGTCGCGGTGGGCACCCCGGCGACCATCGCGGCGACCCGGACGACGGCCTCCAGCTCGTCGTCGGCGGGCGCGTCGAGCACGCGGTACTCGTGCAGCGCCGCCAGGCGCTGCTGCTCGTCTCGGCCCACTGGCCAGTTCCTCCCGGCTCGACGGATGCGGCCCTCGTGACCTAGTTCGGCAGCTATTGCCACGACTTGAACAACGGATAAAGCACGCGAAGTGCCGACGCCTGTGAGCTTCCTGAGAGTTGTTACGTATCCGTAACGTCGGCGGCCCGCGCACATGTGGTGACCGTCACACCCGCGAAGGCCGCCCGATGTGTCCTTTTGCGACGCATCTCACCCCGCCCCGACCGGTCGACGGTTACTCACAGTCATCGATCTTGTTTCGGTGTGGTTACTGGCCGGTAGCCAGGGCCCTTGTCCTGACCCGCACACGGAGGCACCATTTCCGACACGTCAAGACGGCGGCATCGACGGACCTGCATGTCATCGCGCGCTGCGGTCGGTGCCGTGGACGTTCCCCCTAGGAGGATCCGTGAAGGATGCGCAAGGCGATCCGGCGTACGGTCGCACCAACTGGCGCCGTTTCGCCCTGGCGGTGTCGGTGCCCACCGTGGCCGCCGGTGCCTTGGTCTTCGGGCTGGCCAGCGGTGCGTTCGCCGCCTCGTTCGCCATCTCCGGCCAGCCGTTCAAGATCTCGGCCGACAAGCTCGACGGCACCGGGTTCTCGCAGTACGGCGGCAAGCAGGAGACCGCCAAGAAGGGTGACCAGGACGTCCCGGTCGCCATGTCGGGGATCGCCTCGGCGAAGCTCTACAACCTGTGCCAGTCCGTCCGGGCCCCCGGCTCGCCGATCAGCCTGACCATCCGGGCCGGCCGCGACCCCGACAGCCCGGCCAAGGCGACCAACCTGCTGATCGGCATGTCCGAGCTCAACGGCAACGCGGAGTTCACCGACATCAACATCGGCCAGGACGCCTCGACCCTGGGCCAGGGCGGCCCGGAGGCCAAGGGTGAGCTCGGCGCGTTCGGCCAGGAGGCC
Organism: Actinoplanes sp. NPDC049599; assembly: GCF_044465625.1. Lineage (NCBI taxonomy): Bacteria > Bacillati > Actinomycetota > Actinomycetes > Micromonosporales > Micromonosporaceae > Actinoplanes > Actinoplanes sp. NPDC049599. The sequence goes on from NZ_JBITLX010000002.1 coordinate 23,110, forward strand.
TCCCGCGTGGTGATCACCGACCTGAAGCAGACCGCGGTCTCCACCACGGCCGGCACCTTCACCCTGACCGGACTCAACCTGAAGATCAACTTCCCGGGCAAGGACGGCAACCCGCCGGAGTGCTTCTGAGGTAGTTCCCGAGGCCCGCGGAGCTCACCGGCCGCGGGCCTCGGCCATGCCGGGGTGCCCAGCACGACCTTCTGGAGGAGTACGTGGCCACGACCGACACGCCGGACGGCGACTTCCGCCGCTGGCGGCGAAGCAGGCCTTTCTGGGGCGGCCTGCTGCTCCTGATCGCCGGGCTGGAGCTGTTCTTCAGCGCCAACCTGACCCTCGGCGATCTTGAGGTGCACATGGGCCCGGAGGGGTTCCTGTCCTACCTGCTCCCGCTGCTGCTCGTGCTGACCGGGGTGCTGAGCTGGGTCTCCCCGGGCCAGCGCCTGTTCTACGGCATCCTCGGGCTGCTCACCGCGGTCTACTCGCTGGTCGGGCTCAACCTCGGCGGCTTCGGCCTGGGCATGCTGCTCGGCATCATCGGCGGCGCGCTGGTGCTCGCCTGGGCGCCCACCCGCCCCGCACCGGCGGCGCCGACCCCCGAGGAGTCCGACCTGCAGGCGCCCGCCGCACCCCCGGAGCAGCGTCCGCACGACCCCGACACCAGAATCGTGCCCGGCTTCCCCGGCGGTCCCGAGCAGCCGACCGCACCCCTGCGCCCGGCACCCCAGCCCGAGTCCACCCGGGAGTCACCCGGCGACGGCGAACCGCCGCAGCCACCGCCCGGCAGCGGCATCCACCGCAAGGCGTTCGGCATCGCGCTGATCCCGCTGGCGATGACCGCCGCCGTGCTGCTCGCCGGCAGCCACACCCCGGCCCGCGCCGACCCCACGTGTCCGGAGGGTCTGCCGTCGCGCCCGGCCGCCGCCGCGAAGAAGGAGGCGGCCCGGCAGCCGTCGGCGAAACCGGCACCGAGCCGCAAGGCCGCGAAGAAGACGCCGAAGCCGAGCGGCAAGCCGTCGGCGTCGGCGAGTGCGTCCCCCGGTGACGACGCCGAGCAGGGCACCGGCAACCCGATCGTCGACGGCTGGAACGGGTTCGTCGAGGGCGTCGGCGACCTGCTGGGCATCGGCGACAAGGAGGAGGAAGCCACCCCCGATCCGACCGCCTCGGCCGGCCCGTCGCCGAGTGCGTCCTCCCCCGCGCCGGATCCGTCCGGCAAGCCCGGCTCCCCCGCACCGGGAACCCCGGCAGGCTCGGCGTCTCCGTCCCCGACGCCGAGCCTGCCGGACGTACCCTGCCTGGGCCCGCGGGTCTTCAAGCAGGCCGGCCCGGACGACGTGCCGCAGGTCTCCAGCAAGGGCAGCACGCTGGAGACCGCCTCGCTGACGATGTACAACTCCACCTACGACGGCGTGGTCCAGCTCGACACCGCCAAGGGCAAGCTCAGCGCGCTGAGGTTCAGCATGGACAAGGCGGTGAACGAGCCGTTCTCGCTGACCATCCCCGAGACCGGCGGCTTCGACACGGTGATCAAGAGCAAGAAGCTGACCACCGACGGCACCGTGCGCTTCTACACCCCCGAGTTCAAGGGCAAGCTGTTCGGCGTCATCCCGGTGACCTTCACCCCCGAGTCACCGCCGCCGCTGACGCTGCCGGTCCTCTGGTTCACCGACGTGAAGATCAACCTGGCGTTCGTCCGCTGCGACACGCTCACCGGCGCACCCCTGAAGGTCAGCCCACGGGCCTGACCGTAGCGCTGCCGCCGGGTGGGGCCGCGGCCTCCCTGACTCCCGGGTCAGCCGGCTTTGCGGGCGCGACGCTCCCGGGTCAGCCGGCTTTGCGGGCGCGACGCTCCCGCCAGCCGCGGACCGCGACCTCCACGTCGATCGGCGGCAGCAGCACCGGCGGACCGTCCAGCAGCCCGGCCCGCGCCCGGCGCAGCTGCTCGTTGAGCCCGGTCACGTAGGCGCGCACGTCCGCCTCGGAACTCCGCCGGTCGATGCTGTCGCGCAGGTCCTGGGCCTCGCGGCGCAGGGCCAGGGTCGGCGGCAGGGCGCCGGCGGTGGCACCCTCGCGGCGCAGCCAGTCCTTGACCCACCAGTCCTCGTCGTACTCCCGGCCGTGGTCGCTCAGCGGCTTGCCGGCGCCCGGAAGGTCGTCGAACTGCCCCTGCTCCTGGGCCTCACGGATCTTGCGGTCGACGTGCGACTCGTACCAGCTCGCCATGCCGTCGATCCTAAATCGGCCGGGAAACTCCGGCGACCGCGACCGGGCGTCTGCACAAGCTGGTCGCGGCGGGATTGCTCACCGAGCAACGGCAGGGCCGCCACCGGTACGTGCGCCTGGCCGGCCCCGGCAGGCCGAAACGCCGCCCGCACCCGCCCGCACCCTGCGCGCGCCGCCACAGCCTCGGCGGCACTGGCCCGGGGCCGCACCTGCTACGACCACCTGGCCGGGCGGCTCGGCATGGCGGTCACCGACGCCCTGGACCGCACGGGGCTGCTCACCCGGACCACCGGCTTCGCCCTCACCCCGGCCGGGGGGGGGGGGGGGGCCCGGGTGGCGGGGGGGCGGGCGCCCCCCCGCCCCCCGCCCGGCGGGGGGGCCCCCCCCCCCCCCCCCGGCCGCCCCCCCCCCGGGGGGGGGGGGGGGGGCGAAGCCGGTGGTCCGGAGCTGGGTGACCCGCATCGGCACCGGCCGGGCGGTCCGGGTCACCCCGACCGGCGCGACGGAACTTGCGCGCCTGTTCGGCCCGGACCCCGCCTGGGCGCCATGGCCCGGCCAGAGCCCACCGATCCCGCAAACCCCCGCCGTGCTCCCGGCGGACCGGCCGGTCCCGGCACCGCGCGGACGCGCCAGGAGGCTCTCGTGGAGCGTTCGGGTGCGACGCCGGGTGGGCGGCCGGATCCCGGCGTAGCGTGGGGTGTTGTTGCCCGTGTCCCGCTCGGAGGCTGCCATGCCGTACTCGCCCACCCGTTCCCTCGACGGCACCGTCGTCGCGATCACCGGGGCCAGCGCCGGTATCGGTGCCGCCTCGGCGCACGCGCTGGTCGGTGCGGGCGCCCGGGTCGCGGTGAGCGCCCGCCGGGAGCAGCGGCTCGAGCAGCTGGTCGACGAGCTGGGCAAGGACAACGTCGTGCCGGTCGCCGGCGACGTGCGCGACCCGGCCCACAACGACGCCCTGGTCGCCGCAGCCGTGGAGCGCTGGGGCCGGCTCGACACGCTGGTGGCGAACGCCGGGATCGGCGCGTACGGCGGCATCCTGGACCTGGCCGACGACCAGCTCACCGAGATGGTGGAGACCAACTACCTGGGCACGGTCTGGAGCGTCCGGTCCGCGGTGCGCCGCTTCCGTGCGCAGGGCGACGGCGGCGACGTGGTGATCGTCAGCTCGGTGGCGGGCTTCCGCGGCGGCGCCGACGAGGCCGTCTACGCGGGCACCAAGCACGCCCAGGTGGGCCTGGCCGGGTCGCTGGACCGGGAACTGCGCGCGGAGGGCACCCGGGTGACGCTGATCTGCCCGGCGGGCACGGCCACGGAGTTCGCGATCGGCGCGGGCCGCACCGAGGGCTCCCCGGAGCTCGACGACTACCTGCGCCCGCAGGACGTGGCGCACGCGATCCGGTCCGTGCTCGAGCAGCCCCGCTCGGTCCGGACCACCGTCTGGCAGCTCTGGTCGATGCAGCAGCAGAGCTGACCGCGGTCGTCACCGGCGCGGCGGCGGGATCACCAGCTTTCCGCCGGCCGCCCGGGGCCAGGTCTGATAGCCGGACGAGTACAGGCCCTGCCCGACCCAGCTCGTGTCGACCCGGGCCACCGGCAGGGCGCTCGTCCCGGCGATCCGGCCGGGCCGCCGGCCGGTCTCCACCCAGGCCATCACCGGGGTGAGGACGTCGAAGGTGTCCGGTCCGGCGCCGCCGCCGCAGTGCGCGAGCCCCGGAAAGAGGTAGAGCCGGGCGAAGCGGTCCGTGGTCGCGGCGCCCATCGTCGCGCGGACGGCGTCGTAGTAGGCCAGCGTCGACCGGGGTGCGATGTGCTGGTCGTTCCAGCCGTGCCAGAGCAGCAGCTTGCCGCCGCCGCGCTGGAACGCCCGCAGGTCGGGGTCCATCGCCGCGAGGTAGGTCGACGACGGCAGCACGGTACGCCAGAACGACTCCACAGTGAACGCCAGGTCGCTGAGCTGGTACTCCGGCCGCGGGTGGTTCGGCTCGGCCAGGTAGCGCAGGTACGACAGCGCGAACATCTCGCTCGCCACCGGCTGGCCCTGAGCCGCCGGCACGAACAGGGTCCACTCCAGCTCCGAGCCCCACTCGTGGCTGACGGCGACCTCCAGCCGGCGCCCGCGCGCGTCGGTCGCGCCGTCGTGCAGGCGCCGGACCACCGTCGCCTCGGCCGCGGTCAGGCAGGTCGTGACGTCCTGGCCGGCCCGGCAGACGATGCTCGCCGGGTCGAAGCGGCACAGCCGCGGGTCGCCGAGCAGCCTGTCGGTCAGCCCGTCGAGGCGGTCGCAGGCGGCCAGCACGGCCTGGTGGACGAGCGGGAGCTTGCCGGCCAGCAGGATGAAGTTCCCGGCGGCGTCCTTGTTCGCCAGCACGTTCCAGGCGTGGTGGAAGGTGTTCTGCACCGCCATGTTGTTGGCCGGCGCACCGGCGGCGATGCCGTCGAAGTCACCCGGGTAGCGCTGCGCCGCCATCAGCCCCTCGCGGCCGCCGTCGGAACAGCCGGTGAAGTACGAGTACGCCGGCCGCCGCCCGTAGAACGCGGTGATGATCGCCTTGGCCACCTGGGCGGTCACGTGCACACCCCGGTACGCGAAGTCGATCTGCGCCTGCGGGTTGCCCGCCGCCCACGAACCGTCGTTGCGGCCCTGGTGGCCCATGTCGGTGGTGGCGCCGGCGACGGTGCCGTCCGCGATCGGCGGGCAGGACGCCGCCTGGCCGTAGTTGATGACCGCGGTGCCGCAGAGCCCGCCGCAGCCGGTCTGCACGTACCGCTGGGTCCAGCCGTGGACCGGCAGCCGCAGGACGATCGTGTTCGCGGGCGCGATGGTGCCGCGGACCTCGCAGTAGGGCGCCGGCGCCCCGGTGCTGACCACGGCGGCGGAGCTGATGGTGACGCCGTCCAGCCGGAGCCCCGGCACGTCGGCACAGCTCAGGACGGGCGCGACGGCGGGCAGATCGGCGAGGCCGGACGGCGGCGCGGCCCCGGCCGGCACGGCGCTCGCGGGCAGGCCGGTGGTCAGGGTCATGGTGAGGACGAGGGTCAGGCCGGCGGCGAGGGTGAGCGGTCTCATCGGGAGGTGACCTCCTCAGGCGAAGGGAGTACGGCGTCCAGTCGGGGATACACGCGCCGGGCGTTGGCCTCGTAGACCTGCGCCCGGTCACCGGGGGTGAGCGGCACGGCGTCGACGTACCGCCGGGTGTCGTCGTAGTGGTGGCCGGTCCGCGGGTCGACGCCGCGCACCGCGCCGACCATCTCGGAGCCGAACAGGACGTTGCCGACCGGCACGACCTCGAGCAGCAGGTTGATGCCGGGCTGGTGGTAGACGCAGGTGTCGAAGAAGACGTTGCCCAGCACCGACTCCTCCAGCGGCGGCCGGCCCAGCATGTCGGCCAGGCCACGGAAGCGTCCCCAGTGGTACGGCACCGCGCCGCCACCGTGCGGGATGATCAGCCGCAGCCCGGGGAACCGCCGGAACAGGTCGGACTGGAGCAGCTGCATGAACGCGGTCGTGTCGGCGTTGAGGTAGTGCGATCCGGTGGCGTGGAAGTTCGGGTTGGTCACCGCGGACACGTGCACCATGGCCGGGACGTCCAGCTCGACCATGGCCTCGTACAGGGGGAACCAGCCCGGGTCGGTCAGCGGCGGCGCAGTCCAGTGCCCGCCGCTGGGGTCGGGGTTGAGGTTGAGGCCCACGAAGCCCAGCTCCGTGACGCAGCGGCGCAGCTCGGCGAGCGACCGCCCGATCGGGACCCCGGGTGACTGCGGGAGCTGGCAGACCCCGGCGAACCGGCCGGGGTGCAGCCGGACCACCCGGGCCACGAGGTCGTTGCAGGCTCGTGTCCACGCGCCGCTGACCGCCTCGTCGCCGACGTGGTGGCCCATCGCGGAGGCGCGGGGCGAGAAGATCGTCAGGTCGATGCCGCGCTCGGCCATCAGCCGCAGCTGGCTGCCGGCGACCGACGCGCGGATCTCGTCGTCGGAGATCCGCGGGTACGCCGGCGCCCGGCGCCCGGCCGCGACCGCCTCCAGCTGGGCCTCCCGCCAGGCCGGGTGCGCGGCCGGCGCGGTCGTGTAGTGCCCGTGGCAGTCGATGATCATGGCCGGGTCCCCTGGTCTCGTCGCTCGATCAGCAGATCGCGGGCCGCGGCGGCGATGCGCGGGGTGACGCCGAGGCGGTCCAGCTGCTCGGCGGCCGCGCTCATCTCGTCGGCGCGGCGCCGCGCGTGCCGGGCGGTGCCGGTGATCAGCCGGTCGATCGTGTGCCCGTCGAAGCCGGCGAGTTCCGCGCTGATCTCGCCGCGCAGCCAGGACGCGCAGCCGGCCGCCTCGGCCGCGGTCATCGCCTCCACCACCGCGGCGGCGAGTCCCTTGTAGAAGACGCTGCGCAGCAGCTTGCGGGAGATGGCCTCGCCCGGCGGTCCGGGTTGGACGGTCACCGTGGCGCCGAACCCGGTGAGGATCTCGGCGTACCGGGCCGCGGCCGGGCCGGACACCAGCATCGGGGTGCGCAGGCCACGGCCGGGCACCGGGGCCATCAGGGCGACGTCGACGACCGGCACGTCCCGGCCGGCGAGCCGGTCCACCAGCGCGGTCTTCACCGCGGGCGCCGCGGTGTTGAGGTCGGCCCAGATCGTCCCCGGCCGCAGGGCCGGCAACGCTTCCTCCAGCGCGGGCAGGGCGTCGTGCGCGCTGGTGACGCTCAGCACCAGGGCGGCGTCGCGGACGGCGTCGGCGTCGCCGGAGCGCGGGTGCACCCCGGCGGGCGGGTCCACCACGGGGTCGTAGCCGCGGACGTCCGCGCCGGCCGCGGCGAGGTCACGGGCGATTTCCGCGCCGGCCTCGCCGAGCCCCAGCACGGCGATCCGCATCGTCATGACCCGGCGGGCGGGACGACGGGGGTGCCGTGGGTGTGGAAGGTGTCGATCGTCTTGAGGCCCCAGGCCTGGCCCTTGGCCCGTTCCTCGCGGGTCCAGCTGATCGTGCGCCAGTCGGGGGCCAGGATCAGCCGGGCGCCGGCGTTGCAGAGCTCGATGCGGTTGCCGCCGGGCTCCCACACGTACAGGAAGAAGGTCTGCTGGATCGCGTGCTTGTGCGGACCGGTCTCGATGTGCACGCCGGCGTCCAGGCAGACGTCGGCGGCGCGCAGGATCTCCTCGCGGGTGTCGGTGGCGAAGGCGATGTGGTGCAGGCGGCCGCGGCTGCCGGTCCAGTCCTCGGTGTAGACCAGGTCGTAGGTCTTGTTGCCGAGGTTGTACCAGACGGCCTGCGGGCTGCCGTCGTCCTTGACGATCTGCTCGGTGCACCGGGCGCCCAGCACCTCGCCGAGGAAGGCCGCGGTCCCCGGCACGTCGGCGGTCAGGTAGTTGACGTGGTCCAGCCGCCGCAGGTTCGCGCCCCGCCCGGGGTACGCCGCGGCCTGGTTCTTCAGCGCGGGCCGGTCGGTGTCGTCGGCGGTGTACCACTCGACGTCCCAGTACAGGCCGAACTCGTGGCCGTCCGGATCCTGGAACAGCACCACGTCGCCGAGGCGGTACACATCGGACACGACCGTGTGGCGGAGCCCGGCCGCGAGCCGCCGCATGCCCTCGGGACTCGCGGCCCGCAGATAGGTACGCCCGACGCCGGCCGTCCCCCACCGCACCAGGCGGACCGTCCACGACTGGTAGTCGTCCCAGGTGTGCAGGTAGACCGAGGTGTCGTCGCGGTGCACCTCGCGCAGGCCCATCACGTTCACGAAGAAGTCCCGGGACTCCTCCAGCACGGGGGTGCGGAGCTCGATCGGTCCCACGTGGGCGATGTCCCGACGCCGGTCGGGGTCGTGCGCGCTGGTCATCCGGTTGCCTTTCCACTGCGCGGCCACACCAGGCCGTCGGCCAACTTGCGGGCGGTACGCACGACGGCGCTGGTGCGGACCCGCGTCAGCGGGCCGGCGCCGTCGAGTTCCAGGGACACCTCGAAGGTGCCGGTCGGGTGCTCGATGCGGACCAGCGGCCCGGCTGCTCCGGCGGCGTGGGCGACGGTGCCGGGGGCGAGCACCCCGGCGGCGACCGAGACGGCGCCCAGCACCCCGATGGCGGCGTGCACCCGGTGCGGGATGAACGTCCGGGTGGTGACCGTGCCGCGGTGCCGGGCCGGGGACACGATGCTGATCTTCGGAACGGTGGTGCCGGCGACGTCGCCGAGCCCCATCGCGGGCCCGGCAGCGCGGCGGATCGCCTCCACCGCCGTCCGCAACCCGGCGTCGGCCTCGAGGACCTCCGGCGGCTCGTCGCCGGCGAGGCCGAGGTCGGCGGCGCGGATCAGCAGCACCGGCATGCCGGCGTGCACGCAGGTGACGTCGAACCCGGCGAACCGGTCGACGAGGCGCCCGGTGGGGAAGACCGGCCGGCCGTCGCCGGGGAACTCGATCGGGATCGGCGCGGCCGGGAACGGCGTGCCGGCCATGACGGTGTCCCCGGCGTACCGGACCCGGCCGCCGGGGGTGCGGACGTGCGCGACGGCGACGCTGACGGTGGGGTTCTGGATGCGGATGCGCACCGCGGTCACCTCGCCGGTGGCCGCGACCAGGCCCCGCTCGATCGCGAACGGCCCGACCCCGGCCAGCAGGTTGCCGCAGGTCTGCGCGTCGGTGACGATCGCCCGGTCCGGCACCACCTGCAGGAAGAGGTAGTCGACGTCGGCGCCCGGGCCGGCGGACGGCCCGACGACCGCCACCTTGCTGGTCAGCGGGTGCCCGCCGCCGATGCCGTCGATCTGCCGGTCGTCCGGGGAGCCCAGCACGCGCAGCAGCAGGTCGTCGCGCGCGGCCGGGTCGGCGGGCAGGTCCGCGGCCAGGAAGTACGCGCCCTTGGAGCTGCCGCCGCGCAACTGCATGCAGCGGATCCCGTCGTCGTCGCTCACGGCAGCCGGTCCACATACCGCACGCCCAGCTCGGCGAGCAGGGGACGGAGGTGGTACATGTCGACCCCGAGCGTGCCGGCGGCGAGCTTCGCGCGTTTGACGGTCTCGTTCGCCAGCCGCTGCGCCGCCGCCTCGGCCACCGCCACGCCCCGGGCCGCCGGCAGGGCGAGCACGCCGTCGTCGTCGGCGACCACGATGTCGCCGGGGCGGACGAGCCGGCCAGCGGCGACGACCGGCACGTTGACCGAGCCGGGGCCGGCCTTGACGGTCCCCTGGGCGTGCACGGCGCGCGACCACACCGGGAAGCCCATCTCGCGCAGCGTGGCGACGTCCCGGACCCCGGCGTCGATCACCAGGCCGGCGACCCCGCGGGCCAGCAGCGAGGTGGCCAGCAGGTCGCCGACCATGCCGTCGGTCGACGGCGAGGTTGTGGTCACCACCAGCACGTCGCCGGCCCGGCACACCTCAACGGCCGCGTGGATCATCAGGTTGTCCCCGGGCGGGCAGCAGACGGTGATCGCGGAGCCGGCAATCGTGACGCCGGTCTGACGCGGCTGGACCGCGGGACCGAGCAGGCCGGTGCGGCCCGCGGCCTCGTGCCCGGTGGCGACGCCCGCCTCACGCAGGGCCGCGATGGTCGCCGGATCGGCCCGGTCGACGCGGCGGACGACGTAGTGGGAATCGACGGACGTCATCGGTCCTCCTCGGATGGGAGCCGACCGTATCCAGGGGTCAACAGGATTGTCAACAATGTTTCGGCACGTTACAAGTCGTGGCCAAGATTGGCTTCACAATTGTTGACAATCTCTGTAGCGTCCGCTCATCGGCCCGTCTCCCTGGAGGACCTCATGACCCGACCCCCCGCCCCCGCCGGCCGGACCCGGCGCCGACGGCTCACCGCTTGCCTGCTCACCCTGTCGACCGTCCTGCTGGCCGGCGCCTGCGGCTCGGACACCCCGGACGACGCCGCGGACGGCGGCACCACCAAGGTCAAGATCGGGGTGATCCCGATCGTCGACGTCGCCCCCATCTACCTCGGCGTCCGGCAGGGCTTCTTCGCCGCCGAGGGGCTCGAGGTCACCCTCGAGACCGCCCAGGGCGGCGCGGCGATCGTGCCCGGCGTGGTCAGCGGGCAGTACCAGTTCGGCTTCAGCAACACCACCTCGCTGCTGCTGGCCACCTCCAAGGGGCTGCCGCTGAAGGTGGTCGCGTCCGGCGTGGCCTCCACCGGCGAGCCGGGCAAGGACTTCGGCGGGGTGATCGTCAAGGCCGGCAGCCCGATCCGCAGCGCCAAGGACCTGGCCGGCAAGAAGGTCGCGGTCAACACGCTGAAGAACATCAACACCACGACGGTAAACAAGGTGGTCCGCGACGCCGGCGGCGACCCGTCCACCATCCAGTACGTCGAGCTGGCGTTCCCCGACATCGTCCCGGCGGTGGCCAAGGGTGACGTGGACGCCGGCCAGGTGGTCGAGCCGTTCCTGACCATCGCCACCGGGCAGGGCGACCGCCAGGTGGCCTCGAACTACGCGGGCACCGACCCCGACCTCACCGTCGGCATGTACTTCACCGCGCAGCGGTACGCGACCGAGCACCCCAAGGTGGTCAGCGGCTTCACCGCGGCGATGACCAAATCCCTGGAGTACGCGGGCGCCCACCCCGACCAGGCGCGGGCAACGCTGGCCACGTACACCAAGATCGAGCCCGCGGTGCAGCAGAGCCTGGTCCTGCCGCGATGGCCGGCCGCGGTCGACCGCGAGTCGGTGCAGTTGCTGGCCGAGCTGGCCACCCAGGACGGGCTGCTCACCCAGCAGCCGGATCTCGGCACGCTGCTGCCGTGACGAGCACCCTCGCGACCGCGCCCGTACCGGCCGTCGACCGGCCGGCCCGTGATCGGCAGCGTGCCGTTCCTGCGGGCCGTCACCGCCTCCACCATCGGGGTGCCCGGGCTGGGCTGCGCCATCGGCGTGGCGCAGAGCTCGGGCGCCGTCGCGCAGACCTGGTGTACGAGCTGGTCCAGCACGCGAAGCAGGGCCACCGGCCGGACCCGCGGTGACCGGTGCCTACGATGACCCTTCAACGACGAGGAGCACTGAGGTCATGAGTGACGTGCTGACCGAGCTGCGGGCGGCCATCCTGCGCGGGGAGTTCGCGCCCCGCCAGCGGCTCATCGAGACCGAGCTGGTCGAGCGGTACGCCACCAGCAGGTTCGTGCTCCGCAACGCGCTCACCACGCTGGCCAACGAGGGCCTGGTGGAGCTCCAGCCCAACCGCGGCGCCCGGGTCCGGGAGATCTCCGTCGACGAGGCGATCGAGATCACCGAGATCCGGCGTGCGGTCGAGGGGCTGGCGGCCGCGCGCGCCGCGGAACGGATCACCGACGCCGAGATCGCGGAGCTGCGGGCCCTGGGCGCTGAGATGACCGCCGTCGTGCAGCGGGCGGACATGCTGCGCTACTCCGAGCTCAACGCCCAGCTGCACGCCACCGTCCGGGCCATCGCCCGGCACTCGTCCGCCACGAAGATCATCGAGCAGCTGAACGGGCAGATGGTGCGCCACCAGTTCCGGCTCTCGCTGGTGCCCGGGCGGCCGTCGGTGTCCCTGCCCGAGCACCTGGCCGTCATCGAGGCGGTCTGCGCCCGCGACCCGGCGGCGGCCGAGGCTGCCATGCGGGCCCACCTGACCAGTGTGATCGACGCGCTGGTCCGGTTCGCCACCTCGCTGACCTCCCGGACGGCCCTCTAGAAACAGTAAAGTCACCTTGCGATAAACCCCTCCCCTCATCCCCAGGAGGCCTCGTGAGGCGATCCATCCGCGCGGCGCTCGCCGTCGTGACAGCCGCAGGCACAGTGCTCGCCGCCGGCCTGCCCGCCGCGGCCGGCCGGCCCGGCCGCGGCAGCGTCGTGACCGGCACCTATTCGGCCGGCGCCGCGCAACCGTGGCAGCCGCTACCCACCGTCCACACCGGACCTGACCGGGGCGGCGCCACCGACGCGACCGTCGTGATCGACCCGAGCCGGGAACGGCAGCGCTACACCGGCATCGGCTTCTCGCTGGACGAGACGAGCGTCTCCAACCTGTGGAAGCTCACCCCCGCCGAGCGCGACCGCGCCGTCCGGCTGCTGGTCGACCCGGTGACCGGCGCGGGCCTGGACCGGTTCCGGCTCACCATCGGCAGCCCCGACCTGATCGAGCACCTGCCGTTCTGGTCCTACGACGAGCTGCCGGCCGGCGTGACCGAGGACTTCGGACTCCGGTACTTCTCCATCCAGCGCGACATCGACGCGCACATCATCGACACCGTCAAGCTGATCCAGCGGTACAACCCGAAGGCCACCTTCCTGGCGTCCGCGTGGAGCGCGCCGGCCTGGATGAAGACCAACAACCGGTTCACCGGCGAGGTCGCCCTCAAGCCGGGCAGCACCACCGAGTACTACCAGGTGGGCAAGCTGCGTGACGACGCGATCGACGTCTTCGCCCGCTACTACGCCGCATATGTGCGGGCGTACGCGGCGCACGGGATCACGGTCGACGCGCTGACGCTGCTCAACGAGCCGGGCATGGACGTCGTCTACCCGGCCATGGACATCAGCATCGACCAGCAGCAGCGGCTGGCGGTCGCGATCAAGCGGGAGCTGCCCCGCACCCGGCTCTACGTGCACGACTTCAACTTCTGGGACTGGCGGGACCCGAACAGCACCGCGACCAAGAACTACCACCGGATCCTCGACGACCCGCGGGCCCGGGAGGCCGCCGACGCCATCGCGTTCCATCCGTACTGGGGTGACCCCACGGTGCTGCGGGACGCGTACGAGCAGACCGGCAAGCCGGTGCACCTGACCGAGACCAGCGACCTGTCCCCCGCCACGATCCTGAGCTACCTGCGGCTGGACGCCTCGTCGTACGTGCTGTGGGCGCAGGCGACCGACCAGGACGGCGGGACGCTGCACTGGACGCCGTCGCGGGACAACAATGTGGACTGGGCGGAGATCGGCCGTACCACCAGGTGGCCGGACCGGCTGGTCAAGGTGGACACCACCGCGCGGACGTTCACCGTCCGCGACGAGCTGTACGCCATCGGGCAGTTCGCCCGCTACCTCGGGCCGCAGCACGTCCGGGTGGCGTCCAGCGCGGCTGCCGGCGGCGTCAGCAACGTGGTCTTCCGCGACCGCGGCGACGGCTTCGTGGCCGTGCTGGCGAACAGCACCGGCGCCGGCCGTACCGTCCGGGTCGTGCTCGGGGGTGAGTCGTTCACCGCGACGGTGCCGGCGCACTCGTTCGCCACGTACCGCTGGTGGGGTGACGTGCCGTCGGCGCACCACAACCACGCGCCGGTGCTGCGCGACGTGCCGGCCGTGGTCGCCGACCAGTACGGCACCACCCGCTTCCGGCTGTCGGCGCGCGACCGGGACCACGACCGGCTCGGCTACTACGCGACCGACCTGCCCGACGGCGTGACGGTCGACGCCACCACCGGGCTGGTGACCATCCACCCGACGGTGGCCGGCGAGCAGGACCTCACGTTCTTCGTCACCGACGGGGCCGCCGCCGACCGGGTCACCGTGCACGTCACGGTGCGCCCGCACGGCGCGCCGGTGGGCGAGACGATCGAGGCGGAGTCGTACACCTCGCAGCACGGCTGGACCGAGGGCGGCGCGTCGTTCGTGGAGAACAACCCGGCCGCCAGCGGCGGGAAGAACATCGGCTGGACCGCGCCCGGCAACTGGCTGACCTACCGGGTGGACGTGGCCGCGGCCGGACGGTACGACCTGGAGCTGCGGGTGGCCAACGGCACCGGTGCGGTGGCCGCCGACGCGGTGTCCCTGCGCGACGCCGCGGGGGCCGTGCTGGCCACGGCGTCGGTGCCGGACACCGGCGGCTGGGCCGCGTACCAGTCGGTGCACGTGCCGGTCGAGCTGGCCGCGGGCGACCAGCTCGTGACGGTGTACTGCGAGACCGGTGGCTTCAACCTGGACTACCTGCGCCTGACGGCCTGACGGGGCCGGTCATCCGGGTGCCGCACAGCATCCGGGTGACGCCCTCGGGCATCGGGTGGCTCCGCTGAAGGCTATCGGTAGGCGTCGAGGTCGCGCAGCGCCTTGCGGAGCAGATCGGGGGTCCGGGCCGGCGGCTCCGCCTCGATCGTCAGCCGGCCCATCGCGGCGGCGTACTGGTCGACGTCCTCGCGCTTGTCCAGGTACAGGCCGCTGGTCAGGTGCTCGAGGTAGACGACGTCGGGCATGTCGGGATAGGGGAAGCGCAGGATGGTGAACGCACCGCCGGCCGCAGCGTGCCCGCCGGACTCGAACGGGATCACCTGGAGCCGGACGCTGGGCTGCGCGCACATCGCCAGCAGCGACTCGATCTGCTCGCGCAGCACCTCCTTGCCGCCGATCGGGCGGCGCAGCACAGCCTCGTCGAGCACCGCCCAGAGCCGCGGCGACTCGTCGCGCTGGAGCATCTGCTTGCGGGCCATCCGCAGGTCGGCGCGGCGGTCGATCTCCTCCGGCGTGGCGGTGCCGTGCCCGAGCGTGATGACCGCACGGGCGTAGGCGTCGGTCTGCAGCAGACCCGGCACGAACTGGATCTCGTACGTGCGGATCAGCTCGGCGGCCTGCTCCAGGTCCAGATAGTTCTGGAACCAGGTGCTGAGCACGTCGCCGTACGAGTGCCACCACCCGGGGGTGTTGGCCTCCCGGGCCAGCGTGAGCAGCCGCTCGCGCTCGCCCGGGTCGTCTACGCCGTACAGCTTGAGCAGGTCGACGACGTCGCGCTCCTTGAAGCTGACCCGGCCGAGCTCCATCCGGCTGATCTTCGACTCGGAGGCGCGGATCTCGTAGCCCGCCTGGTCGCGGGTGACCCCCTTGGCCTGGCGCAGGCTGCGCAGCCGGGCGCCGAGCTGCAACCGGCGGACCGTGGGCCCGTCGTTCTGCGCCGTTGTCACTGGTGGTCCCGTCGTTGTCAGGGCTTGCGGCCGACCGCACAGTACTGGTCGATCTCCGGCGCGTCCTCCGCACCCGGCTCCGGCTTCCACCGGGTCACCGGGACCACGCCGGGCTCGACCAGCTCCAGGCCTTCGAAGAGGCCGGCGATGCGGGCGGCGCTGCGCAGGTGATACTTCGGGTTGGCGGAGATGTTCCAGATCCGGACGGCCTCGTTGTTGGCCTCGCTGGTGTCGGCGCCGTCGTACATCGCCAGGTAGCTGCCGGAGGCGAGCCGCGACATGATCTTGCCGATGATCGACTTGGCCTCGGCGTCGTCCTCGATGTGACCGAGAATGCCCATCAGGAACAGGGCCACCGGCTTGCTCAGGTCGAGCGTCCGGGCGGCCTCGCGCAGGATCGTGTCGGAGTCGCGCAGGTCGGCGTCGATGTAGTCGGTGGCACCCTCGGGGCTCGTGGTCAGCAGCGCCCGGGCGTGCGCAAGCACCAGCGGGTCGTTGTCCACGTAGACGATCCGGGACTCCGGCGCCACCTGCTGGGCGACCTCGTGGGTGTTGTCGGCGGTGGGCAGGCCCGTGCCGATGTCGAGGAACTGGCGCACGCCCGCCTCGCCGGCCAGGTATCGCACGGCGCGGGCCAGGTAGGCGCGGGACAGCCGGGCGTTCTCCGCGAGCTGCGGCAGGTTGGCGATGATCTGGTCGCCCACCTCGCGATCCACGGCGAAGTTGTCCTTGCCACCGAGCAGGTGGTTCCAGATGCGGGCCGTCTGCGGGACGGTGGTGTCCAGTTTGGGCATCTCCTGCTGGCCGTCAGCCACGTGCACATCCCTTGCTCGAGCGGAACCACGCCGTAATGATCGGCGCAAGCATAAACCGCCCATCGATCGCAGGCGTGCGCCGAACGGTCATTCTCCGCACGGCTAAGCGGCGATCACCGGTACGCCCGCAGCATTCAGTCGCCGCACGGTCTCATCCTGTGACGACGCGTCGGTGATCACGCCCGCGACCGCCTCCCACGGCAGGACGGCAAAGGGCGAGGCGGCCCCGATCTTCTCGGTGCTCGCCAGCACGTACGTGTCCGCCGCCCGCTGCGCCAGGGCCCGCTTCATCGCGGCCTCGTCGGCGTCGCCGGTGGTCAGCCCGGCGTCCGGGTGCACACCGGTGACGCCGAGCAGGAACAGGTCGGCCTGCACCAGCTGGGCCGCCTCGACCGCCGCCGCGCCGCAGGTGACCATCGAGTGCCGGAACAGCCGGCCGCCGAGCACGTACACCTCGACCGAGGTGTGCCCGGCCAGCGCGGCGGCGACGGTGGGGCTGTGCGTGACGATCGTGGCCCGCAGCTCGGCGGGGAGCGCCCGGACCACGGCGAGCGCCGTCGTGCCGCCGTCCAGGATCACCGTGCTACCGGTTCTGATCAGTGCCGCCGCCGCGGTGGCGACCCGGCGCTTGCTGTCCACCTCGGCCTCGCGGCCGGTGAGCCTGGGCGCCATGAAACCTCTGCTGATCCTCATCGCCGGCCCGTACCGCTCCGGCACCGGCGGCGACCCCGCGCTGATCGCCGCCAACCTGGCCCGCCTGGAGGAGGCGGCCTGGCCGATCTTCCAGGCCGGGCACGTGCCGATGATCGGCGAGTGGGTGGCGCTGCCGGTGCTGGACCACTCGCACGGCGCGGCCACCGCCGAGGAGGTGCTCTATCCCACGGCGCAGCGACTGCTCCAGCACTGCGACGCCGTGCTGCGGCTGCCGGGCGACTCCACCGGCGCGGACCAGGACGTCGCCATCGCCCGGGAGCGCGGGCTGCCGGTGTGGTTCCGGATCGAGGAGATTCCCGGGCACGTCGCCCAGCCGGCCTGACGACCGCGCCGTGGCGCAGCACCCGGTGGGCGATCCCGGCGGCCGGCACGGCACTCCGCGCGGATCCGGACATGAGATCACCTGATCCGGGCCCCCGGCGGGCCTCCGCAGTCCCGGGAATCGCCGCGACGGCCCGGCCGGGGGCGGTAGCGTCAGGTCGTGGGTGGGGCATCCGGGACGGGCACCTCCCCCGGCGCCCGCGCCCGGCCGCCGGGGCGGCGCCGCTCGATCCTGGTCCTGACCCTGGTCATCGCGCTGGGCGCGCTCGGCACGACGCTGGCCGCGGTGGCGTTGCAGCGGGCCGACGACGACCGGGCGGCGCGGGCGCTGAGCCAGCACACCACGATCGTCGCGCAGACCGTCGCGGCCGAGGTCCGCCGCTACAGCACCTCGCTGACCGACCTGGCCGCCGCCGTCGGCGCGCAGTCGCGGCTCGAGGCCGCCGAGTTCGCCGCCATCGTGGCCGCGATCGACCGGCAGCGGTTGCCCGGCGCCAGCGGGGTGGCCCTGGTGGTGCCGGCCACCCCCGCGCAGATCCCCGAGGTGCAGCGGCTCTGGCGCGAACGCGGTGCCGACAACCTGACCCTGCGCCCGGCCGCGACGACCGCCGGTGAGCACCTGTTCGTCGTGCTGCACCGCGCGCTCGACGGCGGCGCGACGGTGCTGGGCAACGACCTGAGCACCTGGCCCGCGCCGGCCGAGGCGATGCGGATCGCCAGGCAGACGCACCGGGTCGCGACGAGCACCACCTACCGCCTGCTCGCGGACCGGTCACTGCCGGCGGAGGAGCAGCAACTGTCGTTCGCGCTGACGGCGCCGATCTACTCCGCCTCGCCGGCGGCCGACGACACCGGGCGGTTCCGCGGCTGGCTCACCATGGGCCTGCGCGGCGGCGACTTCCTGCGGCAGGCGATCAGCGTGGTGGCCCGCGACGCGGTCGCCGTCACGCTGTTCGATCCCGCGCCCGGCGTGCCGGTCCCGGTGGCGAGCTGGGTGCCGGCGGCCCGGGCGGAGTCCGATCCGGCGCCGCGCGACGTCGCGGTGGCCGTGCCGCAGCGGACCTGGCGGCTGGTCGTGCAGCCCACCCAGCGGCTGCTGCCCGGCGCCGACCTGCATCTGCATCTCGCCGCGTGGATCGTCGGCGCGGTGCTCACCGCGCTGCTCGCCGGCCTGACCGGCACGGTGCTCACCTCCCGCAACCGGGCGCTGCTGCGGGTCGACGAGGCCACCGCCGCCCTGCTCGACGACATCCGCCGCCGCGAGACCGTCGAGCAGCAGCTGCGCCAGCGCGAGACGGAACTGGTCGGCTTCGCCGGCATCGTGGCCCACGACCTGCGCAGCCCGCTGGCCCGGATCACCGGCTACGCGGACTTCCTGCGCGAGGAGGCGGCGGCGCGGCTGGACCCGGTGCACCGCGACTTCCTGGAACGGCTCTACGGCGGCGCCCAGCGGATGCAGACCCTCATCGACGACCTGCTCGACTACGCCACCGCCGAGAACCGGACGCTGAACACCACGACGGTCGACCTCAAGGCGGTCGCCGACGACCTCGCCCACGAGCGGCTCTCCGACCCGGAGCAACCGGACGCGCTGATCGTGGTGGACCCGCTGCCGGCCGTGCCGGGCGACGCCACGCTGCTGCGGCAGGTGCTGGACAACCTGATCGGCAACGCGATCAAGTACACCGCCGAGGGGCACCAGCCGTACGTGCGGATCAGCAGCCGCCCGGAGGGCGACGCCGTCCGGATCGACGTCGCCGACCGGGGCATCGGCATCCCCGAGGACCAGCGCGACGCGATCTTCACCGCCTTCGCCCGGGCCGCGGGCAGCGAGGGGTATCCGGGCACCGGCCTGGGCCTGGCCATCGTGCACCGGATCATCGAGCGGCACGGCGGCACGGTCGGGGTGGCCGACAACCCGGGCGGGGGCAGCCGGATCTGGTTCACGCTGCCGCTGGTCCAGCTGCCCGCCCGCCCGGCGGCCGGCGACGCGGCGGACTGGGCCATGGTCGGGCGCTGACCCGGCTCACCCGCCGGGCACCATCCAGCTGAGCACGGGCGTGCCCTGCAGGGTGACCAGCACGCACATGACCAGCAGCAGCGCCAGGCTCCAGCCGACCACCTTGCGGAAGATGTCGCCCTCCCGGCCGGCCATGCCGACCGCGGAGGCGGCGATGGCCAGGTTCTGCGGGCTGATCATCTTGCCGAGCACGCCGCCGGAGGAGTTGGCGGCGGCCAGCAGCACCGGGTCGAGCCCGGCCCGGACCGCCGTCTCCACCTGCAGGGCGCCGAACAGCGCGTTCGCCGAGGTATCGGATCCGGTCACGGCCACGCCGATCCAGCCCAGGATCGCGGACAGGAAGATGAACACCCCGCCGGCCTGGGCCAGGAACTCCCCGAGCGTGTTGGTCTGGCCGGACTGGTTGAGCACGTACGCCAGCGCCAGCACCGCCATCACGGTGATGATCGCGTGCCGCAGCTCCACATAGGTGTCGGCGTAGGCCCGCAGCGCGCGGCCGGGACGGATCCGCAGCACCAGCGCGGTCAGCAGGCCGGCGAGGATCATCAGGGTGCCCGCGGCGCCCACCCAGCCCAGCGTGAAGGTGGTCGAGGCGAGCGGCTTGCCGGAGCTGCCGAGGATGTGCAGGCCCGGCCAGCCGAACGTGACCGTCCACGGCGACTCGGCCAGCGCCGACTTGATCGCGCCGATGTTCGCAACCGAGAAGATGGCGATGATGATCAGATACGGCGCGTAGGCCCGGGCGATCTCCGCGCCGCTGTCGTGCCGGCCCAGCCGGTCCCCCTCTCCCGGCGGAGTGCCCCCTCCCACCGGGCCCCCTGCCGCCGGGCCGCCTGCCGCCGGGCCCCCTGCCGCCGGGCCCCCTGCCGCCGGGCCCCCTGCCGCCGCCTCGGCCGCTGCCCGGTCGGTCCCGGGCGAGGTGACGGTGGGGGCCGGTTCGTTACCGGCCATCGCCGGCGCGTCGCCGGCCCGGGTGGCCGTCGCCGGGGCCGGGCGCTCGGCGTCGTGCAGATCCGGCGACTCCACCGGATGCCAGAACCGCAGCAGCAGCACCACCGCGGCCGCCGCCAGCAACGCCGCGATGATGTCGGTCAGCGGCACGGAGATGTAGTTGGACGCCACGAACTGGCCGACGGCGAAGACCACCCCGGCCACGACCGCGGCCGGCCAGGTCTGCCGGACGCCGCGGCGCCCGTCGATCACCAGGACCAGGACCAGCGGTACGACCACCGCCAGCAACGGGGTCTGCCGGCCCACCATGGCGCCCAGCGTGTCGGCGTTGAGCCGGGGATCGTCGACGGCACCCGAGGTGACCGTGCCGAGGGTGATGATCGGGGTGGCCAGCGCGCCGAACGCCACCGGGGCGGTGTTGGCGATCAACGCCACCGACGCGGCCCGCACCGGCGGGAAGCCCAGCGCCATGAGCATGACCACGGTGACGGCCACCGGCGTGCCGAAGCCGGCCAGCGCCTCCAACAGCGCGCCGAAGCAGAAGGCGACGATCACCGCCTGGATCCGCATGTCCGGGCTGAGCCGGGCCATCGAGCGGCGCAGCACGTCGAAGTGCCCGCTGGCCACGGTGAGGTTGTAGACCCAGATCGCGTTCAGCACGATCCAGAGAATGGGGAAGAAGCCGAAGGCGGCGCCCTCGGACGCCGACAGCAGCGCCTGCCCGACCGGCATCGAGTAGACCGCGACGGCGACCACGAGCGCGACCACCAGCGCGATGGTGCCGGCGAGCCAGGCCCGCACCCGCAGGACGCCGAGCAGGATGAAGAGCGTGAGCAGCGGCAGGGCGGCGAACAGGGCCGAGAGCGCCACGGATCCACCGGCGGGGTCGGTCACGATGGTGAACTGATCCGACATGGCAGCCATCCAGGCTTGTCGATGGTGGGAGATCCCAATCTAACGCCTGGACGACCACGGCGATACCGTGGCGCGGGGCGAGCGGGCCGCCGCCGCGGTCACGGAGGCAGCGACGGCCCGGCCGGTCGCCAGAGGCGTGTCCTTTGTGCAACGTGCACCGAGTACATGACCATGACGTGCCAAATTCACCGATGTGAGCCTGGACGCCGGTTCAAGACCAAAAAACCCTTGCTTACTGCCTGTTGTTCTTGAATCACTCTCCGTACTCTGTTGGTCAAATAACCATCGATCAACTTCAAAGCAGTGGGCGATCGGTGGACTTTCGGACCGGCAGCATTGCGGGGAGCACAGCATGGTCATCAAGATTGTTGATCAGATCAACGACGACGAGCTCGGCGAATCCGCGTGGCAGCTCTACGACGCTGCGTTCCGCGAGTTGAACACGATGGCGGTGCAGCGGCACCTGATGTACCGCCACGAATTCGACGAGGTCATGAACGACACGAGGGTCCAGAAGTACCTCTGCGTTGACGATGACGGGACCCTGTGCGGACTGGCCACGTACACCAACGACCTCGACGCGGTGCCGTTGATCGCACCGCAGTACTTCGAGCGTCACTGGCCCGAGCACTACGCGGGCAAGCGGATCTGGTACATCGGTTTTGTCGCGGTCCATCCTCAGGTCCAGGGCAAACACATGTTCCGCCAGCTCGTCGAGCAGCTGTACGTCACCGCCGCCACCCAGAACGGGCTGGTCGGCATCGACATCTGCTCCTACAACGACGAGGTGCTGCACTTCTCGCACATCTTCCGGTCCATGGTCGAGCGCCTCACCGACAACATGCGCTTCTCGCGGATCGATCAGCAGTCCTACTGGCTGTACGACTTCAGCTCGGAAGCGGCGGCGGCCTGAGGGTCACCGGACATCACGCCATAGGCGCCTCCCTCGCGCGGGCCCCTGCCAGGACCCCGATGAGCTGAGCCGGGTGGCGTGACGCTCCACCGCGGCGCTGCCGATACCCCGGAGCTGTCAATCCGGAGTGCGCCGCGCGGAACGCCAGGTGGTGGTGCGGTGCCGGCCCGGCGTCGGGTACGCCCGCCGGCCCGCCCATCTCCTGCGGGACGACAGTCACGGCATCACCGCTCGGTGCTCCCGTGCCGTCGTACGTCATCTCTGGTCCCCTTCCCCTGCCCCGGTCCGGTCAGTAGTGGTATCCGCGGGCCCCCACCGGTTCATGTGACCCTTTGGTCGACGGTGGCCCTTCCGGTAACGCGATCGTGCGGCCGTCCACGCCCCGGCCGATGGCGGCGTACGCCTCGGGTCGCGCGGCCCGCATGACCAGGGCCCAGCCGATGCCGACGGCCGCGACCCCGAGGTAGAGCACCGGGACCAGCCACTGGAACGGCGAGTCGCCGGAGACCTGCAGGATCTCACCGAAGCCGATGATGGTGATCCCGAGGACGGCGCTGAGCAGCAGGAACGCGATCATGGGAGCGATCTGCGACCGCCACGCGTTCTCCTTGCCGCGGTTGCGCACGAAGAAGGCGAGCACCGCGAACGACGCGGCCCACATCAGGAACAGCACCCCGAGCCCGCCGATCGTGGTCAGCCAGGCGAACACCCAGAACAGCGGCTCCAGGCCGGCCACGGCGTAGGCCGAGAGCACCGCGAGCGCCAGCACGCTCTGGGTGATCGAGCCCAGCAGCGGCGCACCGGTACGCGGGTGCGTCCGTCCCCAGGCCGCGGGCAGCACGCCCTCGCGCCCGAGCGCGAACTGGTAGCGGGCCACCGCCGCGTGGAACGCAAGCAGGGCGGCGAAGACGCTCGTCA
Source organism: Actinoplanes sp. NPDC049599 (assembly GCF_044465625.1). Taxonomy (NCBI): domain Bacteria; kingdom Bacillati; phylum Actinomycetota; class Actinomycetes; order Micromonosporales; family Micromonosporaceae; genus Actinoplanes; species Actinoplanes sp. NPDC049599. The sequence goes on from NZ_JBITLX010000002.1 coordinate 45,741, forward strand.
TGAACAGGATGTAGCCCACCTGGACCAGGATCGCCGGCACGTGCGGGGCGACCAGCTCGAAGACCATGTCGGTCCGGTGCTCCTGGGCGGTCGCGACGACCTGGCTCGGCCCGGTGCTCACCGACATCGCCCACGCCGACAGCCCACAGAGCAGACCGGCCAGGATGACCGCGAGGTGGGTCGCCCGCGCGATCGTCCGCTTCGGGTCCTTCGCCTCCTCGGAGAGCACCACGGTGGCCTCGAAGCCGACGAAGCCGGCGATGGCGAGCACCAGCATCGGGCCCGCGTCGGCGGTGAACAGCGGCGCCGGGTTCAGCGTGGCGAAGCTGACGGAGCCGCCGGCCGGGTTGGCGATCATCACGATGTCGTAGATCAGCACGACGCTGATCTCCGCGATCAGCAGGACGGCCAGCACCTTGCCGCTGAGGTCCACCCAGAGCAGGCCCAGCAGCGCCACCAGCGCCCAGGCGACCAGCGCGCAGGTGAACCAGCCGACCGTGACGCCGAGCGCGGCCAGGATGTCGGACGCCGCGGAGCCGAAGAGTCCGAACAGGCCGATCTGCATCAGCGCGTACGCCGGCAGCGCCACGAAGGCCGCCCCGACGCCCGCCAGCCGGCCCAGCCCGTGGCTGATGTAGGCGTAGAAGGCGCCGGAGTTGACGATGTGCCGGCTCATCGCCACGAAGCCGACCGTGAAGATCGACAGGATGCCGGCCGTGACCAGGTAGGCCACGGGCACCGCGGTGTTGCCGATGATCGCGTAGATCGCCGAGATCGCCCCGATGATGACGGTCAGCGGTGCGGCCCCCGCCACTCCGAAGAACACCACGGAGGGCACGCCGAGCCGGTTGCGAGCCAGTGCGCTCGAGATGATGTCCGGTTCGGTGGGTTCCTTACGTGCCATCAACAGCCTCCCGGCCCATTGATCGAAGTTGTCCTGACGGCGGTGGTGCCGCCCGCGAGAGCTCACCGACGACCGACGGCGAGAACCGACCCGACGCTGGCCTCGGTGTGCTCGACGAGCTGCCGCAGGTCCTCGGGGAGCGAAGCCACCGTGTTGGGCAGGATCGAGAACGCGGACCGGTGCGCCTCGAAGTCCCAGAGCACGTGGCGGGTCAGACCGGTGGCCGCGACGAGGCCGGCCAGCGCCCGGTCGGTGATGGACATGTCCAGACCGCGGACCAGGATGTTGGCCAGCCGCATCGGCGCCCAGGCGGCCGCGTTGCGCTGGAGCTCGTTGTTGGGCATGTAGAAGGTCTGGGTACTCAGCATCCGGCGCCGGGTCACCGACTCGACCGCGCCGGAGCGCTCGAGGCGCTGCCCCACCCGGTCGGCCGCGTCCTGCGACAGGTACGCGAGCCAGGTACGCACGTCGCGATGCTGTGGCTGAGCGATCAGCAGGTCGAGGACGGCGTGGTCGAGCCCGTCCCGCGGCGGTTGATTGCTCACGATCTCCAGATCGCCAGCGAAGATCCGGATTTTGTTGTCGAGGATGAGCTCGCCCAGTAACGACGCGGCCAAACCGATGCCGGTGGCCCGCGGATGCAACCGCGAACGGCCCGTCCGGTCCTCGTGAGCGATCAAATAGAACTGGTCAGCCAGCACGCCGCCACTCCCTAGACACATCGACCTGAGATACGTCAACGGGCGACTGCCCGTATAGACCGCACTAACTCCCTGTCCGTTGCATCATGTACCCGGCGGTGAGGTCAACACAAGAAGTACTAGACTCGGAATCAGGTCGTGATGTTTTTACCGGAGCATGGTGCCGGTGCCAGACGCGAAACCAGAGCGGAACTCGACGTGAATCCCATTCCCGAGACCGAGGGGGCGGCAGTGTCCACTGACGAAGGCCCGACCCTGCGAAGGCGCCGGCTGGGCGCGGAATTGAAACGCTGCCGGGAGGCCGCCGGGCTGACCCAGGAGATCGTCGGCCGCCATTTCGAGTGGCACGCGGCCAAGGTGACCAGGATCGAGACCGCGCGCGTGGCGGTCACCGCCCGCGACGTCAAGGACCTGCTCACGCTGTACGGCGTGCAGGACGAGGCGTACCGCGAGGCGCTCATGGCGCTGGCCCGGATGTCGCGTGAGCGCACCTGGTGGACGGACTACCGCGACATCATGCGGCCGGGCAACTTCGTGGGCCTGGAGGCGGAGGCGAGCTCGCTGCTGACCTGGGAACCCATCGTCCTGCCCGGGTTGCTGCAGACGGAGGCGTACATGCGCGCGCTCATGCGCACGGGGCGCGCGCAGGACCCGCCGCACCAGGTGGACCGTCGCGTCGCGCTGCGCCTGAAGCGTCAGGGGCGGCTGCGGGCTACGAATCCACTGGAACTCGTGGCCGTGGTCGACGAATCCGTGGTCCGACGGGTGGTCGGCGGGCCAAATGTCATGGATGAGCAGTTGCGGCACCTCATCGAAACCGCGCAATTACCGACGGTGACGTTGCAGATTCTCCCTTTCGACGCCGGCGAACACCCCTTCCTGGGGGGCTCAGCAGCGCTTTTGGAGTTCCGGGAGACCACTCATTTGGATGTAGTTTACCTAGAGGGTCTTGCGGGCGACTACTACGAAGAGCAACATTCAGAGGTCGCCCGCTACCGTGACGAGTTCGAGCGACTCAGCGCCAAAGCTCTCGACCCACGCTTGTCCATCAAGATGATCGAGGGCCTGCTGCAAAGGTAGGGCCTGCACGAACCCGTGCAGGAAGAAGTACAACCGCATATTGAAGGGAGGTGCTTGGCATGCCTGCGCACCATCTCGACGCTGCCGTTTGGAAGAAGAGCAGTCGCAGCAACGGAAACGGTGGCAACAACTGTGTCGAGGTCGCATTCCTCGACACAGTTGTCGCCGTACGCGACAGCAAGAACCCTTCGGGTCCAGCTCTCGTCTTCAACCCGTCGGACTGGGCCGAGTTTGTTAGCTCGGCAAAGGACGGCGAGTTCGATAACAACAGATGAGAGGTTACCGATCGGTGCGCGACGATGGGAAGTAGTTAAGCAAAATCAACTTCCCAGACGGCAAGATCCGTTTCAAGATAGTGAAACGTCTGCGCCGTCCAGATCGTTGCGCGCGATCGGGTCCTTGCGGTAACGCCGTTCGGGGCGCCCCACACGGGGCGCCCCGAATCTCTGTCTCAGGCCTCTGACCTGCGGAAACGGCGACCACAGTGGACCACGGTATTCACCGGGACGACCTCCAAGGTGTACTCTGAGCAGTGGAGCTGTCACCCAGCGTGAAGGGGTTCCCCGTTGCGCACTTTTCTTCCCGGTCCCGCGGTTGCCGATCCGCCGGCCGGTGTGCAAACCCATCCAGTCGTTTCCGGGGTGCCGGTCCTGGAAATGAAGGCCGCCCGTATAGCCGCCGCCGTCGAAGAATTCAAGAACGCATTCACGAACGTTCGATATTTTTACGCGACGAAATGTAATACCGATCCCGGGGTGCTGCGCGTGCTGCACGCGGCCGGCAGCCGTTTCGAGGTGGCCTCGGTCGACGAGATCAACATTCTCCGGTCGCTCGGTATCCGCGGCCAGGATCTGCTGTTCAGCAATCCGGTGCGGGCCCGCGAACAGACCCGGCAGGCGGCGCTCGCCGGGGTCTACCGGTTCGCCGTCGACTCGCTGGAGGAGCTGCACCGGGTCGCCGAGGAGGCGCCGGGCAGCTGCGTCTACGCCCGGCTGTCCACGGGCGACCGCACCAGCCTGGTGCCCAGCGAGGGGAAGTTCGGCGTCGACGTGCCCGGCGCGGTCGAGCTGCTGGTGCAGGCCCGCGCGCTCGGGCTGGTGCCGTACGGCATCACCTTCCACATCGGGTCGCAGTCGCTGATCCCGGCCGCGCTCACCGGGCCGCTGGAGGACGTGCACACCGTCCTGGCCAGACTCGTCAGCCACGGCATCCGCCTGCAGATGGTGGACATCGGCGGCGGGTTCCCCGCGGTGTACGACCAGCCGGTGCCCTCGCTGGCGACGTTCGGCCGGGCCACCGCCGCCGGGATCGCCCAGCTGCCGTACCCGGTGGAGGTCTTCGCCGAGCCGGGGCGCTGCCTGGTCGCCGAGGCCGGGACGTTCCGCTGCCGGGTCATCGGGGTCGCCCGGCGGCCGTCGGGCTGGTGGGTCCACACCGACCTGGGCGTGTTCAACGGCATGATGGAGGTGCTGGAGTCCGGCGGCGACCTGCGTTACCCGATCTGGGACGGGCGCGGGTCAGTGCCGCGGCGAACCTGGCACATCACCGGCCCGACCTGCGACGGGCAGGACACGTACGCCCGGGATGTGCCGCTGTCGGCGGACCTGCGCGAGGGCGACGAGCTGTTCATCGGCTCGGCCGGCGCCTACACGACCGTGTACGCCTCCCGCTTCAACGGCTTCGCCAAGCCGCGCGTCGTGCTCACCTGACCCGGCACCGTCCGGCCCGGACCACCTCCCTAAAATTCCGGGGGGCGCCACCCGGCGCGGTGAGGGTGGGGCATGGCGCACGCAGGCACGGTACGACGGCATCGGCGTACGCTCGCGGCCGCCGCCGGGGTCCTGGCCCTGCTCGCGGGCGGTGGCCTGCTGCTGGCGCGGCAGCAGGCGGCGCGGCCGGCCGCGCGCTGGGTGCAGTCGCCCGCCCCCGCGGTGCCGCTGTCGAAGCCGCCGTTCACCGTCGCGCCGGTGCACGGCCGGCTCGGTGAGGTGGTCGCCACCAGGCTGCCGGCCAGCCCCGGCGCCGAGTGGGTGCTGTCGTTCGTGCCGCCCCTCGGCGAGCGGACGCCGGACCTGACGATCTCGCTGTCCATCGGGGAGCGCGACCCGGACGGCACGATCACCGAGACGCTGGCGATCTCCGACGACCGGCTCACCGACCACGCGCCCGGCTTCCACCCGATGCAGGCGCCGATGCAGCTCGACGGCGGCCTGATCCAGCCCGCGTTCGGCTACTACGTCGGCCGGCCGGCCCGGATCACGGCGGTGTTCGACGACGTGACGACCGTGGCGGCGCAGCTCGCGCCGTGGAGCGCGGACCCGGACGTGACGATCTTCTGGTTCGATCCGCGGGAGGGCGCCGTCGAGGAGGTCGCCGAGCTGGGCGCCTTCGACGCGACCGGAGCCCGGATGCCCGACGGCACCATCCGGGTCAGTTACTTCTAGGGACCGCCGCATTCTCAGATGGCGGCAATTCGGTCAGCGACAAAGTTCCAGCCGCGCCCGGACGCTCTGGGGGACGTCCCGGCAGGGGGTCGCGGTGCCGCCGCCGATCACCCGCCAGGAGCCGGTCAGCTCCGAGTACCGGAAGACGACCGTCGCGCCGCCGCCGGCGGCGGCCGGTGCGGTGCGGGCGAGGGCGTAGGTGGCGTAGCAGTCGATGTCGGCGAGCTCCTCGGGCTCCGCGGATGCCGCGAGGCGCTGGTGGAGGTCGCTGGCGCGCAGGGCGGTGAGCAGCCGCGACGCGTGCACCGGGCAGCCGTCCTCGGCCGGCATGCCCTTCACCCCGGCCGCGCCCGTCGGCGGCGGGCCGGGCTCGGGCTGCTCCGCCCGCGGCGGGAGTGACGGGGGCCGGCCCTCGACGAACGGGGTGGGCGTCGCGGCGACGGCGGCGGCCGCCGGATCCGCCCGGTGCTGCCCCGCCAGGGCCATCGGCACCCCGAGGGCGGCGACGGCGACGGTGGCGCCGACCGCCAGCGCGGCGGTCAGCCGGCGGCGGGTGCGCGGCGGGGCACCCGGCACGGCGGCTCCGCTGCGCTGTCCCTGGACGTCCTCGGTCACCGGCTGCTCCTTCCGCACGGGCGCACGACCCTCGGCCGGGGCGCGGCCGTCGGTGTGCGGATGCAGATTACCGGCCGCGGCGGAAGGTGCCGCCGGCTAGTCGATGCCGTTGCTCCGGCAGAGCTTGGCGTAGGCGCCCGCGCAGACCGTCTTCCGGTCGACGAAGCCGTCCTTGATCACGTCTTCGATGTCCTTCTTGAAGATCGCCAAGGGGGTCAGCAGCACCGCCGGGACGTAGCCGCCGGACTGCGGGTCCTTCACCCGTTTCTCCGCCTTGGCGGGCTGGTCCTTGAAGAGGCTGATCGCCAGCTTCGCGGCGGCGTCGGCCTCCTTCTTGATCGGCTTGTAGACCGTCATGCACTGGTCGCCGGCGAGGATGTTCTGCAGGCCCTGCACCTCGGCGTCCTGGCCGGTGACCGGCACCTGGCCGTTGCGGCGCTGGCGCTTGAGCACGGTGATCGCCGCGTTGCCGAGGCCGTCGTTGGCGGCCAGCACGCCGTCGATCCGGCCGTCGGTGTCGGCGATCATCTGGTCGAAGATGAACCGGCCCTCGTCGTTGTTCCACCGGGGCACCGACTGCTCCGGGCCCTTGCGGAAGGTGCCGTTGTCGTAGCGTGGCTGCAGGACCGAGTCGTAGCCGCTGCGGAACAGGGTGGCGTTGTTGTCGGTCGGCGCGCCGTTGAGGTAGGCCACCCGCGGGTTGTCCACGCCCTTGGCCTTGAGGCAGCGCACCAGGCCCTCGCCCTGCAGCTGGCCGACCTTGACGTTGTCGAAGCTGACGTAGTAGTCGGCGTTGCCGTTGAGGGTGAGCCGGTCGTAGTCGATGGTCTTGACCCCGGCGGCCCGGGCCTTGTCGAGCACCGTCTTGCCGCTGACCGCGTCCAGGCTGACGATCATCAGGACCTTGGCGCCGGTCTCGATCATCGAGTCGGCGATGCGGATGAACTCGTCCGCCTTGCCCTGCGCGTTCCGGATGTCGACCTCGACGCCGGCCTTGTCGAAGGCCGCCTTGAGCAGCTTCGGGTCGTCGCTGCCCCAGCGCTGCGACGTCGAGGTGTCGGGCAGGATGACGCCGACCTTGGTGCCGTTCTTCCCGGCGGCGGCCTTGTTGTTGTCGTCGTCGGTGCAGGCGGTCAGGCCGCCCAGCGTCAGCACACCTGCTGTGGCAACGGCCACCAGCTTTTTACGCACCCTCGGTCTCCTCCCACGGCAGAGCGGGGCCAGGCTAGCAGCGTGGGGCAAGGCAAGGATCGGGTCGTGATCTAAGTCCTATTCCGGGTCTTACCGCCGGACGCCCACCCCGGCCAGGGTGACCGAGGAGGCGGCGTCGGCCATCGGCGACGTGCCCGGGTCGGGCTGCCATTCGGGGCCGTAGACGATGCCCGGCTCGACCAGCTCCCAGCCCTCGAACAGCGTGGCGAGCGCGGCGCTGTCCCGCATGATCAGGGCCGTGCCGGTGCGGCGGTAGAGGTCCGCGATGCGGTCGAGCATCTCCGGATCGATGCTCGCGGTGGCGTGCGAGACGGCCAGCACGCTGCCCGGCGCCGCGGCCTCGCGGTAGTTCAGCAGGGCGGCGGTCAGCTGCGGGCTGTCCGGCAGGAAGTGCAGCACCGCGCCGAGCAGGACGCACACCGGCTCGGCGAAGTTGATCACCTTGCGCAGCTCCGGGTCCGCCAGGATCGCCCCGCTCTGCAGCAGGTCGTACTGGATCGCCACGGCGTCCGGGTCGTCCCGGGTGATCGCCGTGGCGTGCAGCACGGCGGTGGGTTCCCGGTCGACCAGGCCGAACCGGGCGTCGGGCCGGATCGACCGGACGACCTCCCGCACATCGCCCGGCGCCGGGATGCCGGCGCCGAGGTCCAGGAACTGCCGGACGCCACGGCAGACGGCGTACCGGGCGGCCCGGCCGAGGAAGGCCCGGTTCTGCCGGCAGATGGCCGGCAGCTCGGGCAGCAACTCGGCGGCGCGGTCCGCGACCGCCCGGTCGGCGGCGAAGTTGTGCACCCCGCCGATCCAGAAGTCGTAGATCCGGGCCGGGCTCGGCCGGTTCGGGTCGATCGCCGGGCTCTGCATGGCGCCACCCCTCCACCGATTCGCCCAACCTCAATGCATTTCGCCGCTTATCACCCTACGTTGAGGGATGCGGGTGGGCAGCCGGATCGGGGGGATGGTGTGTCACTCGAGTCCCTGACCGGTCTGCTGGTCGACGAGGCGCCGGACGCGGTGATCATCAGCCGGGCGGACGGCACCGTCGCGCTCGCCAACCGCCGGGCGCACGGCATGTTCGGCTACCCGGACGGAAGCCTGGTCGGCCGGTCGGTTGACGACCTCGTACCGGACGAGGTCCGGGCCGTGCACCCGCAGCACCGGGCCGGCTATCTCACCAGTGCCCATCCCCCGCTGCGCCGCCTGCCGCTGCGCGGCCGGCGCAGCGACGGCACCGTCTTCCCGGTGGAGGTCTCGCTGGCCGCGGTGACCGCGCCCGGCGGCGACATGTACGTGACCGCCGTGCTCCGGGACGACACCGCGCACCGCGAGGCCGCGCAGGCCCGGGCGCTGCTGGCCGCCATCGTCCAGTCGTCGCACGACGCCATCGTCACCACCGACCTCGACGGCGTGGTGCTCACCTGGAACCCCGGCGCGGAACAGCTCTACGGCCACAGCGCCGCCACCATGGTCGGCTCCCGGGTGGACCGGATCATCCCCGCGGACCGGAAGGTCGACGAGGACGAGGTGCTCGCGCTGGTCCGCCTCGGCGGCCGGATGGACCGCTACCGCACCCACCGGCGGCACGCCGACGGCTCGACGATCGCGGTGTCGCTGCTGGTCTCCCCGCTGCGGGACGCCACCGGCACGATCATCGGGGTCACCACCACGGCCCGCGACATCAGCGACCGGGAGGTGGCCGAGGCGCGGGTGCAGGCCGTCCTGGACGCCGCGCCGGACGCGCTGCTCGGCGTCGACGCGGCCGGCCAGGTGGTGCTGGTCAACGCCGAGGCGGAGCGGATGTTCGGCCACCCGCGGCACGACCTCACGCACATGTCCGTCCGGCGGCTGCTGCCCGACGGCCTGCCGCCGGCCTCGGCGGTGCTTCGCACCGGCGGCGACTCCACCCCGCTGGACACCGAGATGCTCACCGGCGCCGCCGCGCAGGGCTGGGCGACCCGGAACGCCCGGCACCGCGACGGCAGCGACCTGCCGGTGGAGATCTCCTGCAGCGCCCTGGACACCGGCACCGGGCTGATCGTGGTGGCCGCCGTCCGCGACATCACCGACCGGCTCGCCGCCCAGGCCGAGCAGCAGGCGCTGCGCGCGGAGGCCGAGCAGCAGAAGCTCGAGGCCCGGTTCCAGCGCACCCAGCGGCTGGAGAGCCTGGGCCAGCTCGCCGGCGGCGTCGCGCACGACTTCAACAACCTGCTGGCGGTGATCCTCAACTACGCGGCGTTCATCGTCGAGGACGGCGAGGGCACCGCGTTCGCCAAGGACGCCGAGCAGATCGCCCGGGCCGCCCGGCGCGGCAGCGAGCTGACCCACCAGCTGCTCTCCTTCGCCCGCCGCGAGGTGATCCGGCCCCGGCCGCTGGACGTCAACACCGTGGTCACCGAGGTGCACCAGATGCTGCTGCGCTCGATCGGCGAGCACATCACGCTGGCGACCCGGACGGCGCCGGAGCTGCCCGCCGTCATGGCCGACCCGGGCCAGCTCGAACAGGTGCTGGTCAACCTCGCGGTCAACGCCCGCGACGCGATGCCGGCCGGCGGTCACCTCACCATCGACACCGCCGCCGTGATCGTCGACAGCGACCACGCCGCCGGCCGGGCCGGGCTGCACCCGGGCCGCTACGTGCGGGTCCGGGTCTCCGACACCGGTACGGGCATGCCGAAGAACGTCATCGACAAGGCCTTCGACCCGTTCTTCACCACCAAGCCCAACGGCCAGGGCACCGGCCTCGGGCTGGCCACCGTGTACGGCATCATCACCCAGTCCGGCGGCACGGTGCAGATCTACTCCGAGGCGGGCCTGGGCACCACGATCACGGTGCTGCTCCCGGTCACCGACGAGGAGGTCACGACGGAACCGGCCCTGCCCTCCCCCGCCGAGGTCGACGGCAGCGGCACCACGGTGCTGGTGGTCGAGGACGAGGACGCGCTGCGCGAGGTCACCGAACGCATCCTGGTGCGGGCCGGATACACGGTGCTGACCGCCGCCGACGGCATCGCCGCCCTCACCCTCGCCCACGCCCACCCGGACCGGATCGACGTCCTGCTCACCGACGTGATCATGCCGGGGATGCTGGGCCGGGACATCGCCGACGCGGTGGTGGCCGCGCGCCCGGACACCCGGGTGCTGTTCATGTCCGGCTACGCCCAGCCGGTGCTGACCACCCACGGGACGCTGAGCGCGGACGTCTATCTGCTGGAGAAGCCGTTCACCAGCGCCGAGCTGATGCAGGCGCTGCAGGAGCAGTTGCGGCGCTGACCGGGTCCGTGCACCAGCATCTGAGGGAGCGCCGGCCGACGGGTGTTGTGACGGAATAGTCACCAAGGGTCCGCTTGTCCGGCGTTGGTAGCTTTCCGTCCCGTGATCATCCGTCGGCCCTTCCGTCCCCGTCCGGAAATCCCGTCCGTGGCCCCGACGTTGTCGCGCCGGCGCCTGCTGCGGGCCGGGCCCGGGCTGGCCGGGGCGTTGGTGCTGGCCGGTTCCGCGACGGCGGCACCGGTGCCGGCGCCCCGGGCCACCACCGCCCCGCGGCCCGCCGCCCCGGAGCCGTCCGCCACCCCGTCCGCGCCCGCGCCGGTCCGGCCGCTGCGGCACCCGATCCACACGCTCAGGGACTACCGGCGGGTGCTGCCCGGGCCCGCGTTCCCCGCGGACGCGGTCGCGCTGACCATCGACGACGGGCCGCATCCGGTGTGGACGCCCAAGATCCTGCGGTTGCTCGACAAGCACCACGTACCCGCGCTGTTCTGCATGATCGGCAACCAGGTGCTCGGCCACGAGGCGGTGGCCCGCAGCGTGGTCCGCGACGGGCACCAGGTCGCCAACCACACCTGGAGCCATCCCACCGAAATGGCCGGGCGGCCGGCCGCCCGGATGCGCCGCGAACTGCACCGGGCGCAGGAGAAGATCTACGACACCACCGGGTACGCGCCGGCACTGTTCCGCTCCCCCGGCGGTGACTGGTCGCCGGGGCTGCTGCGCGCCGCGGCCCGGGCCCGGATGGTGCCGCTGGACTGGAGCGAGGACCCGCGGGACTGGTCCCGGCCCGGGGTCGCGGCGATCACCCGGCGGCTGCTGTCCGCCCGGCCCGGCGAGATCCTGCTCTGCCACGACGGCGGCGGCGACCGCTCGCAGACGTACGCGGCGCTGCGCACGGTGATCCCCGCGCTCGCCGCGCGCGGCCTGCGGTTCGTGGCCCTGGACCACCGCCACCCGTAACGCCCAGGTCCCCTGCCGGGTGGACAGGAAAGGTATCCGCGTCGGCCAGGGAGCGGCGGCGCTCCCCTGAGCACCGGCCGGCTGTTAGGTTCGGATCTTTATCTCGGCCCGACCCACCGCTCAGGAGCCTTGTGAAGATCCTCGACGAAGTGTCGCGAACGCTCAACGAATTCCTGCTCGTCCCCGGCCTCACCACCGCGGCGTGCACCCCGGACACGGTCGACCTGGGCGCGCCATTGGTGCGCCATCGCGTCGGTGAGCCCGCCGCCATCCGGGTCGCCACCCCGCTGACCAGCGCGATCATGGGCGCGGTGTCCTCACCGCGGCTGGCCATCGCGCTGGCCCAGTGCGGCGGGCTCAGCTTCGTCCACCAGAATCAGCCGGTCGCCGCGCAGGCCGCCATGGTGCAGGCGGTCAAGCGGCACAAGGCCGGTTTCCGTTTCTCCGACATCAACATCAAGCCGTCGGCAACGCTGGGCGAGGTCGCGCTGCTGCTGGAATCGGCCGAGCGCGACGTCGCGGTGGTCACCGACGACGGCAGCCCGCACGGCCGGTTCGTCGGTCTCATCTCGACCGACGACTTCCATCCGCGCCGCCACGACCTGGGCGGCTCGGTGGCCACCCGGATGCGCCCGGCCGCCGGGCTGGTCACCGCGCCGCCGACGGTGACGCTGTCGGAGGCGAACACGCTGATCTGGGACCACCGCCTGGACGTGCTGCCGGTGGTCGACGCCGACGGCCTGCTCCAGTCGATCGTGCTGCGCCGCGACTACGAGCTGCACAAGCGGTTCCGCAACGAGTCGATCGACGCCGACAAGCGGTTCCGGGTCGGCGCCGGCGTCAACACCCACGACTACCGCGAGCGCATCCCGGCGCTGGTCGAGGCGGGCGCGGACCTGCTCTGCATCGACTCGTCCGACGGCTACTCGGTCTGGCAGGCCGACACGCTCGCGTTCGTCCGGGACACCTACGGCGACGACGTCCGGATCGGTGCGGGCAACGTGGTGGACGGGCGGGCGTTCCGCTACCTGGCCGAGGCGGGCGCGGACTTCGTCAAGGTCGGCATCGGCGGCGGCTCAATCTGCACCACCCGCGACCAGAAGGGCATCGGGCGCGGGCAGGCGTCGGCACTGATCGATGTGGTGGCCGCGCGGGACGCGTACGCCCTCCAGACCGGGGTGTACGTGCCGCTGTGCTGCGACGGCGGGTTGCTGACCGACGCGCACATGGCGGTCGCGTTCGCCATGGGCACCGACTTCGTGATGCTGGGCCGTTACTTCGCCCGCTTCGACGAGAGCCCGTCGCCGCGGGTCCGGGTCGGCGGCCAGTTCTTCAAGGAGTACTGGGGCGAGGGCTCGAACCGGGCCCGCAACGTGTCGCGCTATGAGCACGGCGGCGGGAGCCGGCTCACCTTCGAGGAGGGCGTCGACGGGTACGTGCCGTACGCGGGCAGCCTCTACGACAACGTGGCCCTGACCATCGCCAAGCTCAAGGCCACGATGATCAGCTGTGGGGCCACCGACCTGCCGGGCTTCCACCGCGACGCCGTGCTGGTGCCGGTGAGCCAGCAGAGTTTCCTGCAGAACAGCGCGGAGATCCAGCTGCGCGACCGCCCCAGCGACGCGGGCCGCTGACGCAGCCGTCCGGGCCCGCGAGCACCTTCCGGGCCCGGACGTTCAGTGGGTCTTGTCGGTGACCGGCTCGTCCACGGTGAACCGGCGCAGCGCCGGTGTCGTCGCCGCGAGCAGGCTCGTCGCCGCCACCCCCAGCAGCCCGCCGATCGCCAGGGACGCGCCGCCCGAGGTCACCGTGGCGACCAGGCCCGCCCGCAGGTTGCCGAGCTCCGGGCCGGCCGAGCCGACGATGTGCTCCAGCGACGCCACCCGCCCCCGGTACGCCGCCGGCGTCGACGACTGCACCACCGTGCCCCGCGACACGACCGCCCAGGTGTCCGCGCCGCCGGCCACCGCCAGCAGCGCGAGCACCACCAGCAGGTGCCCGCTGAGGCCGGCCAGCCCGAGCGCCACCGCCCAGGTCGCGCCGCAGGCCAGCAGCACCGTGCCGGGGTGGCGGCGCCGGGTGGCCAGGCCGGACAGCACCGAGGCGAGCACCCCGCCGGCGGCGACGGCCGTGGTGAACAGGCCGAGGATCTCCGGCCGGCCGCCGAAGCGCTCCTCGTTGATCATCGGGAACAGGGCGACCGGCATGGCGAGCAGGGTGGCGGCCAGGTCGGCGAGGAACGCGCCGCGGACCTCCGGGGTGCGCACGGAGAAGCGCAGCCCGTCCCGGATCGCCCCCGCGCCCGGCCGCCCGGCGGCGCCCTGCACGCCCCTGGGCAGGCCGGCGATGCCGATCAGCGCGCAGCCGAAAGTCAGCGCGTCGATGACAAAACACCAGGTCGTGCCCCATTGCGCGGTGATCAGGCCGGCCGTCGCGGGGCCGAGCAGCATGGCGATCTGGAACGACAGGTGGGTCAGCGCCAGCCCGGCGGCGAGCCGTTCGCCGCTGAGCAGGGCCGGGATGAAGGTGCGCTTGGCCGGCCCGCCCAGCGCCGCCAGGCCGGAGGCGACCCCGGTGAGCACCAGCATCAGCGGCACGCCGCCCACGTCCGTGGCGGCCACCCCGGCCATCCCGGCGCTGATCACGAGCTGCCCGTACGCGCAGGCCAGCGCCAGCAGCCGGCGGTCGACGTGGTCGGCGAACGCGCTGCCGGCCAGCGCCAGCACGATCAGCGGCACGGCGCGGACCAGCCCGACCAGCCCGACCATGGCGGCGCTGTGGGTGTGTTCCCAGGTGTAGTAGACGACGGCGAACCCGCCGAGCTGCCCACCGAGCCCGGACGCGGTGGTGCCCAGCCACAGCCGGCGGAAGGTCCGGTTCTCCCGCAGCGGTCGCAGGTCGACGAGCGAGTCGAGCAGACTCACAGGTGGTCACGCAGGCGCCGGGCGAACGGCCGGGTCGCCAGCGCGGCCCGGATGTCGGCCACCACCCGCATGATCGGGTACGGCAGCTCGGCGTCGAGCGCCAGCACCGTCGCCTCGGTGGCCCGCCACTCCGCCTGCAGGAACGGCACGATCTCGCGGGACCGGGCGGTGAGCTGCACCCGGCGCGCGCGACCGTCGCTGTCGGCGGCCGCCTCGACCAGGCCCGCCTTGCGCATCGCGGCGACGGTCTGGCTCATCGCCGAGTGGGACACCTGGCGGCGCTCGGCGAGCCCCTTGATGGTCAGCGGCCCGGAGCGGGAGAGCTCGATGATCGGCCCGACGAAACGGGTGCGGACACCGTCGATGCCGGCCTCGGCGTACAGCCCGGCGATGTCGGCGTCCATGTCGCCGAGCAGGCGGAACAGCGGGCCGTAGTAGCTGCTGTCGAGCAGGTCCGGGGTGGTCATCGGGAAACTATAACAGCGCTTATACAATTTGCCGGCGGCCGGCCGCGCGCCACTGCGCCGGGGTCGTCCCGTGCTCGGCCCGGAAGCGCTTGATGAAGTAGCTGACGTCGGGCCAGCCGACCTGGCGACTGATCGCCGCCACCGTCAGGTCGGTCTCGGCCAGCAGCACGCGGGCCTGCTGGAGGCGGCGCTGCGTGATCCACTGCTGCACCGTACGGCCGGTCTTGCGCCGTACCACCGTGGTCAGGTGCCCCGCGGTGAGCGCGAGGTCGGCGGCGACGTCGGCCAGCGAGATGGGCTCGTGATAGCGCCGCTCGACGACGTCGAAGACGGCGGCGAGCAGCGGCTCGTCGGACGACCGCAGCTGGTCGGCGACGGCGGCCGGCAGCCGGGCCGCGGCCACCAGCAGCAGCGTCAGATGCGCCAGCGCGGCCTCGTGGTAGCCGTCGCGCCGGGCCCGCAGTTCGGCGTCGAGCGCCGCGAAGCGCGCGGTCCAGCCGGCCCGGTCGGCGGGCGGCACGCGCAGCCGCTGGGCCCGGTCGGCCCCGAGCGCGAACGGGAACAGCAGCGGGTGCGCCCGCCAGGAGGAATGCGCCCCCGGGGTGCCCGGCCGCAGCACGTCGGTGGGGAACCACACCACCCACCCGTCGCTGACGATGTCCGCGTGCCCGACGGGGAACGACACGACCTGCCCGGGCGCGATGACAAACAGGTCCCCGTCGGTCACCGTCCACATGCGCCCGTCGAGGCGCACCATCCCGGCGGCCCGGTGGGCGTAGAACAGCACCAGGAAGTCGTGCGTGTGCGCGCCGTCCGCCGGCAACCGGCCGGCCGGCCCGTCGTCGGGCAGCCGGGTGACGGCCACCGGCGCGACGCCGGGGCCCCGGCCGTAGCCGTAGACCGGCACCCCCGGCCCGGTCACGCCGATCGGGACCGCTCCCGAAGATTGTCGCACTGCCGCCACGAATCGGCCGTTGTCCCTTGCCGCTGAACGCATGAAGCTGAGAGTACGACCGAACTTCGTCGGATGAACAGGAGCGAACGATGACCGGACAGACGCACGCCGGCGCCCGGCGGGACTACCTCCCGGCGATGGGACGGCACTGGCTGCTGCCGCTCTACGACCCGTTCACCCGCCTGGCGGGCGTCGGGCGGATCTATCGGCAGCTGCTCGACCGCGCGCACCTCACGGACGGCGCGGACAGCCGGCGGATCCTGGAGATCGGCTGCGGCACCGGCAATCTGCTGACCACCCTCGGCCGGCGCCGGCCGGAGCTGGCGACGGTGGGCATCGACCCGGACCCGGCGGCCCTGCGCAAGGCCCGGCGCAAGGCGGCCCGGCGCGGCCTGCAGATCCGGTACGAGCAGGCCTTCGCCGACGAGCTGCCGGTCGCCGACGCGAGCTTCGACCGGGTGCTCTCGTCGTTCATGCTGCACCACCTCGAGGAGGACGAGCGGCTGCGGACGCTCCGGGAGGTCCGGCGGGTGCTGCGCCCCGGCGGGGAACTGCACGTCGTCGACGTCGACGGCACGCCGTCCGGGCACAACCGCCGGCACCAGCATCCCCGGGTGGCCGGCAGCCGCCCCGAGCTCGTGCTGGCCGCCCTGCGGGAGGCCGGCCTGGCCGAGGTGGCCGAGAACGGCCGGCACCAGGCCCGGTTCGGCGGCTATGTGTTCTACCGGGCCACCCGGCCGGACGGGGAGCCCGCCTAGGGACGCGGGCATGGCACAGACCGACCTGCGGCGGGAGCCGCGCGACCGTACGCCGCGGCGGCCGACCCGCTCGACGTGATCCTGCCGGACGGGCATCCGCGGGCCGCCGCGATGGTCGGCGCGTTCCTGTTGGACGGGCGGACCGCGGCGAACGTCGTCGCCGGTGGTGCGGTCGTGCCGGCCGGCACGGCGTACGCGGAGAACCGGTTGCGCGGCCCGGCGCCCACGCCGGGCCGCGACGCCGGGAGCCCGGTCAGCGGTGAGCCGGCCCCACCGGTACGTCACCGCGCAGGGTGATCCGGTGCATGACCCGGCGGTCGGTGCCGTAGTCGCGGTTGGCGTAGTGCGAGGTGCTGCGGTTGTCCCACATCGCCACGTCGCCGGCCCGCCACCGGTGCCGCACGATGTGCTCCGGCTTGGTCAGGTGGGCGTAGAGCAGGTCCAGGATCGCCCGGCTCTCGAAATCGGACACGCCGGTGACGTGCGAGGTGAAGCCCGGGTTGACGAAGACGCTCTTGCGGCCGGTCTCCGGATGCACCCGGATCACCGGGTGCTCCACCGGGTCGAGCCGGGTGACGATCTCACCGTCCCACTCGTTGCCCTGCCCGCCGCGGCGCTGGGCCAGGTAGTAGCCGAACTCGCGGTTGCCGTCGTGCACCGCGGTCAGCCCGTCCACCAGATCCCGCACCGCGGGGCTCAGCGAGTCATAGGCAAGCTGACCATCGGCCCAGTTGGTGTCGCCGCCGCTGGGCGGGAGCGTCACGGCGCGCAGGATCGAGCCCAGCGGCGGGCGGCGCATGAACGTGACGTCGGTGTGCCACACGTCGGCGAACCCGTTGTCGGCACTGTCCAATGCGTACACCTCGGGGTGCGCGGCGTCGACCCCGCCGACCACCGGGTGCGACGCGGTGAGCTCGCCGATCCGGCGGCCGAGCTCGACCTGGCCGTCGTCGTCGAGGCGCTGGTCGCGGAAGAACAGCACCTTGCGCTCGACCAGTGCGGCGCGCACGGCGACGATCTGCTCGTCGCTCGCGGCGCCCAGGTCCAGACCGTGCACGATGGACCCGAAGTGCGGGCCGAGCGCCTCCAGCTCGAGCTGCACAGCGGTAATGGTCATGCGGTGACTCCCTCTCCGATGGTCGCCGCGGCGCGCACGGCATGGCCGATCTCCGAACGCAGTGCGGCGTAGCCGGGCAGCCCGCGCAGCTCGTCCGGCGCGACGCCGGTGCGCGGCAGGTCGATCGGCAGGTCCAGCGCGACCCGGCCGGGCCGCGCGCTGAGCACGACGACCCGGCTGCCGAGGAAGACGGCCTCGTCGACGCTGTGGGTCACGAAGACACAGGTACGCCCGGTGTCGGCGCTGACCCGCCGCAGGTCCTCCTGGAGCCGCTCGCGGGTCAGCGCGTCCAGCGCCGCGAACGGCTCGTCGAGCAGCAGCAACGGGTTCGGCGCCGCGAGCGCCCGGGCGATGGCGACGCGCTGCTGCTGGCCGCCGGAGATCTGCCAGGTCCGCCGGTGCGCGACGTCGTGCAGCCCGACGCCGGCCAGCAGGTCGCGCACCCGGTCGGCGCGGTCGGGGATGCCGGCGTACCGCAGCGCCAGCTCGACGTTGCCGCCGACGGTCATCCACGGGAACAGCCGCGGCTGCTGGAAGACCAGCCCCGCGCCGCGCCCGGGCACCGGCGCGGCGCCGCCGGTGCGGACCGTGCCGGCGGTCGGCTGCTCGAAGCCGGCGATCAGCCGCAGCAGCGTGCTCTTGCCGCAGCCGGACGCGCCGACCAGCACCAGGAACTCCCCGGCGGGCACGCTCAGGCTGACCGGCCCGACCGCGGTCACGTCGCCGTAGGCGTGTTCGACCCCGTCCAGCTCGACGGCGGCCGGGTCAGCCGAGGACATCGGGCAGTCCCTTGACGTAGATGGACTTCTGCACGGTGGCCAGGTCCGGCACGGCGTCGATCTTCTGCTGGCTCTTGAGGAACTCCGACGCGCTGACCAGGTTGCCGGCGAGCTTGCCGACCTTGGCCTCGGTGCCCAGCCACTCGTCCGACGCCAGGTCCGCGGGCTTGAGGAAGACACCCTGGCTGAGCTGGCGCTGCGCGTCCACCGGGCTCAGGTTGAGCTCCTGGCCGACCGCCTTGGCCGCGGCGGCCGGGTCGTTCGCGATGATGTCCAGCGCCTGCGCCTCGACCTTGCGCCAGGCGTCGACCGCCTCCGGGTGCGCCTGGATGAACGAGGTGCTGACCACGCCCAGGTCCAGGGTCGGCTTGCCGGCGGTGGCCAGCTGCTTGCTGCTGATCAGCACCTTGCCGTTCTTCTTCAGCTCGTCCAGCGACGGCAGCCAGGAGTACGCGGCGTCCAGGTCACCCCGGGTCCAGGCGGCGAAAATGTCCTGCGGCTCGAGGTCCACGATGGTCACCTCGGTTTCCTTGACCCCGGCCTGGCTCAGCGCGGCGAGCAGGCTGTAGTGCGCGGTGGAGGCGAACGGCGTACCGATCTTCTTGCCGCGCAGGCCGGCCACGTCGGTGACCCCGCTGCCGTTGCGGGCCACCAGCGCCTCGTTGTCACCGGCCACGTCCAGCACGAACGCGACCTGGTACGGGATGTTCAGCGGCGCCGACAACCCGCGGGCCACCGGGCTGGACCCGATCGCCGCGATGTCGATGCTGCGGCCCAGGAACGCGGTGTTGATGCTGGCGCCGGAGTCGAACTTGGTCCAGGTGATCTTGTAGTCCGGCAGCGCCTTCTCGAGCAGGCCCTGGTTCTTGACGATCAGGTCGCCGCTCGGGAAGGCCTGGTACGCGATCCGGATGCTCTTGTCCGCCGCGCCGGAACCACCGCCGGCGGCACCGTCGCCGCAGGCGGCCGTCGCGAGCAGCGCGGCGACGGCAAGAACGGAAAGGAGTTTCTTCACTGGGGTTCCTCTTAACTACGGCCGCGCCACGGGATCAGCCGGTTCTCGGCCGTCCGCAGCAGGGCGTCGATGAGCAGGCCGGAGAGGCCGATGGCGAACAGACCGAGCACGACCACGTCGGTCTGGGAGTAGCGCTGGGCGTCGCGGATCAGCCCGCCGATGCCGGGGACGCCGTTGATGGTCTCGGCCGCGACGACCGAGGAGTACGCGATCCCGACCGCGAGCCGCGCGCCGGTGAAGATCTCCGGCAGCGCGTTCGGCAGCACCACGTCCCGGGTGGTCTGCCAACGTCCCGCCCCCAGCGCCCGGGCCGCCTCGACCAGCCCGGCCGGCGCCCCGTGGACGGCGGCGGCGGTGGCCACCGCGACCGGCGGCAGCGCGGCGATGGACAGCAGCCACAGCTTGGGCGTCTCGTCGATGCCGAACCAGATGATGAACAGGCTGAAGTAGGCCAGCGGCGGCAGCGCCCGGACGAACGTGACCACCGGCTCGACGACGATCCGCAGCCAGCCGATGGCGCCCAGCAGGATGCCGAGCACCAGCCCGCCGCCGATGCCGATGAGCGAGCCGATCAGGATCCGCCGCAGGCTCACCCCGAGGTGCTCGACGAGCAGGTGGCCGCTGTAACCGCGGACGCCGTCGTGGGTGGACGAGGTGACGACCAGCTGGTGCCACACGGCGGCCGGGGCCGGGATGAAGGTGGGGTTGCGGACCAGCCGGGCCGCTACCTCCCAGAGCAGGTACAGCGCGACGAGCGAGACCAGCCGCAACAGCAGCCGACGCCGGCGCCCGCCGCGGGTGGCCGGGGCCGGGCGCCCGGCGACAGGCGTGCCGAGGCCGGGGGCGGCGGCGGCCGGCGCCGGTGGTGCGGACACGGAGGTGGTCACGGTTCACTCCCACGGGGCGGCGGATCTGGCCTGCTATTCCTATAGGCTCAATATGGTTTAGGCAAGCCGTCGTCCCGCTGGCTGGAAGCGAGCCGGTGGCCGGATCGGGTCGCCGCCGCCGGGCAGACGTCGCGTTTGCTCTTCCAGGATCGTCGACCTCGGGCGTCCGCGTCCCCCGCCTTGTGGATCAATAGGTCTCGCGCCGCCATTGTGTTTACCTGGCTGAAATGCCCCATTGCGCAAAGCGCGCGCGTCGGCCGTTCGGTCAGTCATCGCCGACCCCAGGCGCCGGAATCGACCGGAGGGTGCCGCATTCCGACATTGAAAGCCGCCTTAACGAGGGGTTAAGGTGGCCGCACCGGCCACATGGGACATGCGGCGCGGCGGACCTGGCACGCTACCTGCGAATGCGGGGGCGGAAGCGCTTTATGGATCACGATATGCCGACCGGCTCCGGGGCGGAATCGATCCCGCGAACGGTCGAGGGCTGCGGCTGTACGACCACGGGGAAGGATTCACGCATGTATATGCGTCGGGGCCTCATCGCTTCCGGACTGCTGTCCACAATGATCGTTCTCAGTGCGCCCGCCGGTGGCTCCGCGACCGCCGGCGGTCACGTCCACGAGCACGTCCACGAGCACGCCCAGGCGCCGGCCCCGGCGCACGCCCACCAGCTCGACGACGCCGAGCACCTGGCGGAAGACCTGGTGGGCACGCCGATGCGGGTCATCGAGGAGCGGACCGCCCAGAACGCGGCGCGGATCCAGCGGGAGACCGGACGGCGCCCCGGAACGGCGCGCACCGGGGCGGCCGTGGCCGCCGACCCGGGACAGTCCGGATCGTGGAGCCCGGTCGTCGGCACGCCCGTGGTCCCGGTGTTCGAGGCGGTGCTGCCGAACGGCAAGGTGCTGATCTGGGATTCCGTCGGCGACAAAGCCGCCGAGTCCTATCCTGATCACGACTTCACCCGGGCGATGGTGTGGAACCCGGCGGACAACACGCACAAACGGGTCGACCTGCAGGGTTCCAACATTTTCTGCGCGGGATTCGCCCATCTCACCAATGGCAACATCCTGGTGGCCGGCGGGAATGCCGACGCGAAACTCGCGGGCACGGTCCGGACCTACGTCTTCAACTGGCAGACCGAGACGTGGACCCGCGGCAAGGACATGGCCGCCGCCCGCTGGTATCCGTCGGTGGCGGAAACAGCCATGGGCGAAGAAGTCATCATCGGCGGTGGCCCGGCGACCGCCGAGGTGTACCAGACCAACGGCAGCATCCGCGCGCTCACCGGCTTCACCAAGTACAGCGCGCGGATCTACCCGTACCTGGGCTCGCGGCCGGACACCCAGCTGGGGTTCATCGGCCCGACCGCGACGAGCTACACCATCACCACCGCCGGGAACGGCATCATCACGGCGACCAGCACGCGGGACAGCATCAACCGGGACTACGGGAGCTTCGCGCCGTACGACATCGGCAAGTCCCTCGTGGTGGGCGGTGGCAACATCACCGAGGGCGGGGTGGCGAAGGTTCCCACCCGTACCGCGGTCGTGCTGAACAGCAACACCGGGCTGGCGCCGACGGTCGCCGCGACCGGGTCCATGTCCGTTGGGCGGCGGCAGCTCAACGCGACCCTGCTCGCCGACGGTTCGGTGCTGGCGACCGGCGGCATGACCAGCGCGGCGACCTCGGGCCTGGTCGACCTGAACCACGCCGCGACGGCGGCCGAGCGCTGGGACCCCGCGACGGGCCAGTGGACGGTGCTGGCCGGCGCGAGCCGCGTCCGGCAGTACCACTCGACGGCCGCGCTGCTGCCGGACGGGCGGGTCATGACGGGCGGCGGCGGCATCTGCGGCGTCTGCATGACCGTCGGCTACCTCGAGAAGAACATCGAATACTTCACCCCGCCCTACCTGTACGCCAAGGACGGCAGCGGTGAGCTCGCCACCCGGCCGGTCATCTCCACCGCGCCGGCGAGCGTGGGCGTCAACACCGCCTTCACGGTCTCGTCCCCGCAGGCCGCGACCGTGTCGAAGGTCGCGCTGATCGGGCTGGGCGACGTCACCCACGGCGTGGACCAGGGCCAGCGGTACGTCCCGCTGAAGTACACGGCCGACGGCACGACGCTGACGGTCACCGGCCCGCCGAACGGCGGCGTGGCCCCGCCCGGCTACTACATGCTCTTCATCTTCGACGCCGACGGGGTGCCGTCCGTGGCGAAGATCGTCCAGGTGGCGAAGGGCCCGAACCCGGTGCTGAGCCCGGTCAAGAACAGCACCGGCCGGTGCGTCGACCTGCCGTCGTCCGCGCTGGCGATCCGCACCTACCTGCAGGCGTACAACTGCAACAACACCAAGGCGCAGGCGCTGACCCGGCTGCCCGACGACAAGACGGTACGGGTCCTCGGCAACTGCCTCGACGTGCCGTCACGCAACTGGGTGGCCGGCCAGAAGGTCTGGACCTTCCTCTGCAACAAGACGGTCGCGCAGACCTGGCAGTTCGGCACGGACGGCACCATCCGGCCGACCGGGAAGACCACGATGTGCCTGGCCGCGGCGTCCTCGGCGAACAGCGCGGCGATCCAGCTGGCCACCTGCAACGGCGCCGCGCTGCAGAAATGGACGTGGTAGCGGGGGCGGCCGCGGATTGGTGACCGTCACCCGGCGGCCCGGCGGAGCATCGCCTCCATTTCGGGGTCGGGCATGAGCTCCCGGACCTCCTGCGCGCTGCGGCACGCGGCAGCGATCTTGGCAGCCCACGCCAAGGCCTCCTCCCGGGAGGCCACGTCGACCACCACGAACCCGCCGATGACCTCCTTGGTCTCCGGGTAGGGGCCGTCGGTGACCAGCCCGTCCGTGGCGACCACGCTCGCCCGCTGCCTTTCCAGTCCGCCGCCGAACACCCACACGCCGGCGGTCACGGCCTCCTGGACCACCGCGTGCGCGGCCTTGCCCACGTCGGCGAGTTCCTCGGCGGGGATGTGGTCCATCGCGCCGTCATTGAACGAGATCAAGTACCGCGTCATCCGTTGACTCCCCTGTCCCGGCGGCCTGCACCGGCCGCCTCTCACCTGTGCTACGAACGACTCGTCCCGGATCCGACGCTCTGCCCGGACAAATCTTCACCAGGCCTCCTCCGCGCCGGCCGGCAGGCTCAGGAAGGCCACCACGCTCGCCACCCGGTGCACAGTCCCCTCCATGCTCGGGCCCACCGCCCAGTTGTGCTTGGGAAAGCAGACCACCGCGGCCAGCGCGACACTGCACAGCACCAGCGCCAGCACGCCGCCCGAGCGCTCACGGGGGCCGTGGTGTCACGCACTGTGGTCGCCGCTCAGCGCGGGTGCGGGCGGATGCGGTCCAGCAGGCCGGCGACCCGCGGGTCGGTCAACGCCGCCGGCTGGTGGACCACGTGGTAGGTCACCGGGGGCAGGTCCGCGACCGGGCGGGCGACCAGCCCGGGTGGCGCCGGCACGCAGCCGTTGACGATCGCCAGCCCCACCCCGAGGGCGACGAAGTGGCTGATCAGCGGCCAGCCCTCGGCCTCCACGGCCACCGTCCACTCCGCGCCGGCCGCCGCCAGGGCCCGTTCCAGCAGCACCCGGTGCGGCCGGTGCCGCGGCGGGACGACCAGGCTCGCCCCGGCCAGGTCCGGCAGCGTGACCGTGCGGCGCCGGGCCAGGCGGTGCCCCTCCGACACGAGGAGCGTCTGGGGGTACGTCGCCAGCTCGACCGCGGTCAGGTCGTCGGGCAGCACCTCCAGCACGCTGACGCCGAGGTGGGCCTGCCCGGTGCGGACGGCCGCCAGCATCTGCCGATGGTCGCAGTTGATCAGGCGGAGCCGGGTGGGCGCCTCGGCCAGCACCGCGCGGATCGTGTCGCCGAGCAGATAGAGGTAGGCGCCCTGACCCGCGGCGAGGACCACCGGACGGCGCGGCGCCGCCCCGGCGAACTCGGCCAGGAAGTGGGCGAGCCGTTCGTCGTGCGCACGGGCGAACCGGGCGACCGCCTCGCCGTCCGCGGTGAGCACCAGCCGCCGGCCGGTGCGGTGGTAGAGCGGGCGGCCCAGGGCCTGGGCCAGCTTGCGGATCTTCACGTGCAGCGCGGGCTGGGAGATGTGCAGGTCGGCGGCGGCGCGGGTGAAGTTGAGGTGCTCCGCGAACACGGCGAACGACGCCAGGGCGTCCACCGAGACCGCCCGCTCGTCCATAACCCGAAACTATAGCCGCGGCGGTAAAGATAGTTCTGCTGTAGCCTCAGGGCGCCCAGGCTGAGGTGTATGACCATCGCTCAGCAGCACCGGCTCGGCGTCGACATCGGCCGGGTCATCATCGGCGGGGGCACCGTCCCCGGCAGCAGCGACACCCAGTTCTTCAGCGGGGACACCGCCCGCATGCTCGCGACCCCGGCCGTGCCCGGCGCGTTCGACGCGCTGGCCCGCCTCGTGCCACGCTTCGAGCAGGTGTGGCTGGTCTCCAAGTGCGGCGAACGGGTCCAGCGGCACACCCGGCAATGGCTCGACCACCACGACTTCGCCGCGCGGACCGGCATCCCCCGCGACCACATCCGGTTCTGCCTGCGGCGGCCCGACAAGGCCGTGCACTGCGCCGAGCTGCGGATCACCCACTTCGTCGACGACAAGCCGGACGTGCACCGGGCGCTGGACGGCGTGGTGCCGTACCGGTATCTGTTCGGACCGCAACGCACCCCGCCGCCGGCCCGGGTCCGGCTGACCCCGACCTGGGCGGCGGCGGAGGCGGCGATCCTGCGGAGCCTCGGGTGACGGCCCGGCCCGCGCCTCAGCCGAGCGGCGCGAGCTGCTGCCGCAGCGCGGCGATGATCGGCGACGCCGGGGTGCGGGCCGCGGTGAACGGGTGCACTTCGGCATAACGGACCGTGCCGGTCCGGTCGGCCACCACCACGCTCGGGTACGGCAGCACGTTACGACGCGTCCCCAGGCTCCCGAGCGCCTCCGGCACCGGGTAGCCGATCCCGAACGCGTCGATGAGGGTGTGCCGGGGGTCCGATGCCACCAGGTAGCTCAGGTCGTGGCGGTGCTTGACCGGCGCGAGCAGCTCGGCGCGCTGCGGGCTCACCGCCACCAGGTGGGCGCCCAGATCGGCGCAGGCCGGCGCCAGGGTGCGCTGATAGGCGACCAGCGTCTCCTCGCAGGGCGCCGAGCCCTCGTACCGGAAGAAGACCAGCACCAACGGCCCGGTGTCGAGCAGCCGGCGCAGGTGGATCGGGCCCAGGTCGACCTCGATGAGCGGCAGGTCCGGGATCCGGCCGCCGGGAGCGATCATCCGGCTCCAGACCGCGTCCATCTCGAACTGGCGCCGGACCGCCTCTTCCTCGGCTCGGCGGCGCGCGGCTTCTGGCCGGCCACCGGTGAGGTACACGGATCTCGTCATGGCGGCCACGTTATCGAGCCAATAGGTAGGCATTGTGAAGCCCTGATGAACGCTTGCCAGGGCACCAGCACCAACCGGCCCCGTACGCCGCCGGCGGCCGGCAGCTCGTGCGCCCGCGCCACTTCGGCCGGCGGCAGCCGCGGGCTCGGCAGACCCGTGCCGACCAGGGCCGCGAGCTCGGTCAGCCGGCCGCCGTCGGCCCACGCCTCGACGGCGGCGGCGAACGTCCCGCGGCGCAGCGCCTCGTGGGCTGTGATACCTGCCACGGCAGCGCCCAGCCGTGGTCGCGTACCGCCCGGATGCCGCGCAGCGCGGCGAGCCGCAGCAGCAGGCCCCCGACCCCGCCGGCCGCACCGGTGACCAGCAGCGTCCCGCCGCAGGCTGCGCGAGGTCAGCTGACCCCGCGACGGCGGGTCACCGGGCGATCCCCGCCGGCCCGGGTTGCCGGACCGCGGGGTCGCCGGGCCGGCGGCGGCGGGACAGCAGGCCCTGGGAAATCGCGACGCCGGCCAGCACCACGACCGCGCCCACCGGCTGGTTCCAGATCAGGTGCTCGCCCAGGATCAGCACCCCGACCACCGTCGCCACCACCGGCATCAGGTAGGTCACCGACACCGAGGTGCTCGCGCCGGCCACCCGGATCACCCGCAGGTTGAGCACGAACGCCAGCCCGGTGCCGAGCGCGCCCAACGCCAGCACACACCCCGCCACCTGCGGCGACAGGTGCTGCGGCGCCGGCGGGGCGCCGGCCAGCAGCGGCGCCAGCACGGCCAGCTGGGCCAGGGCCATCAGCAGCTGGCCGGCCGCGATCGACACCCCGGTGCCGGCCCGGCCGGCGATGAACTTCTTCTGGTACGGGATGGCCACCGCGTAACCCATCGCCGCGCCCAGGCACAGGAGCTGGCCGGTGAGCTGGGCGCCGCCGAGGTCACGCCACACGCCCAGCACCACCAGCACGCCCAGGAAGCCGGTCACGATGCCGGCCACCCGGCGCCGGGTCAGCGCCTCGGTGCGGAACACCAGCACGGCCAGGGGCAGCGCGACCAGGGGTGTGGCCGCGTTCCAGATGCCCGCGAGCACCGAGGAGACGCGCTGCTCGCCGTACCCGAAGAGGGTGAAGGGCAGCGAGACGCCCAGCGCGCCCACCACCGCGAGATGGCCCCACAGCCGCGCGTCGCGCGGCAGCCGGTCGCGGGTCACCGCGAGCACCACCAGCAACACGGCGCAGCCGGCGGCGACCCGGGCGAACGTGAGCCACAGTGGATGCAGCTCACGGACGCCGACCTTGATGAACAGGAAGCTGGTGCCCCAGATCGCGGCCAGCAGCAGATAGCTCGGCAGCCAGCCGCGCAGGCCGGGCGCGTCAGGGGCGGTCACGGTATCCACCCCTGACACTCTGCCGCAGCAGGCGCCCGGCACCGAGCCCTGGTACGTGTCCGTGCTGAACTTCCGCGGCTCGGCCGAGTGCGGTGACCATCCACGCGGTCTCCCGGAAGCCCGCCCGGTGAAGGTCATCGCCGGGCGTCGGTCACCAGGGCGTCGCGCGAACGCCCGATCCAATCCAACAAAGCCGATGGGTGAGGCCACGCTTGTCATGACCGTCACAGTCCTGCTGACCTGGCACCCGGCGGGCTGCTACGGTGCTGGTAGGTCATGAGTGCCAGCGCGAAGCCCCGGCTTGCTGGCCGGCAACCCTTGTGTTCGCGATGGGGTGCTCCGGGTGAGGACCCGGCCGGCGTCGACCACGACGCGGGCAAGCGCGGGCCCCCGGGGTGGGGTCCCCGACCTCGCGGAGGCATCCCATGTCCCTGACCCTGCAGCGCACCGCCCTCGACGTGATCGGCGACGACCTGACCGTCGACCTGCCCGACGGCACGACGGTCCCGTTCGCCCACCTCGACTACGCCGCGACGGCCCCCTGCGTGCGCGCCGCCGCCGACGCCGCGCAGAACCTGCTCCCCTGGTACGGCAGCGTGCACCGCGGCACCGGCATCCGCTCCCAGACGTCCACACTGGAATACGAACGCGCCCGCGACCTGGTCGGCGACTTCGTGGGCACCCGCCCGGGCGACACGGTCATCTTCACCCGCAACACCACCGACGCGCTCAACCTGCTGGCCCGCTCCCTGCCCGAGGGAATCACCACGATCGTCTTCGACGGCGAGCACCACGCGAACCTGCTGCCCTGGCGCCGCCCGCTGCGCCTGCCCACCCCGGCCACCCCGGAAGCCGCCGTCGCGGCTCTCCGGCAGGCGCTGCGCTCACTGCACGGCCCTGCCCTGCTGGCGATCACCGGCGCAAGCAACGTGACAGGCGAGATCTGGCCGGTCCGCGCCCTGGCCGACGAGGCCCACGCGTACGGCGCCCGGGTGGTGGTGGACGCGGCCCAGCTGGCGCCGCACTGTCCGGTGGATCTGGACGACCTCGGCGCGGACTATGTGGCCCTGTCGGGACACAAGCTGTACGCCCCGTTCGGCGCGGGTGTGCTGGCGGGTCGGGCTGACTGGCTGGATGCCGCGGAGCCGTACCTGAGCGGGGGCGGGGCAAGCGTCGAGGTCGGCACGGCCGCCGAGGATGTGAGGTGGGCCCAAGGCGCCGCCCGGCACGAGGCAGGCACGCCGAATCTGCTCGGCGCGGTTGCGCTGGGGGCGGTATGCGCGGCCTTGAAGGGCGCCGATCGGGGGGCGCTGCATTCCCACGAACAGGACCTGCTGGCCCGCTTGCGTGAAGGGCTGGCGGGGGTGCCCGCAGTGGTGCCGGTCAGCGTGTTCGGCGACCGGCAGCCACGGGTCGGCATCGTGTCGCTGGCCCTGCCCACCCAAGACCCGGCCGTGATCGCGGAGCGGCTGGGGCGGGAACACGGAATCGGGGTCCGGGCGGGGCAGTTCTGCGCCCATCCACTGACCAGACGGCTGACCGGGTCGGCGCGGACGGGCGGGTGCGGGACGGGGGCGGTGCCGGGACTGCTGCGGGCCAGCTTCGGGCTGGGGACTACGGGGAACGAGGTGGACCGGCTGGTGGAAGCCCTGCGCCGGTTGACCTCCCGAGCCGGGTGACGGATACCGGGGGTATCTCGCCGGGTGGGGGTGGGCCGTGGGCTAATGGCCGGCCGTGTTCAGCGGCCATGGCGCTCCTGCCCGGCCGGTGATCGGCGCGTCTCAATGCGATACTTCTGTCCAGCCCGGTTCTCGGCGCGTCTCACTGCGACGCTTCTGTCCAGCCCGGTTCTCGGCGCGTCTCAATGCGACACTTCTGGCCAGACCGGTGATCGGCGCGTCTCACTGCGGTGCTTCTGCCTGACCGGGGATTGACCCGCCTCACTGCGGTGCTTCCGTCTGACCGGTGATCGGCCCGCCTCACTGCGGTGCTTCCGCCTGACCGGTGATCGGCCCGCCTCACTGCGGAGGTGCTGCCCGGCCCGGGTTTCAGCATGCAGGGCCGGAGTGATTCGGCCCTGCTCGCGTTCCGCCGGCAGGGCCACGACGCGTCCGCCGGCCCATCCATGTCCAGCGCGCCGGACGGCGACACTTCCGCCCGGACGGTCGTCCAGCACCCCGGGACGACATTTCCCCTTGATCGGTGTTCAGTGCGTCGGGGGCGCAGAGTTACCGCCCGGCCGGCCCTCCACCGCGCCGGGCTGACGCTTCCGCCCGGTCCGTGTTCTCAGCGAACCTGGGCCGCCCAACCCGGTCGGCATGGACGACGGGGTGGCGCACCAGGTCCGAGCGCCACGAAAATCTGAAGAGTCCCGATGTCCGCGGGTCCCAATATCTACAGGTCCCGGCCTCCACAGGTCTCGACCTCCGCAAGTCCCGGCCTCCGCAAGTCCCGGCCTCCGCGAGCCCCGACCTCCGCGAGCCCCGACCTCCGCGAGCCCCGACCTCCGCGAGCCCCGGTCCCCTCCTGCGCTCCGCGCAACACGGGGCCCGATCCCTCGATCCCGATCCCGTCAGTTCGATTCTCTTGCGTACCCATCTCCGGTTCCCGACCTCTGCGAGTTTCACCGTCACCCGTCCTGCAAGTGACGAACAGCAGGGCGCGTCCGGCGACATGCGACTCGCCGAACAAATGCATCCTCGCGAAGTCGAAGAATTGGCATGATCAACTGTCGAATGGGGGCGAGAAATTGTCGCCCGGACCCTGGATAATGGACCCATGTCACAGCTTCAATTGTTCACACCGGCTGAACTGTCCGCGATGCGCGACCGAACAAGATCCCGTAACTACTCGGCCGAGCGGGAGGAATTCCGGCGTGTCCATGAGCGGCATCGCGCATGGGGGCTGACGCAGAGGCACGCCCAACGCCTGCGCCGCCTGCGCCGCCTGCGGGACAACCAGGATGCCTGCCGTCCGGAGCCTGCCGCAGACCGCCCGCATCCGATCCGGGCGTGCGAATCCCCGCCGGCCGAGCAGAACCCGCGCCCGACATCACGCCACGAACACCCGGCGCCGCCCGACCAGCACCTTGCACCGCCGCATGCCGACCCAGCAGCAGCCCACCAGCACCCCGCACCACCGCACGCCGACCCGACAACGCCCAACCAACACCCCGCACCACCGCACGCCGACCGACAACGCCCCACCAACACCCCTGCACCGTCCCGCCAACGCCCGGCGCCTCCCCGCCAGCACGCGACCCCGGGCCGCCCGGCGCCTCCCCGCCAGCACGCGACCCCGGGCCGCCCGGCGCCTCCCCGCCAGCACGCGACCCCCGGCCGCCCGCACCCTGCACCTTCCCCACGAGCGCCCGGCACTGACCGACCACCATCCGGCACCACGCCACATGCGACCCGCACTGCCCGACCAGCCTCAAGCACCACTTCACATACGCGCAGCGGAACCACACCGGCGCCCGTTCTTCCAACACGTCGACCGGTCGAACCGGCCATAGCCAGCAAGTGCCGCGAGCCCTTGGTGCCGCGCGTCCTCCTGTCAACGACAGCGCTCCACCCAGCCCATCGCCCTATCCCCGTCGAAGCACTGACGCCGGTCGGAGCCGGCCCGCCGAGACTATCCCGGCGACCTCGTCGACCGCCGATGGGAACTGATATGAAAGGGAGAGGTGGAGTCGACCCGGAAAGGCACGGGAGATCTCCCCCACCATCTGAGAAACATTTTCGAGCGACCCTGCTCGCCTATGCGCGGAATTATTTGCCGACAATCTCAGTAAATGCATGCCCATACAAAAAGATCGCGCTCAAGTCAGGCCGGACCGGCGCGGCATGTCCGGGCCGAGGCGGCAAGCCGAGCGGATACAGCAGCGCCGGGCGGAGGCGGCAGCCCGGGCGCAAACGTCAAGCCGGGCGCAAACGTCAGGCCGCGCGCAACGTCAAGCTGGGCGCAAACGTCAGGCCGCGCGCAACGTCAAGCTGGGCGCAAACGTCAGGCCGCGCGCAACGTCAAGCTGGGCGCAAACGTCAGGCCGCGCGCAACCGTCAGGCCAGACGCAAGAGTCACGCCCGGCACTGGCAACCATGGGCGTAGGCGGCAAACCGGGCGCAGGCATCAAGCGAAGCGATGCGACGGCAGGCGGGGAGGCAGGCGGGCTGGGG
>NZ_JBITLX010000002.1:76885-348163 GCF_044465625.1 Actinoplanes sp. NPDC049599
GGAGGCAGCCGGGCGAGACAGGCAGGCGCGCTGGGGAGGCAGCCGGGCGAGACAGGCAGGCGCGCTGGGGAGGCAGCCGGGCGAGACAGGCAGGCGCGCTGGGGAGGCAGCCGGGCGAGACAGGCAGGCGGGCTGGGGAGGCAGCCGGGCGAGACAGGCAGGCGGGCTGGGGAGGCAGCCGGGCGAGGCGGGCGGGCGAGGCAACCGGCAAGGCAACCGGCCGAACTGGCACAACAACTCCCCGTCCCACCGGCACCGGCGCAACAACCCGAAGCGCCCCCACACACCGACCGGACCTCGGCCCCGGATCGCCCGCAAGGTCCGAACCGATGGGCAGCCCCGGACCCAGACCCGAGCCGATCTGGCCACCAACCCAACCGAAACCCGAACCGATGGACGAACCCGGACCGCCGGCGAGACCCGGGCCGATCCTTCCTCCCACCTCGACAGACCAACCCCGCCCGATCGGACAGGCAGCGATCGAACCGCCCCACCCCCAGCTGAGCGGTTCGCCGGCCTGCTCGCGGGTATGTCCGGCCGGTGATACCACGCATCGCACGGATGAGTCCTTCCCAACGCCGCCTCGCCCACGCCGGCCCGCAGCCCGCGCAGGGGTTTGTCAGCCGCTGGGTCATCGTCGACGGGTTGCGGCTGCACGTTCGTTCCCGGGATCATGCCGGGGCCGGCTGGCCTTGGGTTCTGCTGCACGGGCTTGCTGTTTCGCATCGGTATCTCATGCCGACCGCTGCCGCCCTCCATGACGGGCCGGTCCTTGTGCCGGATCTGCCCGGTTTCGGGTTGTCCGGTAAGCCGTCCCGGGCGTACGACGTCGGGCGGCATTGTGCGGCCGTCGCCTCGTGGCTGGACGCCGAAGGGATCGCCGGCGCTCGGGTGCTGGCCAATTCTTTCGGTTGTCAGGTCGCCGTGGAGCTGGCTGTTCGGCGGCCGGATCTGGTTTCCGCCCTTGTGCTGGTCGGGCCGACCGTTGATCCGGCCGCGCCGAGCGCCGCCGCGCAGGCTTTGCGGTGGGTGGCCGATCTGGTCTGGGAGGATCCTCGGCAGGCGCGGATCGTCGCCGGCGATGTGCGGGATGCCGGGGTGCGCCGGGTGCTGGCCACCCTGCGGTTGTCGGTGCGGCATCGGATCGACCAGCGGTTGCCGTCGGTGCGGGCGCCCGTGCTGTTCCTGCGGGGCCAGCGGGATCCGATCGCGCCGACGCGGTGGATCCGGCAGGCCGCGGGGCTGACCGCGGACGCCGCTTGCGGTGTGGTGCCGGCCGCCGCGCACAACGCGATCACCACCGCCGGAGCAGTGGTGGCCCGGCAGGCCATTGCCTTCACTGCCCGGGTCGCGACGCCGAATTAGATCATTGTCCGTGTTTCGGGCGTTGGTCGCCGGGCATCCCGCACGGGTCACGCAGCATCGCCCGTTTGAGACGAGGACTCCGTAATGGCAAAACGCCCCCGTAAGTCAGTGCCCGGCCCGGCCGCCATGGAGCCGGCGTCGACCACCCCGCTGGCCGGGGCGCTGGCGCCGGAGCAGGGCCTGCAGAGCGGCGAGTTCCTCACGACCGCGCAGGGGCTGCGGCTCAGCGACACCGATCACTCGCTCAAGGCCGGGCCGCGCGGGCCGTCGCTGCTCGAGGACTTCCACCTGCGGGAGAAGATCACCCACTTCGACCACGAGCGTATCCCCGAGCGGGTCGTGCACGCGCGCGGCGCCGCCGCGCACGGGGTCTTCCGGGCGTACGGCAGTGCCAAGTCGGTGACCAAGGCCGGGTTCCTGGCCGAGGCGGGCAAGGAGACCCCGGTCTTCGTGCGCTTCTCGACCGTCCTGGGCTCGCGGGGCTCCGCCGACACGGTCCGCGACACCCGTGGCTTCGCCGTGAAGTTCTACACCGACCAGGGCAACGTCGACCTGGTCGGCAACAACATCCCGGTGTTCTTCATCCAGGACGGCATCAAGTTCCCGGACGTCATCCACGCCGGCAAGCCGCACCCGGACCGGGAGATCCCGCAGGCGCAGTCGGCGCACGACACCTTCTGGGACTTCGTCTCGCTGCACACCGAGGCCACCCACCACGTCTTCTGGAACATGTCCGACCGCGGCATCCCGCGCTCGTACCGGACCATGGAGGGTTTCGGGGTGCACACCTTCCGCCTGGTCGACGCGGACGGCGGCACGCATCTGGTGAAGTTCCACTGGAAGCCGGTCGCCGGTGTGCACTCATTGGTCTGGGAGGAGGCGCAGATCGCCGCCGGAGTCGAC
Source organism: Actinoplanes sp. NPDC049599 (assembly GCF_044465625.1). Lineage (NCBI taxonomy): Bacteria > Bacillati > Actinomycetota > Actinomycetes > Micromonosporales > Micromonosporaceae > Actinoplanes > Actinoplanes sp. NPDC049599. Next base: position 79,154 of record NZ_JBITLX010000002.1, read on the forward strand.
CCGGACTTCCACCGCCGGGACATGGCCGACGCCATCGACGCGGGTGCCTTCCTCGAGTACGAGCTGGGCGTCCAGGTGATGCCGGACAGCGCCGAGGAGACCTTCGAGGGCATCGACCTGCTCGACCCCACGAAGATCGTCCCGGAGGAGCTGGCGCCGGTGCAGCCGATCGGCCTGCTGACGCTCAACCGCAACCCGGACAACTACCACGCCGAGACCGAGCAGGTCGCCTTCCACACCGGCCACCTGGTGCCCGGCATCGAGGTCACCAACGACCCGCTGATGCAGGCGCGGCTGTTCTCGTACCTGGACACCCAGCTGACCCGGCTCGGCGGGCCGAACTTCCCGCAGCTGCCGATCAACCGGCCGCACGCGCCGGTCAACGACAACCTGCGCGACGGCATGCACCAGACCGCCGTGCACCGCGGCATCGCGCCCTACCTGCCCAACAGCCTGGCCGGGGCCGAAGGCCCGGCGCCGGCGAGCGAGCCGGAGGGCGGCTTCGTGCACGTGCCGCGCCCGGTCGAAGGTGCGAAGGTACGGGCCAACCCGGTCTCCTTCGGCGACCACTTCAGCCAGCCGGCGATGTTCTACGCCAGCCTGCGCGAGGTCGAGCGGGTGCACGTCATCGAGGCCTTCACCTTCGAGCTGGGCAAGGTGTACGAGCAGCAGATCCGCGAACGCATGCTCGGGGTGCTGGCGAACGTGGACGCCGGCCTGTGCGCCGCCGTCGCCGAGGGTCTCGGGCTGCCGGCCCCGATCGGCGCGCCGGCCACCGACGTCGTACCGTCTCCCGCGCTGTCGCAGGTCACCGGCGTGCCGGGGCCGATCGCCGGGCGTGTCGTCGGGGTGGTCGCCGGGCCGAAGGCGGACCTGGCCGGCATCGGCAAGCTGCGCGAGGCGCTGGCGGCCCAGGGCGCGGTCCTGCGGGTCATCGCGTCGCACGGCGGCGAGCTGGTCAAGGGCGCGCGCAAGGAGATCATCGAGCGGACCCTGCTGACCACCCGGTCGGTCGAGTACGACGCGCTGCTGATCGCCGGCGGCGCCCGTGACCTGGCCGACGTCAAGCTGACCGTGCTGCTGCAGGAGGCGTTCCGGCACGCCAAGCCGCTCGGCGCCTGGGGTGACGGCGTCCAGGCGCTGCGCACCGCCGGCATCGCCACGGACGCGCCGGGCGTCCTGCTCGCCGACGGGATGACCTCGGCGTACCGCAAGCAGCTGAGCACCGCGCTCGGCCTGCACCGGGTCTGGGACCGCGCGCCGCTGGTCATGGCCGCGGCGTCGCCCACCGCGTAGCGACCCGGGCTGCCCTGCGCCGGGCCCCGGCTCAGCGCGCAGCCACACCGGGCTGCCCCTGCGCCGGGCCGCGGCTCAGCGCGGTGGCAGTTCCGGGGCCGGGCCCGGCTCAGGCCCGGAGCGCGTCGGCCGCCGTGGCGACCACCCGTTCGGCGTCCCGGCAGGCCTGCGGGAACCGGTCGGCGGGCACCGGGTGGCTCAGCACGAAGCCCTGGGCGTACTCGCAGTCCATCTCGCGCAGCCGCAGCAGCGCCGCCACGTCCTCGACGCCCTCGGCCACCACCGACAGCCCCAGGTTGTGGCCGAGGTCGATCGCGCTGCGCACCATCACCGCGTCCGGGGTGCCGGGGCTCAGGTCGCGGACGAACGTACGGTCGATCTTCAGCTCGTCGGCCGGCACCCGGCGCAGCTGGGCCAGCGAGCTGAACCCGGTGCCGAAGTCGTCGACGGACACGCTGACGCCGTGCTCGCGGATCTCGTGCAGCGCGCGGACCGCGCGTTCCGGGTCGGCCATGATGCTGGTCTCGGTCAGTTCCAGGCAGAGCAGCTGCGGCGGCAGCCCGGCGTCGGTGACCGTGCTCAGCGACCGGGCGACAAAACCGGCGTCGATCAGGCAGCCCGGCGACACGTTCACCGCCACCCGGTACGGCTCCCCCGCCCGCCACCAGTCGGCCGCCTGCCGGACCGCCAGGCTCAGCAGGTGGTCGGTCAGCCGGATCTCCAGCCCCCGGCTCTCCGCGACCGGCAGGAACGTGCCCGGCATCAGCAGCCCGCGGCTGGGGTGCGCCCAGCGGACCAGCGCCTCGGCGGAGGTGACCACGCCGTCGCTGAGGCGTACCTGGGGCTGGTAGTAGAGCTGGAGCTGACCGCCCGGGTCGCCGCTGTCGAGCAGCGCCCGCAGGTCGGCGAAGAGCTGCATCCGGTCGGGGGTCTCGGCGTCCTGGGCGGCGTCGTAGACGGCGACCCCGCCGCCGTTGCCCTTGGCCCGGTACATCGCCGCGTCGGCGTGCCGGAACAGCTCGTCGCCGGCGCCGTGCAGCGGGCCCAGCGCGATGCCGAGGCTGCCGCTGATCGCCGCCTGGCCCTCGTCCAGCAGGAAGTCCCGGCGCAGGGCCGCGACCAGCCGGTCGGCCAGCTCGGTCGCGGCCGTCACCCCGGCGACGTGCGGCAGCAGTACGGCGAACTCGTCGCCGCCGAGCCGGGCCACCACGCCGCCGGCGCCGACACCGTCGGCCAGCCGCCGGCCGGACTCGAGCAGCACCAGGTCGCCGGCGTGGTGGCCGAGGGTGTCGTTGACGGCCTTGAAGCCGTTGAGGTCGATGACCATCAGCGCCACCTGATGCTCGCCGGTGGCGGGCAGGCCGCCGAGGGCGCTGAGCAGCCGCTGGCCGAACAGGGTGCGGTTGGGCAGGCCAGTGAGCGGGTCGTGCAGGGCCAGGTGCCGGCTCGCCGCGGCCTGGTCGACCAGCCGGCGCTGGTAGCTCAGCACCAGGCGCAGGATCATGCCGACCAGGGTCAGCCCGACGCCGAAGCCGACCGAGGTGCCGACGAGCAGCCGCAACTGGGTCCGGCGCAGCGCGGCGACCTGCGCCTGCGCGGCGTCGTGGTAAGCCCGGGACACCACGTCCACGTCGTCCTGCAGCGTGTAGAAGGCCGGCGTCACCTCCAGCCGGTCGAGCTGGGCGTGCCCGGGGTCGCTGTCCGCGATCATCGCGAGCAACCGCTCCGCGAGGACCTGGTACGCGGCCTGCTCGTCGCGCAACCGCAGCGCGTCGGCCCGGGCCTGCCCGGAGTCGTCGGTGGCGATCTGCGCCAGGGTGTCGTTCGCGGTGCGCGCGACCTGGTCGAAGCGCTGCCGCACGGCGACGGAGGGTTCGACCTGGTAGTGCCGCAGGTTCACCTCCTGCATCGCGATCGCGATCCGCGCCTCGGAGAACAGCGAGTCCACGACCAGCGCGTGGCTCTGCTGCTCGGTGGCCCGGGTGGTGTGCACGGTGCCCTGGATGACGTACCCGGCGAGCGCGAGCAGCACCGCCGCGAGGGCAGCCGTCATCGCGACACTGCGTCCCCGGATGCGCCTGATCACGGCGCTCTATTCGGCAGCGTGGCGCGCCGGTGAAGGCGAACGGGCTCAGGTGCCCGCGCCCGGTACCGATGGGATCCATGAGGACAGGGACGGGGTGTGGTCGCATGCGCAGCCGACAGCTGCTTTCCGGCGTCGTCGTGGCGGTCGTGCTGGCCGCCCTGGCCGGCTGCGGCGGGAGCGGGCAGACGTCCGCGAGCCCGCCCGCGGCGTCCGCCGGCACGATCCGGCTCGGCACGCTCGTCCCCCTCACCGGCCGCAGCAGCCCCTCCGGCGAGGCCATGGTCAACGCCGCCCAGCTGGCGGTCCGCGAGGCCAACGCGGCCGGCGGCGTGCTGGGCCGGCAGGTCGAGCTGATCGTCAAGGACGACGCCTGCGACCCCGGCACCGCGGTGACCGCCGCCCGGACGCTGGTCGGCAAGGACGTGGTGGCCTCGGTCGGCGGCTACTGCAGCAGCGCCACCGTGCCCACCCTGAAGATCTTCCGGTCCGCCGGGGTGCCGATGATCGTGGCGCAGTCCACCTCGACCGACCTGCTCGCGCCCAGGTACGACAGCGTCTTCCTGATCTGCGGCACGGTCATCGCGGAGGCGGACTTCGCGGTGGCCTGGATGAAGCGGGTCGGCGGCGCCCGGCTCGCGGTGGTGCACGACGGCACCAGCTTCCCGGTCACGCTGGCCGAGTCGGCGGCGGCCGCCGCCCGGCGCACCGGCGACCTGGCGGTGACCGGCGAGTTCGAGCTGAGCCAGGGTGCGAAGAGCTACGCCCGGATCGCCCGTTCGGTGCTGGCCGACCGGACCGACGTCGTCTACTTCACCGGCTACTACGCCGAGGCCAACCAGCTCATCAAGGACCTGCGCGACGCGGGCTTCACCGGCCGGATCGTCGTCGGGGACGGCGCGACCGACGGCCCCCTGCTGGCCGGCCTGACCGCGGCGCAGTCACGCGAGGTGTACGGCACCGCCCTGATCTTCCCGGAGTTCCTGCCCGAGCTGGCGGACTGGTCGCAGCGCTACCAGGCGGCGTTCGGCACGGCGCCGGGCCCGTCGACGGTCGAGGCGTACGACGCGGTGAACGTCGCGCTCGACGCGATCAAGCGGGCCGGCAGCACCGACCGGGAGGCGGTCCGCAAGGCGATCGCCACGACGAAGCTGCAAGCGATGAGCGGCCCGCTGAGCTTCAACACCGACGGCACCCGCAACACCCCGAAGTTCCTGCTGCTGCGGGCGGACAACGGCAAGTTCCGGCTGGATCCCACGGCCGGCTGAGGCTCGGCTTCAGGGGCGGCGGTAGATGCTGATCGAGTGGCCGACCTCGTCGACCGGCTCGCCGCTGGTGCTCAGCAGGGTCTTCAGCCGGCCGGTGGCCTTGGCGACCGCACTGTCGGAGACCACGAGCAGCCCGTGCACGTCGCCCGGCGGCACCTTGAGCGGGTTCGCAGCCGTGATGCCGTACTCGGCGGGCAGGCCGGCGCCCTTGTACACCAGCCAGACCGGCTGGCCGGGGTACCGTTCGCGCAGCCGGTCGGCGAGCCGGCCCAGGTCCTGGCCCCAGTCGACGTTCGAGTCGTGCAGCCGCAGGTGGGTCTGCGACGGCCCGCCGAACGCCTCGTTGGAGTACGGCAGGTAGTACGGGAACGTGCGCACCGAGCTGACCGCCACGAACAGCGCCAGCGCCGCCGCGGTGAGGTGGGCCCAGCGCCACCGCAGCGCCGGCACCGCCGCCGCGCCGACGGCCAGGAAGAGCGGCAGGAAGATCGCGTACCGGGTGCCGAAGTCGCGGGCGCCGGTCATCGCCACGGCGAACAGCACCGCGGACGGCAGCAGCAGGTACAGGGCCGCGATCCGCAGCCGGGGCACCGTCAGCATGGCCGCCGCGCCCGCCGCCCACAGCACCAGCAGGCCCAGCGGCGTCTTCACCAGCATCGCCGCGGGCAGGTAGTACCAGAGCGAGCCCTCGTACCGGCGGCCGAACAGGAAGCCGCTGCGCTCGAACTCCTCGAAGCCGAACTGGATCCGCATCCCGTCCCGGTACGGCTCGGGGAACGGCATCAGGTCGACCACCAGCCCGCGCAGCCCCTCGACCACCGGCATGCCGGTCGGGGTGAGGAACCGCAGGGTGGGGTCGACGACGAGGTAAACCACCCAGACCACGGCGACCGCGATGGCGGCGAACCCGGCCGCGGCCGCCACCCCGCGCAGCCGTTTCACCGCCAGGAAGGCCAGCAGCACCAGCACCGGCACTGCGGGCAGCACGCTCATCCGGGTGGCCAGCGCCGCGCCGAGCGCCACCCCGGCCAGCGGGAGGTAGAGCAGCGGGCGACCCCGGGCGCGCCAGAGCAGCCAGACGGCGGTGAGCAGGAAACCCGCCGCCGGCACGTCGAGCGTCGCCAGCGAGCCGTGCGCGATCACGTCGGGTGAGAAGGCGTACAGGGCCAGCGCCAGCAGCCCGCCGGTCGGGCCGGCGAGATCGCGGGCGAACGCGAACACGACCAGCCCGAACAGCAGCGTCAGGATGATCATCGGGAGCCGGGCCGCGAACATCAGCTCGTACGGGTCGTTGCCGGCCCGGTACAGCACGTGCCGGCCCAGCGCGGTCTGGTTGCCGCGGTACGCCGGGTCGAGCTCCGGCTGCGCGAACACCAGCCCGGCCGCCATGATCAGCTTGCCCAGCGGCGGGTGCTCCGGGTTGTACCGCAGGCTGTGCTGCTGGACGTAGGTGACCGCGGCGCCGACGTACACCGGCTCGTCGATGGTCGGGGTCTGCTGCACCGCGGTGACCACCATGGCCGCCGCCATCTGCCCGAGCAGCACCACGATGAGCAGGGCGAACAGCCACCTGCGGCGGGCCCGGGGGCGGGCCGGGGCGGTGGTTGGCGGCTCGTCGAGGTCCACGGTCACCCGGAAAACCTATCCGGGCCGCCGGGCGGGTTGCCGCGGCGAGGGCACTGACTACGCTTTCGGTATGTGCCGAAACATTCGCCAGCTGCACAACTTCGAGCCGCCGGCCACGCCCGACGAGGTCCGCGCCGCCGCCCTGCAGTACGTGCGCAAGGTCGCCGGGTCGACCAACCCGTCGCAGCGCAACCAGGCCGCGTTCGACCGGGCCGTGGCCGCCGTCGCGGCCGCGACCGAGGAGCTCCTCGCCGAGCTGGTCACCACCGCGCCGCCGAAGGACCGCGAGATCGAGGCCGCCCGGGCCCGCGAACGCGCGGCCAAGCGGTACGCCTCCTGACCGCGCTCAGCCACGCCGCAGCGACGCGCCGGTGAGCGTGAGGTACCAGGCCGAGCCGGTGAAGCCCGGCCCGGTCTCCTCGCCGATGTAGACGTCGACGTGCTTGCTGCCGCCGAGGCCGGGGGTGAACTCGTCGGTCACGCGCCAGTGAGCCCGGCGCAGCGCCGCGCAGACGGCGGCGGGCGGGGCGGCGCCGTCGACCTTCCCGCAGCCGGCGATCCGGAATGCGGTGCCGCGCGGCAGCACCCCGGGGTCCGCGGCGGCCGACACGAACGGGCGCAGCGGCGCGCCGGCGGTGTCCCGGGCCGCGGTGTCCAGCCAGTAGCCGACGTCGTAGGACCAGTTCAGGTAGCGGCCGTCGGAGGTACGCCCGGTGCCCTCGTCCCGGACCGCCGCGACGAAGTCGGCGGGATACTCCCCCAGGTCGGCATCGCCGTACGCGCAGTCGAGGCCGCGGCAGCCCGTCACGCGCTCCGGCGTGCCGTGGTGGAAGCGCTGCACCGCGGTGTAGTAGACCGTGACCTCCCACCCCCCGCTGACCGCGGCGGATGCGGACGAGGACCGGGCCGGGGCCGGCCGGGAGGACGCCGGTGGGGCGGAGGCCGGCGCGGACGGGTAGCCGGGGGTGGCCCAGGCGCCGAACGACGGCCGGGGCAGGACGGTCGGTGCGGCGGCCGGCGCCCCGCCGCCACAGCCCGCCAGCAGCACCAGCGCCGCCGGCACGAGGCAGAGCCGCATGTCAGCAGCATGCCAGCCGGCCGCCGGCCCGCGCCGTTGGTTAAGAGTTGTCTTATATAAGTCTCAGCTGACAAAATGCGGGGGTGCACGCCTTTGATGTCCTCGGCGACCCGGTCCGCCGCCGCATCCTGGAGCTGCTGGCCGACGGCGAGCAGCCCTCCGGCGCCGTCACCGAGGTCATCCGGGCCGAGTTCGGCATCTCCCAGCCGGCCGTCTCCCAGCACCTCAAGGTGTTGCGGGACAACGGCTTCGCCAGCGTACGGCCGGACGGCGCGCGCCGGCTCTACGCGGTCGACGACACCGCCCTGCGCGAGGCCGACGCCTGGCTGAACCGGTTCCGCCGGTTCTGGACGCCGCACCTGGACGCGCTGGCCACCGAGCTGGCCCGCGGCAAACGGCAGCGGCGGCTGGCCGCCCGCGACGACGATCGGAGCGACGGATGAGCCTGTACCTGTTCGCGGGGGTCGCCGTCACCGACCTCGCCGCCGCCACGGCCTGGTACGAGAAGCTGTTCGGCGCGCCGCCGACGTTCCTGCCGAACGACACCGAGGCGGTGTGGGACCTCGCCGACCACCGCGCGGTCTTCATCGAGCAGCGGCCCGAGCACGCCGGCCACGCCCGGCACACCCTGTTCGTCGACGACCTCGAGACGGTCGTCGCCGGGATCGCCGGGCGCGGGCTGGAACCCGCCGACCGGGAGACCTACGGCAACGGCGTCCGCAAGGTCAGCTACCGCGACCCCGACGGCAACAAGATCGACTACGGCGGCGCGCCGTTCTGAGCCCGCCGCCGGGTCAGCCGGCCACCCCCGGCGCGCGGCCGCGGCGCGGGACACCGCCGGCGGCCAGCGCGGACACCAGGTCCTCGCGGGCCCGGGCCACCCGGGACCGGATCGTCCCCACCGGACAGTCGCAGACCTCGGCCGCCTCCGCATACGACAGGCCCAGCAGCTGGGTGGCCACGAAGGCCTCCCGCCGCTCGTCGCTCAGCCCGCCCAGCAGGTCACGCAGGGCCAGGTCGTCCTCGAAGCGCGGCCGGTCCGCCAGGGTCGCCGCGTCGGCGGCGCCCTGCCAGTCGTCGACCCGGGCCAGCCGCGGCCGGGCCACCGCCGCCCGGACGTGGTCCACCGCGACCCGCCGGGCGATGGTGTAGAGCCAGGTGCGGGCGCTGGACCGGCCGGCGAAACCGGGCAGGCTGCGCAGCGCCCGCAGGTAGGTCTCCTGGGTCAGGTCGTCGAGGTCGGCGGGGCCGGCGAGGTGGTGCAGGAACCGGCGCAGCTGCCGCTGGGTGGCGCGGACGAACGCCGCCGCCGCGGCCGGGTCGCCCCGGCCGGCGGCGAGCGCCCAACCCGTCACCTGCTCATCGGTCACCGCGCGGCGGTGGGCTGACCCGAGCGCCGGTACGCGAGCAGGCCGAGCACCAGCGCGGCGAGCCCCAGCCCGATGCCGACCAGGCCGGCCCAGGTCCCGTTGCCGTCCGGCTCGGCCGCACCGGAGGCGGTGACCGAGGGCCCGCCGCTGCTGGTGGCGGCGGCCGGGGCATCGGCGACCGCGGCGGCCGGCGTGAGCTTGAGCACGGGGGCGGGCTTCTCCGGCTCGGTGCCGTCGGTGGCCGGCTCGTCGATCCACCGCACCACCGTGCCGTCCGAGTACGTCTGCAGCGCCTTGAACACCACCTGCGGCACCTCGGGCAGCGGGCCGAGCGACACGTCGAACTCCTGGAACTGACCCGGCTTGATCGCGGCGTCCCCGGCGGCCGTCCAGGTGATCTTGGTGACCGCCTCGGTGAGCTGGGTGCCGTGCGCCTCGATCGGCTTCGCCAGCTTCGACTTCACCGGCGCCGCGGTCCAGCCGGCGACCGGCTTGAGCGACACCGAGGCGAACGGTGTGTCGGCCGGCAGGTTGACCTCGACCTTGGTGGTGCTGTCGGTGTCGCTCTCGTTCGGCACGCGGAACGTGACCTTGGCGTAGCCACCCTGCACCGCAGTGTTCGGGTTCACCGTGACGTGCGCGGACGCGGGCACCGCGAGGGCGAGGGTGAGCGCGGCGACCGTCCCGGCCACCGCGGCCGAACGCTTCAACAGGGACATCGGGAACCTTCCGTCGGACCCGGCCGGGGCGCCGGGCACGGTCATTGGTCGGTGCCCGCGCCGGAAAAGTTCCGGCGATCTCCGCTACCCCGGCAGCACCCGGCTCTCGGCGGCCGGCAGGGGCCGCCACCAGCGGTCGTAGCGGCGGTAGACCCGCGGCTCCCGGGCGGCGACCAGCGCGGTCATGGTCCGGGCCTCCGCGGCCAGGCCCGCCCAGGCCTCCTCCGGCAACCGGTGGAACGCCCTGGCCTCGATGCCGTCCTCGACCGGGCGCCACACGCCGGCCACGTGACCGTCGACCAGCAGCGTCGGCAGCACGTCGCCGTTGGCCTGGATCACCAGCCTGCGGTACTCCGGCGGCAGCACCCGCGAGCGGTCGGCGTACGCCAGCAGGATGCTGTCCCACATCGCCATCAGCCGGGGCGGGGCCGGGACGTCCTCGGCGGGGAGCGGGCCGCCCGGGACGTCGTACAGCACCGCGCCGTCCGGGCCCTCGAACTGCGCCAGGCCGTCGGCGAGGCCGGCCAGCGCCGCGCGCGCCCGGGACCGGGGCACGAAGGCGAACTGGGCCAGGTCCGCCACCGACGCCGGGCCGAAGCCCGCCAGGTACCGCAGGGCCAGCGTCCGCAACGCCGCCGCCGCGGCCGCCGGATCCACGCCGACGGCCGGCAACCCCGAGGCGACGTACGACGGCCGGGTGCCGAACATCCACGGCGCGCCGGTCGGGGCGTGCAGCAGCGGCGCGTACGCCCGCAGCGCCGGCCACGCACCCGGCTCGGGCAGGGCGCCGAGCCGGTCCCGCAGCCAGCCGTCCATCTCCACCCCGGTACGCGGCTGCCCGGCGAACAGCAGCAGCTCCGGGACCACGGTGTCGGCGTCCGCGGCGGGGAGCACGTTCGCCACGAACCGCGGGTGCAGCCGGGCCGCCCGCACCGACGGCTGCACGGCCGTCCGGAACGCCGCGAAATCACCGGCGTGCACGGCGTGCAGGGTGACCCGCATCAGCGTCGCCTTGAGCACGGCCCGGCCGGTGAACGCCTCGTCGAGCGCCACGGGATCGAAGTCCTCGATCCGGTTGGTCAGCGCCACGTACGGCGAGGCCGCGTGCTGCGCCTGCAGGGCCACGACGCGGCGTACCGCCTCCGGGACCGGCAGCCGCTCCCGGGCCAGCAGCAGCTGACGGGCCAGTGTGGACCGGTTGAGTGCCCGGGCGCTTATCCTCATCCCGGCATCCTCACCCGTGCGGTGGCGGCACGGCGAGCCACCGGGTCAGGCGCCCGGCAGGCGGACGTCCACGCGCAGGCCGGGTGGCGGCGTGGTGCCGCGCAGCAGCACCGTGCCGCCGTGCCGGCGGACCAGCTCGCGGACGATCGCCAGGCCCAGCCCCGAGCCGCCGGCGTCGCGGGCCCGGGCGTCGTCGAGCCGGGTGAACCGGTCGAACACCCGCTCGCGGTCCGCCGCCGGGATGCCCGGCCCGTCGTCCGCGACCGAGATCATCCGGTACGCGCCGTCCGCCGCCACCGTGAGCCGCACCGCCGAGGCCGCATGCCGGACGGCGTTGTCCAGCAGGTTCGCCACCACCCGGCCGAGCGCGTCGCGGTCACCCCGGGTGCGCACCGGCACCGCGGGCCGCTCGTACTGCACGGCCGGGTAGCGGGCCGCGATCTCGCCGAGCAGCTGGCCCAGCTCCACGGTCTCGGCCTGCCGGGTCAGCGCCCGGGTGCTGCCGTCGTCGGCCCGGGCCAGCAGCAGCAGGTCGTCGACCAGGCGGCTGAGCCGGTCCACGTCGGTGAGCAGGTCGTCGGCGAGCGCCGGCCAGTCGGTGGTGTCCGGCAGCCGCTGCGCCACCTCCAGCTCGGTGCGCATGTTGGTCAGCGGGCTGCGCAGCTCGTGCGCGGCGTCCGCGACGAAGGCGCGCTGGCGTCCCCGGGCCGCGTCGAGGCGGTGCAGCATGCCGTTCAGCGTCACCGCGAGCCGGTGGATCTCGTCGCGCGAGTCCGGCACCGGCAGCCGGTCGGAGCGGGTCCCGCCGGTGATCTCCTCCGCGCCCGCCCGCAGCGCCTCGACCGGGCGCAGCGTCGCGCCCATCACCCGCCAGGCCACCAGCGCCAGCAGCGCCACCAGCGGCGGGAACGTGATCAGCAGCGTGGTGCGCAGCAGCCGCACGCTCTGGGTCAGGTCGGCGGTCGGGCGCGCCACCAGCACCCGCACCGGGTCGCTCGCCGGCCCGGCCGCCACCGCGACCACCCGGACCCGGCCCTCGAAGCCGATCCGGTTGCCCGGGATGAACTGGCCCTGCCGGTCGCCGAGCGCGTCCAGCTCGTCCGGGTAGAGGATCGGCACGAGCCGGTCGGCCCCGGCGGACACTGCGCGCACCCGCTCCCGGGCGTCGACGACCTGCACCCGTACGGTCGGCGCGGCCGGCAGCGGATCGCTCAGCGTGCCCGCGTTCACCAGCTTGGCGACCTCGTCGGCGGTCAGCAGCGCCTCGCTGTTGGCGGTGCGCAGCAGCGCGTAGTTCATCGTCGCCACCAGCACCACGCCGCCGCCGGCCAGCCCGACGAAGAGCACCACCACCGACACGAGCAGCAGCCGCGCCCGCAGGCTCAGCCGGCGCAGCCAGGCCACCGCTCAGGACCCGTCGACGGCGGCCAGCCGGTAACCGGCGCCGCGGACCGTCTCCAGCCGGTCCCGGCCGATCTTGCGGCGCAGGTAGCCGACGTAGACCTCGACCGCGTTCGCGGCGGTCTCCAGCGCGGCGTCCCAGACGTGGTCGAGCAGCTCGGTCTTGGAGACGACCTCGCCCGGACGGCGCAGCAGGTATTCCAGCAGGGCGAACTCGCGCGCGGTCAGCGCCACCTCGGCGCCGGCCACGGTGACCTTGCGCTGCGCCGGGTCGAGTTCCAGATCGCCGTGGCGCAGCACCGCCGGGCGTTCCGGGGTGCCCCGCCGCAGCAGCGCGCGCAACCGGGCCAGCAGCACCACGTACGAGAAGGGTTTGGTCAGATAGTCGTCGGCGCCGCAGTCCAGGCCGTCGGCCTGGTCGTACTCGCCGTCCTTGGCCGAGAGCATCAGCACCGGCAGCCAGTGCTCCTCGGCCCGCAGCTGGCGCACCACCCGGTAGCCGGACAGCCGGGGCAGCATGACGTCGAGGATCATCGCGTCGTAGTCGCCGTGCCGGGCCATCTCCAGCCCGTCCTGACCGTCGCCGGTCACGTCCACCGCGAACCCCTCGGCCTGCAGGCCCCGCTGCAGGGCAGCCGCGAGCCGCGCCTCGTCCTCCACCACCAGCAACCGCACTCCACTACCTTGGCATGTGCGGGGCAACCCTTAGGGGACGTTCTCAGCGGCGTCACAGGCCGCCCGGCGCACGATGGTCGCAGACAACGGGAGGTGCTCATCGTGAGTGTGTTCAGGTCAAGGCCCGCGCTGCGCTGGTTGGTTCCGGCCGCGGCAGCGGTGGTCGTCATCGGTGGCGGCGCCGCGGCGGGCACGATCGTCGCCAGCGCGGACCCCTCGCTGCCCGAGCGCAGCGCGGCCCAGCTGCTGGTCGACGTGCAGAACGCCAAGGTCGACGGCTTCTCCGGCACGGTCGTGCAGACGGCCGACCTGGGGCTGCCGGCGCTGCCGGGGGTCACCAGCGGAGCCGACGGCGCCGAGCTCATGAAGCTGGTCGCGGGCAGCAACACCGCACGGGTCTGGTACGCCGGCGAGGACAAGGCCCGGATCGCGCTGATGGGCACGCTCGGCGAGACCGACGTGATCCGCAACGGCTCCGACGTGTGGATGTGGCGCAGCGCCGACAGCTCGGCGACGCATTTCAAGCTCCCCGCCGACCGGGCCGGCAAGGTGGACCGCAAGCCCACCGCGCTGCCCTCGGGTGTGCCGTCGACGCCGCAGGAGGCCGCCGACGCCGCCCTCGCCGCGATCGACCCGACCACGGCGGTCACCACGACCGGCGCGGCCAAGGTCGCCGGGCGGGACGCGTACGAGCTGGTGCTCACGCCGCGGGACACCGCCTCGCTGGTCGGCCAGGTGCGCCTGGCCATCGACGCGGAGCAGCACATCCCGCTGGGCGTGGACGTGTACGCCAAGGACGCCAACGACCCGGCCGTCCGGGTGGCGTTCCAGCAGGTCAGCTTCGAGGTGCCGGACGCCGAGCAGTTCACCTTCAACCCGCCCCCGGGCACCAAGGTGACCGAGCCCAGCGCCGAGGACCTCGCCAAGGAGCACAACAAGGCGATCACGCCGGAGGCCGCCAAGGAGGCCGAGAAGCAGGCCGCCGAGGCCGGCACCAAGGTGGTCGGCACGGGCTGGACGTCGGTGCTGGTGGCCAAGCTGCCGACCGGTGACGACGCCAAGTCCGGCGAGGCCGGCGGCGCGGCAGCCGGGCAGCTGGAGGCCGTGATCGGCGCGCTGCCGAAGGTCAGCGGCAGCTGGGGCAGTGGGCACCTGCTCACCAGCGCCCTGTTCAGCGCACTCGTCACCGACGACGGCCGGATCCTCGTCGGCGCGGTGGCCCCGGAGAAGCTCTACGAGGCAGCCGGGAAGTGACCGACCTCGCGGTCGCCACTCAGGGGCTGACCAAGCGGTTCGGCAGCCAGGTCGCGGTGGACACCGTCGACCTGGCTGTCCCCCGCGGAGCGGTCTACGGCTTCCTCGGCCCGAACGGCTCGGGCAAGACCACCACGATCCGGATGCTGCTCGGGCTGATCGGCGCCAGCGCCGGCCGGCACGAGCTGCTCGGCGCGGCGATGCCCGAGCACGCCGCCGAGGTGCTCCCCCGGGTCGGCGCGCTGGTCGAGGGGCCCGGGTTCCATCCGTACCTGTCGGGGCGGGACAACCTGCGGCGGATCGACGCGGCCGACCGCAGCGCCGAGGCCCGCACCGCCGACGCCCGGATCGCCGGGGCGCTGGACCGGGTCGGGCTGGGCGCCGCGGCCGGCAAGCGGTACCGCACCTACTCGCTCGGCATGAAGCAGCGGCTGGCCATCGCGGCCGCCCTGCTGGTGCCGCGGGAGCTGCTCATCCTGGACGAGCCGACCAACGGCCTGGACCCGCAGGGCACCCGCGAGGTGCGCGCGCTGGTCGGGTCGCTGGCCGCGGAGGGCGCGACGGTGCTGCTCAGCACCCATCTGCTGGCCGAGGTCGAGCAGGTCTGCACGCACGTCGGCGTCATGCACCGGGGCAAGCTGGTCGCCCAGGAGCCGCTCGCCCAGCTGCGCTCGGACGCGGCGCCGCGGGCCCGGGTGCTGACCGACCAGCCGGCGCAGGCCGCCGCGGTGCTGCGCACGCTGGGCCTGACCGAGGTCGCCGAGAGCGCGGCCGAGGCCGCCGGTCAGCTCGGCGCGGTCGCCCCGGAGAAGGTGGTGGCCGCGCTGGTGCACGACGGGATCGCGGTACGCGGGTTCGCCGTCGAGTCACCCAGCCTCGAGGACGTGTTCGTCTCCCTGACCGGAAGAGGCTTTGATGTCAGCGGTTGAGGTGACCGGGGTGCCCGCCACCCCGGTACGCCGGGTGTCGTCCCGGTTCCTGCGCTCCGAACTGCGGCTGATCGCGGTCCGCCGGCGCAACCAGGTGGGGCTGGCCGCGCTGGCGGCCGTACCGGTGGTGCTGGCGGTGGCGATGAAGGTGGCCGCGCCGGACACCAGCGACCGCCCCGGCGGCGGCCCGGACTTCTTCACCCAGATCACCGGCAACGGGTTCTTCGTGGCGCTGGCCGCGCTCGGTGTCGAGCTGGGCCTGTTCCTGCCGATCGCGATCGCGATGCTGGCCGGCGACGCGGTCGCCGGCGAGGCGAACCAGGGCACGCTGCGCTACCTGCTGACCGTGCCGGTCGGCCGGATCCGGCTGCTGGCCGTCAAGTACGCGGGCATCGTCGCGGGCGCGTTCCTGGCCCCGCTGGTGGTGGCGGTCACCGGGCTGGTGATCGGGCTGATCCTGTTCGGCGGCGGGGACGTCACGCTGCTGTCGGGCAGCCAGGTCGGCTTCGGCGAGGCGCTGCTGCGGCTGCTCGGCGTCTGCCTGTACCTGGGGGTGTGCCTGTCGGCGCTGGGCGCGGTCGGGCTGTTCCTGTCCACGCTCACCGAGCAGCCGATGGGCGCCACCATCGCGCTGACCATGCTGACCGTGGCGAGTTTCGTGCTGCTGCAGATCCCGCAGGTGGACTGGCTGCATCCGTACCTGCTGACCCGGCACTGGCAGGACTTCGGCGAGCTGCTGCGCGACCCGGTGTCGTTCGGCGCGCTGACGCCGGGGCTGCTGTCGGCCGGCGCCTACATCGTGGTGTTCCTGTCGGCGGCGTGGGCCCGGTTCGCCGGGCGCGACGTCACGAGCTGAGTCACGCGGAGCGCCGGGCGCGCTTGCCGCGGGCCAGCTGGACGGCCCGGCCGTACCGCTCGGTGAGCGCGGCGGCGACCTCCGCCGTGACGTCGCCCTCGACGCGCACCGCGCACGCCGCCGGATCCACCCGCAGGGTGTAGCCGGCGGCCTGGAGCAGCACGGCGCTCACCCCGGCCCGGACGCTCTCCAGCTCGGCGAAGCTCGTGTCGCAGGTGACCACGCGGTGCTTGCGGCCGGCCAGCGCCGGGCGGATGGCCGCGACGGCGGCGTCCGGGTTCACCCCGGCGGCGACCACCACGACCAGGGTGCCGTCCGGGTCGGTGCCGAGCCCGACGAAGCGGCGGCGGTCGGCGGCGATCCGGTCGTCGAGGTCGGTGCCGGGCCGGCCGGCCACCGAGACCTGGATCGTGCTGCCCCGCCCGACCACCGCGCCGGCCGCGGGATGGACCGCCACCACCGTGCCGGGCGCCTGCCGGGCCCGGGGCCGGTAGCTCAGCACGGCCACCACGCCCGCGTCGCCGGCGAGCTTGTCGACCAGCAGGACGTGCCGGCCGACCAGGTCGGGGACGGTGGTGCCCGCGACGCTCGGCGGGTCGGCGCGGCGCCGGGACGCGGGCACGGCGCGGGCGGCGAGCAGGGAGAACGAGCCGAGCAGGACGGCGGAGCTGAGCAGCGTCCACGACGGGCGGGCCGGGCGGCAGGACATGGCGGACCTCCGGGATCGCACGGGGGCAGTACGGGCTTGGACGCGCGGGCGCGCGAGCCGGGTTCCGCCGCGCCCCGCGGACGGCACATCCCGTGCCTCAGCAGGCCCGGCGGTAGCCTCCGGACCGTGGACGACACGGCATCGATCTTGGGAGGACACCGCTCATGGCGTACGTGACCTGCGATCTCGGGGTCTCCGCGGACGGCTTCGTGGCCGGACCCCGGCAGAGCCTCGCGGACCCGCTCGGCGAGGGCGGCGAGCGGCTGCACCGGTGGATGTTCGAGACCCCGCAGGAGAACACCGCCGAACTCGAGGCGATCACCGCCGCCGACGCGTTCATCATGGGGCGCAACATGTTCGGTCCCGGGCGCGGCGACTGGGATCCGGAGTGGAGCGGCTGGTGGGGTGCGGATCCGCCGTACCACAAGCCGGTCTTCGTGCTGACCCATCACCCGCGCGCCGACCTGGTGATGCAGGGTGGCACCACGTTCTGCTTCGTCACCGGCGGTCTGCCGGAGGCGGCCGCCCGCGCCCGCGAGGCCACCGGCGACGGCCGGATCGCCGTCGCCGGTGGCGCCTCCACCGTGCACCAGGCCCTGGCCGCCGGCCTCATCAACGAGCTGCGGCTGCACGTGGCCCCGGTCCTGCTCGGTGCGGGCGAGCGCCTCTTCGCCGGGATCCCGCCCCTGGCGCTGGAGCAGATCTCCGGCCGCTCGGCGTCGCTCGTCACCCACATCACCTACCGGGTGCTCCCCCCGTCTGCGTGAGCACCCGGTCCATGACGCCGGCGAAGAGGTCCGGCTGCTCCAGGAACGCCCGGTGGCCGCCGGTCGGCACCACGGTCAGCTGCTTGGCGGGTGCCCGCAGCGCCTGGTACCAGGGGGTGAAGAGGTCGGCCAGGCCGCGCATCTCGTGCGCGCCCTGGACGAAGTAGACGGGCACCTCCAGCCGCGGCACGTCCGCGCGCAGGTCCACGTCCCGCATGTCCGGGTAGAGCACGCTCCAGGTGTCCAGCACGGCGTTGAGCGTGTGCACCTTCTGCAGCAGGGTGGACTCGGAGGCGCCGAGGCCGGCGAAGGGGTCGCCGGCACCCTCGGCGTTGCCGGTGTGGTCGTAGTCGTAGACCTCGTTCTCGTACAGCATGATCGGCTCGTAGGCGTACACGTCGCGGTACGGCGGCGGGCCCTGTGCGGTGAGCGTGCGGGCGAGCGCGTCCCGGCCGGTGGCCCGCGCCCAGGCCAGGATGTCGGCGTAGAAGATCCGGTCGCCGGCGGTGAGGTCGACCGCCTGCCCGGTGCCGACGTACGCCCGGTACAGCTCGGGCCGCCGCTGCACCGCCAGCACGCCGAGGATCGAGCCGCCGGAGTGCCCGAGCAGATAGATCTTGTCCTGGTGGAAGCGGCGGCGCAGCGCCTCGGTCACCGCGACGACGTCGTCGACCGCGGTCTCCAGCGTCACGGTCGCGGTCGGGTCCAGCGCGGGATAGGACGAGCCGCCGCCGCGCCGGTCCAGGGTCACCACCACGAACCGGCGTTCCAGCTGCGCCAGGTGCCGGCGGGCGGCGCCCAGCTCGGACCCGCCGGGCGCCCCGGGCACGAACAGCAGCACCGGCGCGGTCCGGTCGGCGCCCCGGATCAGCGCGCCGAGCCGGTGCCCGCCCGCGTCGATCCGGCTCAGCTCGGCGATGCCCCGCTCCCCCGCGACGGCCGGCGTCCGCGCCGGTACGGCCACCGCCACGGTCACCAGCAGCAGGAACGCCGTCAGCAACCCGGTCGCGCCCCGGCGGGCGTACCGCAGGCTCCGCCGTCCCCCCGCCACCTGGCCACGCCGCGCGTAGCCGGCGCCGTACGCCGCGGCCAGCGTCATCGGCAGCACCGAGAGCAGCCAGTGCACCCCGCGCCCGGCGACCAGCACGACAAAGCCGAAGGCGCTCGCCCGCGGCGCGTCCACCGACGGCCCGGCCACCCGCAGCCGCAGCAGCTCCACCGCCACCACGAAGATCGCCGGCGCGACCAGCATCGACCACCGCGACCGGCTCAGCCACCCGGCCGGCGCGCCCACCGCCACGCTCAACCCCACCGACCACAGTGCCTGGTTGATCGTCAGCGGCCCGCGCGGCATCCACCAGCCCGCGACGATCCCCCAGCCGGCCACCGCACCCGTCCACCCCACCCGTCTGACCATGGCCCCGAGCCTGGTGCCCGCGGCCGCCCCGGCACATCGGACCTCGGATCCGGTACCCACCCCTACTTCGGTAGGGGGCGCGGGTGACTTCCGGCAGTGCCCCCGCGGGCCGGCGGATCGTAGGCTCGGCGGATGGCCGGCCTGGTGTTCACATTGCTCGTCCCCGATCCGGCGGGAAGCCGCCGGTCGGCGGCCCGGGACCGGCTGGCCGACGCCGTCGCGGTCACGGTGGCGCTGATGTACGGCGCCCTGATGGTGCCGCTGGGTGACGCCACCCGGGAGGGCGCGCCGCTGCCGTGGGTCGCCGACGTCGCGCTCGGCGTGCTCTGCTGCGCCGCGCTGCCGCTGCGCCGCCGCCGGCCGGTCGGGCTCACCGTGGCCCTGCTGGCGGTCAGCATGGTGTCGGTGATGGCGACCGGCGCGGCCATCGTCGCGTTGTTCACCGTCGCGATCCACCGGCGCGGCCCGGTCGCGCTGGCGCTGGGCGCGGCGTTCGTGCTGGTCGTGCCGGTGTACTTCGTCCTGCACGACAACCCGGAGTTCCCGGTCTGGGTGGACCTCGCGATGCGCACGGTGACCGCTGCCGGGGCGCTGGGGTGGGGGATGTTCGTGCGGGCGTACCGGCGGCTGACCGGGTCGCTGCGCGAGCACGCCGCCCGGCTGGAGGCTGAGCAGGGCATGCGGGTCGACCAGGCCCGGCTGACCGAGCGGGCCCGGATCGCCCGGGAGATGCACGACGTGCTGGCCCACCGGATGTCGCTGGTCAGCCTGCACGCCGGGGCGCTGGAGGTGCGCACGGACGCCCGGCCGGAGGAGGTGGCGATCGCGGCGGGGGCGATCCGGGCCAGCGCCCACGAGGCCCTGGAGGAGTTGCGCGGGGTGATCGGGGTGCTGCGGGAGGGCACGGTGGGCCGCCCGGAACCGCCGCAGCCCGGCCTGGCGGACCTGCCGGACCTGGTGGACAGCGCCCGGGCGATGGGCATGACGGTGAGCTGCACGTGCGCGGTGCCGGCGGCGGGGCCGTCGGTGGTGCTGGGGCGGACGGCGTACCGGATCGTGCAGGAGGGGCTGACCAACGCGCGCAAGCACGCGCCGGGGACGGCGGTGCGGGTGCTGCTGGACGGCGCGCCCGGCGCCGAGCTGCGCATCCGGATCACGAACCCGGGCCGGGCGCCGGCCGCCGGGCCCGCGGTGCCGGGCGCGGGGGTGGGCCTGATCGGGGTGACCGAGCGGGCGGCGCTGGCCGGCGGGGTCGTGGAGTACGGCCCGCACGGCGACGAGTTCCGCCTGGAAGCCCGCCTGCCATGGCCGGCCTGACCCGCCCACCCGGCGACCCGGGCGGCGACCCGGCCGGCGGCTCGGCCGGCTGCTCGGGCGGCGGCTCGGGCGGCGGCTCGGGCGGCGGCTCGGGCGGCAGGGCGTGGTGACCGTGGATGGGGGCCGGGGGCGGCCGATCCGGCTGGCGATCGTGGACGACGATCCGCTGGTGCGGGCCGGGCTGCGGATCCTGCTCGGCGGGTCGCCGGACATCGAGGTCGTCGCCGAGGCCGCCGACGGCGCGCAGGCCGCCGCGCTGGCCGACGCGCACTGGCCCGACGTGGTGCTGATGGACATCCGGATGCCGAAGGTGGACGGGCTGGCCGCCACCCGGCGGCTGCGGGCCCGGCCGGCGCCGCCGCAGGTGATCGTGCTGACCACGTTCCACGCCGACGAGCACGTGCTGGACGCGCTGCGGGCCGGGGCCAGCGGCTTCCTGCTCAAGGACACCCCGCCGCGGGACATCATCGAGGCGGTGCGGGCGGTGGCCGGCGGCTCGGCCACGCTGTCGCCGGCGGTGATCCGGCAGCTGATCGACCACGTCGCGGATCCCGCGGCCGGCCCGCGCCGCGACCGCGCCCGGGCCCGGCTGACGGCGCTGACCGAGCGGGAGCGTGAGGTGGCGCTGGCGCTGGGCCGGGGCTGGTCGAACGCGGAGATCGGCACCGAGCTGGTGATGAGCCTGCCGACGGTCAAGGGGCACGTGTCGCGGGTGCTGGCCAAGCTCGGCCTGAACAACCGGGTCCAGGTCGCGCTCCTGGTGCACGACGCCGAGCTGCTCTGAGGCGTTACCGGGCGGCTTCCGCCCGGTAACGACGGACCCAGTCCTCGTTGAGCCGGTCGGCCTGGCGCCGGTGGCGGGGCCGGACCGGCCGGCCCGCGGCCGGGTCGAGGCCCAGGTGGGCGAGGATCCCGCGGGTGCCGCCGGCCAGGTCCGCGGTGAGGCGCTCATACGTGATCTCGTACGGGGTGACGCCGTACCGGTCGAACCAGGCGCGCCACGCCGCGTTGTGCCCGGCGATGGTGGCGAGCAGCCCGGTGATGGCGTCGGCGTCGTACCGCGGCCGGCCGCCCGTGCCGCCGGGGTCGCCGGTCCACCACGTCCGGGTCTGCTCCGCGCGCAGCCAGGACACCGCCTGGGCCAGCACGTCCTCGCGCCACAGGTACACGAAGCGGGACGCGCCGAACGTCGATTCCAGCACCGCCAGGTCCGCGCCCGCGGTGCCCGGCGCCAGCTTGGCCACCACCTCGTCGAGGGTGCCCCACATCAGCTTCGCGCCGAAGACGCCGTTCGGGGTGGTGCCTGCCGCCCGCGCCGCCCGCACGAAGGCCGGATAGTCGTCCGGGCCGTTGATGCCCCACCGGTCGGCCCACCGCTGCTCGTCCGGCTCCCGGAAGTACGCCTCGGGCCGGCCGGCCAGCCCGGTGGACTCCAGCAGGCCCAGGAGCAGGGAGCTGCCCGTGCGCGGCGTCGCGCAGACAAAGTAGGACTCGATCACGAGCACCAGCCAAGCCCCCGGTGACCCGCGGGACAACCGTTTTAAAGTTCTAGAACTCTGCGGTAAGTTGTGACACACTCGGCCAAGAGTTATAGAACTTTGGAGGTCCACTATGACCGTGGCCATGCACCCGCCCGGCGCCGACGGGCGGTTCGGCTCCTACGGCGGCAGATACGTCCCCGAGTCCCTGATCCCCGCCTGCCTGGCCCTGGAGCACGCGTTCCGGCAGGCCTGGGCCGATCCGGCGTTCCGGGCCGAGCTGGACGGCCACCGCCGCACCTACGCCGGGCGCCCCACCGCGCTGACCGCCGCGCGCAACCTCTCCGCCGAGCTGGGCATCACGCTGCTGCTCAAGCGCGAGGACCTGGCGCACACCGGGTCCCACAAGATCAACAATGTGCTCGGCCAGGCGCTGCTGGCCCGGCGGATGGGCAAGACCCGGCTGATCGCGGAGACCGGGGCCGGCCAGCACGGCGTCGCCACGGCCACCGCGGCGGCGCTGTTCGGGCTGCGCGCCACCGTCTACATGGGCGAGCGCGACATCGAGCGGCAGGCGCTCAACGTGTTCCGGATGAACCTGCTCGGCGCCGAGGTCGTCCCGGTGACCAGCGGCAGCCGGACCCTCAAGGACGCCACCAACGAGGCCATGCGGGCGTGGGTCTCGGCCGTCGACGACACCCACTTCTGCCTCGGGTCGGTCGCCGGGCCGCACCCGTACCCGTGGATGGTCCGGGAATTCCAGCGGGTGATCGGCGAGGAGGCGCGCGCGCAGTGCGCCGCGGTCCCCGACGTGGTGGTCGCCTGCGTGGGCGGCGGCTCCAACGCGGCCGGCACGTTCGCGGGCTTCGTCGACACCGCGGCGCGGCTGATCGGCGTGGAGGCCGCGGGCGGGGCGGCGGTGTCGGCCGGCGAGCCGGGTGTGCTGCACGGCTCGCGCTCGCTGGTGCTGCAGGACCGGTACGGCCAGGTCGCCGAGGCCCACTCGATCGCGGCCGGGCTGGACTACCCGGGCGTCGGTCCCGAGCACGCGCACCTGAGCGGGCTGGGCCGGGCCCGGTACGTGACCGTCACCGACGACGAGGTGCTGGTCGCGGTGCGCCGCCTCGCCGAACGGGAGGGGATCATCTGCGCGCTCGAATCGGCGCACGCGGTGGCGTGGGTGCTGCGCGCGGCCGGGACACCCGAGCTGCCGACCGGCTCGACCGTGCTGCTGACCCTGTCGGGCCGCGGCGACAAGGACATGCACCAGATCATGGAAGGTCTGCGATGAAGCTCACCCGGCGCCCGCTGCTCGTGCCGTACGTGACCGGCGGCATCACCCCGGACTGGACCGACTTCCTGCTCGCGTACCAGCAGGCGGGGGCGGACGCGGTGGAGGTCGGGCTGCCGTTCTCCGACCCGATGCTGGACGGGCCGACCATTCAGGAGGCGTCGGACCGGGCGCTGGCCCGCGGCGCCACGGTGGACTCGATCCTCGCCGACCTCGCGGCGACGCCGTTGCGGGTGCCGGTGGTCGTCATGACGTACGCGAACATCATCCTGCGGACCGGGACCGCCGCGCTCGCCGCCGCCGGGGTCGCCGGCCTGATCGTGCCCGACCTGCCGCTCGACGAGTCGGCCGGGCTCGAGGCCGAGGCGGCCGCCGCCGGCCTCGACCTGGTCCTGCTGGCCGCGCCGGCCACCCCGGACGACCGGCTGCGGGAGATCGGCGCCCGCAGCCGCGGTTTTGTGTACGCGGTCAGCGTCATGGGCACCACCGGCGAACGCGCCACGCTGGCCGCCTCGGCCGGGACGCTCGCGAGGCGGGTCAAGGCGGTCACCGACCTGCCGGTGCTGATCGGCTTCGGGGTGTCGACCCCGGCGCAGGCGGCCGAGGCGGGACGCGCCGGGGACGGTGCGGTGATCGCGTCGGCGCTGATGCGTAGGGTTCTCGACGGAGCCACGGCCGCCGCGCTCGGCGCCGACGTCGCGGCCTTCCGCGCCGCAATCGACCTGGGGGTGTCTCCTGGAACGCCGCACGCCGAAGTATCAGGTCATCGCGGCTGACCTGACCGCGAAGATCCGCGCGGGCGAGCTGCCGCCGGGCTCCGCGCTGCCGCCGCAGAAGGAGCTCAGCGCCGCGTACGGGGTGACGCTCGTGACGCTGCGGCAGGCCCTGCGGCGGCTGGAGGACGACGGGCTGCTCTCCCAGCAGCCGGGCCGGGGCACGTTCGTCGCGTCGCCCAGGGCCACCTACCGGCTGGACTCGCTGCGCGGGCTGGCCGAGGACCTGCGCGCGCAGGGCCGTACGGTCAGCACCGAGATCCTCGGCCAGGCCCTGCACCGCCCGCCGGCCTGGGTCGCGGCGCACCTCGGCACCGGCCGGGCGCTGCGCCTGGAACGGCTCCGGCTGCTCGCCGGCCGGCCGGCGGTGCACCAGCTCTCCTGGGTGCGGTCCCCGGTCGGCGCCGAGCTGCGCGCGACGGACCTGAGCGACACCTCCCTGTACGCGGCGATCGCCGAGCACGGCATCGTGGTGCACCGCGCCTCGGAGGTGCTGCGCCCGGAGGTGCTGGCCCCGCCGGTGGCGGAGCTGCTGCGGGTGGCGGCGGGCACGCCCGTGTTCGTCTCCGACCGGGTCACCTACGGCCTGGACGACCGGGCGATCGTGGTGGACCGGGCGACGATCCTGGGCACGGTCATGGAGGTCCGCACCGAGCGGGCGGCCACCGGCCTGTCGGTGCAATGGACGTCGTCGTCATGACGGGGCCGGCGATCCCCCGCGGCGGCCGGGTCAGCCGTGGCGGCGGGGTGCGTCGCGGTGCTGCTCCAGCACCGCTTCGAGGTGTTCGGCCGGCATCGGCCGGCCCAGCAGGTCCCCCTGGCCGAGCCGGCACCCGGCCGCCTGCACGGTG
This sequence comes from Actinoplanes sp. NPDC049599, assembly GCF_044465625.1. NCBI lineage: Bacteria > Bacillati > Actinomycetota > Actinomycetes > Micromonosporales > Micromonosporaceae > Actinoplanes > Actinoplanes sp. NPDC049599. The sequence continues at coordinate 103,536 of NZ_JBITLX010000002.1, forward strand.
TCGAGGTCCTCGGTGGTCTGGAGCCCGTGGGCGAGCACCTCAAGACCGAGCCGCCGGCCCAGCGCCACGGTGACGTCCATGACCGCGCCGATCTGACGGACCGCGTCGGCCGGTCGCCCGAACACGTCCCGGTCGATCTTCAGCAGGTCGAGCGGGAGGATCCGCAGCCGGCTCAACGAGGTCGGGCCGGCGCCGAAGTGGTCGACCGCGACGCGCATGCCCTGGGCGCGGAGCCGGCCGAGCTGCGCGGCCAGCTCCTCGACCGCCGGCTGCTGCTGGGCGTCGGGCACCTGGAGCAGGTCCTGCTCGGCGATCTCGAGGACCAGCGCCGGCGGCGGAATCCGGTAGACCTCGAGGACGGTCTGCAGGCTCGCCTGGAAAGCGGGATCGAGCAGCTCCAGCGGGCGGACGTTGACGGCCAGCCAGAGCGACTCGTGCCGCCGGCGCCAGTCGACGAACCGCCGGCAGGACTCGTGCAGCGCCCAGCCGCCGACCTGGGTGAGCAGGCCCAGTTCCTCGGCCAGCGGCAGCAGCTCGCTCTCCGGCACCGCGCCGAGCGTCGGATGCCGCCAGACCAGCAGCGCCTCGACACCGACCGGGCGCCCGGTCGGCAGCTCGACGACCGGCTGGTAGCTCAGGTCGAGCTCACCGCGGGAGACCGCACCGGGCAGGTCCTGTTCCAGGGTGGACCGGCGCAGCAGGCGGGACTCCATCTCCTCGTCGTACCACTCCACGGCGCCCGGCGGGCCGGCCCGCGCGGACCGCAGGGCGAGGGCTGCCCGGCGGATCGCCTCGTCGAGGGTGGCCTCCGGGGTGACGTCGGCCAGACCGGCCCACCCGAACACGTGGGACACCGTGCCGGCCGCGGTGTAGGGGCTGGTCAGCGCGTTGAGCAACTGGCTGGCGAGCAGGTGGGCATGCACCGCGCCGGAGCGGGTCAGCACCGCGAAACGGGTCTCGCTCAGCCGGGCCGGGATGTCGACGGGGTCCAACCGGGTCCGCAGCCGGCGCGCGGCCTCCACCACGACCACCTCGGCGAGGTCCGACCCGTGCACGTCGCCGACCGCGGTCAGCCCACCCAGCTCGATGACGATCATCGCGCCCGCGTCCGGGATCAGCTCGGCCGCCCGGCGCAGGCCCTGGCGGTTCGCCAGGCTGGTCTGCTGGTCGAGGTGGGTCGCCTCGCGCAGCGCCTGTTCCAGGTCGCGAAGGTTGCTGACGTCGCGGATGTGCACCACCAGGGTCCGGCCCGGCTCGGCCGGGTCCGCCCCGCTGGTCGTCCACTCGGTCTCCCGCCACCGGCCGTAACCGTCACGGAGACGGACCGGGAAACCCCGGCCGGCGGCGCTCGAGCCCGCGACGAGCTGGGCGGCCAGGAAGCTGTGCACCGCGTCGGCGTGGTCCGGATGGACCAGCGCGGACGCCGCCCGGCCGAGGACCACCTCGTCGGACAGGCCGAACTGCAGCGCTGTGGCCGGCGACTGCCAGCGCACAGCCAGCTCCGCGTCCAGGACGATCGCCACGTCGGCGGTGCCGAACACCAGGCTGCGCAGCCGGTTGCCCTGATCGGTGAGATGACCGGCGTGCCGGCGCAGGGCGACCGCCGACGTCCACTCCCGGGACGCCACGGCCACGATCATGGTCGTGCCCAGGGCGATCGACACCGGGTCCAGGCTGCCGCCGTTGATCAGGTGGAGGACCGTGACCAGCGCCGACCCGAGCGCCGGCAGGGCGAACAGCGGGAAGCTCGCCGACGGGTCGCTGCCCGCCGGCGGGATCGGGCGCGCGTCGGGGCGGATCCGGACCGATCCGTACCACAGCAGACCGGCGGCCACGTTGATCGCCACGGCCGCCGCCAGGACCGCGATCGCCGCGTTCGGCTCGGCCGCGAGATCCATGCCGATGACCAGCGCGGTGAGCCCGACCAGCGACAGGGCCGCGCCGAGCCCGCACCACTGCAGCGCCGCCCGGTGCCGGACCGCGTGCACGCCCGCCACCACGGCGGCCGCGGCGGCGCCGCCACCGAAGACCAGCGCGGTGATCGACGCGCCGTGCCGGTCGCCCGCGCTGAACAGCAACAGCCAGGGCGGGAAGGTCAGACAGGCGGTCATCCCGACGACGTCCAGCCCGACCCGCAGGCGCACCAACGGCTCGCGGCGCTGGTGCGGGCGCAGAATCGCCGCCAGCAAGAGCCCCGCCACGAAGAAGATGCTGACCAGGGGAATCTCCGCCGGCAGCGGAACGTCGGCGACCAGCACGCCGGGCGCCACCAGGAACGCGGTCCCGGCGGCCGCACCGGCCAGGGCGGTGACCAGGACGCCACCGGCCAGCAGCAACGCACGCAACCGCGGCCCACCCGACCGGCCGGTGGCCACCGCACGGATCATCGCCACGGCGACCCCGGCCGAGCAGGCCGTCAGCAGGCCCGCCGCGGCGTGCGGCGGGAGCAGCACGAGGGCAGCGGCAAGCGCGAGCCCGGCGAGCACTGCGAGCAGGGCGACCAGCACCGACCGGCCGGGTCGCCGGCCGGCCGGCGAGCACGCGGCTGCGCCAGCCATCGATGTCATCCAGGTCCTGCGAGGGGTAGTGGCTCCAATAGTGAACCGCATCCTCAACGATCGGCACAGCCGACCGGTCACGGCCACCGCCGAGCCGATCACCGTGCGGGGGCCGGAGACTCAGCGGGCAGGCGCGTCTTGCTCCACTCCTCCTCACCGGCGACCGGGATCTCCTCGGACAGGGTCTCCTTGATGGCCTGCAGCGCCTGCTGTGCCGCCTGCGCGCCGGGTGCCTCGAAGATGTCGCGTCCCGCCTGCTCCGAGCGGAGCCCGGCGTCCTCGTAGGACGACGCGAGGCGCTCCCACTGCGCGGACAGCTTGAGGCGCAGCGCCTTGCGGTCGGCCGGCGTCAGACTGCGGACCAGGCCACCGATGACAGCCGACGCCGCGGCCGAACCGGCGGTGATCCAGGTCGGCGCGGTGATCAGGGCGGTGATCGCGGCAAGCCCGGCGAGCGCCGACGCCACGTAGACCGAGGCGAGGTCCAACGCGCCCCACCGTTCCGCTCGGGAGTGGAACTTGCCGGCTTCGCTGCGGCAGTGGGCAGCGGCCAGCTCATATCGGTGCAGGGCTTCCGTCACTGCCGGCATGGTCATGGGATCCTCCTCCGCGTGTCCAACAGGGCCGCCACGTCTCCCACCGTCAGCGTGCCCGGCCGGCGCCGGCACCAGGCAGAGTCATGGGTCCACGAGATGTCCGGCCGTTGGGCCCGCACGCGGCGGGTCAGCCGATCCGGTGCCCCTGAGGTGATCGGCTGTCCGCTGGTCGGACGGCATCGGGGCACGACCGGAGACGTCAGGTGCCGGGCCCGGCGAGCAGCGCGGTGAGCCTCGGGTAGCGGCGGTCCGTCTCGGTGCGGTCGTCCTCCGGCGCCGGCGACGAGCGGAACAGGTGGGCCCGCGCCCGCAGTGCGCTGTGCAGGTCGTCGGCATTGCCGTACGCCTTGCCGGCGACGTAGTCGAGCTTCTCCCAACCGGGCCATTCGCCGTCATTCCACTCGCGTCTGCTGCGCCCGGCGAGCGCCCGCACGGCCGGCGCGTCAGCCAGGGCGTCCGGGTCGGCGGCGGCCCGCTCGAACATCTCCCGGCCCTGCCCGATCAGCCACAGCTGGAAGTACCAGAACGAGTCGTCGGAGCACCAGCCCTGGAAGATCAAGGTGGCGGCGCCCCACATGCGCCAGGTGTCCACCCGGTTGCGCAGGCTGTCCAGGAGGACCTGGAAGTCTTCGATCGACGTGTGCGGCAGCGTGGCGAGCCGCCCGGTGAGCCAGTCCGCTCGCTCGTCCGGCCCGCCGGTCTCCCGCGCGCTGCGTTCCATCAGGTCCCAGAACGCCGACGTGTCCATCGCGATCATCGTGCGTCACGCCGGCCGGCGGGCCAGCACGTACGCCTGCGGTGACCGCTCCCCCGGCCCCGGCTCGCGCACCGTCTGCAGCACCACCTCCAGCCCGGCCGCCGTGAGGGACTCGGCGACGGCCTCCGGACGGCGGCGGCGGAAGCTGATGTTCTTGCGTACCCGGGTCTCGTCGCCGACCTGGAACGCCAGGATCGCCGGGGCTCCCGGTGCCAGCACGCGGAAGAATTCCGCGAGGACGGCCGGCAGCGCCTCGTCCGGGACGTTGATCACCGAGTACCAGGCCACCAGGCCGGCCAGGGACGCGTCGGGCAGGTGCAGGTCCGTCATCGAGCCGACCTGGTAGCGGACCTGCGGGTGGTCCCGGCCGGCGACGGCCACCATCGCCGGGGACAGGTCGATGCCGGTGATGTCGAGGCCCAGCCCGTGCAGGTGGGCGGTGACCACGCCGGGGCCCGAGCCGACCTCGACGACCGGGCCCGGCGCCGCGCGGACCAGTTCCGCGAAGCCGCTCAGCAGCGCGCGGTCCCAGATCTTGGCGGCCCGCTCGCCGCGGAACAGGTCCGCGTACTCCTCGGCGAACGCGTCCCAGCCGTTGCGGGTCTCGGTGAGGAAGACCGCTTCGCGCAGGCGGTCGCGGACCGCGTCCAGGTGGTGCTGCTCGATGCCGATGCTTCGCAGGTACGGTTCGACGCCGCCGTAGCCGCGCTCGGCGTGCGCCAGGGTGTTGCGCATGGTCGCCGCCGGCGAGTTCCCGCTGCGGGCGTAGTCGTCGGCGACCACCTCGGGGCCCACCCCGGCGACGGTGAGCGCGAGGGCGACCAGGACGCCGGTGCGGTCGCGACCGCCGTGGCAGTGCACCAGCACCCCGCCCGGCGGCGCCTCGGCGATCGCCCGGAACGCCGCCGCGACGCGCTCGGTGTTGTGGTCCAGCAGGGGCCCGTACGAGTCGTCCGGGTACGCGTAGGTGATCTCGTCCATGAGCAGCGGGAGGTGCGTGTAGACCGGGTCGGCGGCGAACGGGCTGGGCCGGGCCGCCACCTCGCGGTGCCACCGCAGGTCGATGATCCGCGAGACGCCGGCCGCCCGGACCGCCGCCACGGAGGCCGGTGTCAGGTCCGCGTGATGCCCGGACCGCAGCAGCGCGCCGCGACGGATCCAGCCACCGTCCTGAGTGGGCAGTCCACCCAGGTCCCGGGCGTTGCGGCAGGCGGGCCAGTCGAGGATCACCGGTCGGTCCCATCTCAGCAGTGGCGATGGCCGTCGTCGTCGAAGTCCCCACCCAACCGCCCCCCTCGCCCCCGGTCAACCCCGCGCGAGGCGGTCGGGGAGTTGGCCCGGATCCCGCTCGTCCCAGCCGGCGCGCAGATCGGCGACCGGGTCGCCGGACTCCGCCGGGCACCCTGCCCATCATTCAGGTGATACCGGCGCGGCGCTCTTTACAATGAAAACCGTTCCCAACAAGATGGGTGCTGTCGCCGGGCGCCCCGCCCGGTGGCGTTCCCCGCTTGCCGGAAGGAAAATCCCATGTCCCTCAATGTCTCCCCGGACCTGCTGTCGGTCGCCGAGCGCGGCGAGGTCTCGGACGCCGAGTTCGTCGACTGCGTCCGCACCTCCCTGCCGTACGCCTGGCAGGTGGTCAGCAAGGTGATGTCCGATCTGGACGGCACCGGCGGCGAGTTCGCCGACCACGAGATCCCGCCGCCGTCCGAGCGGGAGCGCGGCGAGCTGCTGCGCGCGCTGGCCAGCGACGCGATCCGCGGCGGCCTGGAGCGGCACTTCGGCGCCAAGCTCGCCTTCCAGAACTGCCACCGGGTGGCCGCGTTCCGGTTCGGCGCGGTGGACAGCGACCGCTACCGGGCCTTCGTCTCCCCGCGCGGGCAGCTGCTCAACCAGTCCCCGGAGCTGCGGAACTGCTGACCGCGGGCCAGGACGGCGGGCGCCCGCCCGCCGTCCTAGGCGCGCCGGGCATGCCGGCCGGGCCGGGGCTCCGGCGCCGCGGTGGCCGGGCGCAACTCCGCGACCAGCGCCGCCAGCGCCGTGGTGATCGGGACCGAGGCCACCAGGCCGATCGTGCCCACCGCGCTGCGCAGGATCTCCTGGGCCAGGTACTCGCTGGTCAGCAGCTCCGAGACGGGCGCGCGGGAGGCCGCGATCAGCAGCAGCAGCGGCAGCGACGCGCCGGCGTACGCCAGCACGATCGTGTTGACCGCCGAGGCCACGTGCGCCCGGCCCACCCGGATCGCCCCGCGGTACAGCTCCCAGCGGCTGGTCGCACCCGGCGTCAGCTCCGCCACCGTCACCGCCTGGGTGACCGTCACGTCGTCCAGCACGCCCAGCGCGCCGATCACGATGCCGGCCAGCAGCAGGCCGCGCAGGTCCAGCGTGGAGTTGGTCACCGCCAGCGCCGAGCTGTCGTCGCTGCCCAGGCCGGAGAGCTGCATCAGCGAGGTGAACAGCGCGCCCAGCAGCCCGGTCAGCACCAGGCTGGCCAGCGTGCCGGCCACCGCCACCGAGGTGTGCACGGTGACGCCGTGGGTCAGGTACAGGGCCGCGAACATGATGGCCGAGGCGCCGACCACCGCGATCAGCAGCGGCGGTGAGCCCTCCAGGATGGCCGGCACCACGAAGAGCAGCAGCAACGCGAAACTCACCGCGAGCCCGGCCAGCGAGGTCACCCCGCGCCAGCGGCCGAACGCCAGGATCACCCCGACCGCCAGCACGATCAGCCAGATCATCGGGGTCGACCGCTGCCGGTCCACCACCGCGTACGCCCGGCCGCCCGGCACCGCGTCCGTCAGGTACAGCAGCACCACGCCGTCGCCGACGTGCAGGGCGCTGGTGCCCGGTCCCTGCGGCAGGTCGACCGGCTGCTCGGTGCCGGCGCCCGGGCCCTGGCTCACCCGGACCGTGGCGGAACCGCAGCGCTGTTGCCGGGCGCCCGCCGGGCAGGCCTGCTCGGCGACCGCGGTGACCGTGCCGAGCGCCCGCTGGCCGCCGCCGGGGTCCGGCGCCGCGCGCACGTCGCCGGGCCAGAGCAGGATCAGCGCGGCCAGGGTGGCCAGTGCGGCCGGCACCAGCACCGCGGTGACGATGCGCCGGGTGTGCCGGGACGCGGCCGGCGGCGGCCCGTGGTCGTGGCTCATCGTGGCCGCCCGGGGCGGGGCGGCACCGGATTGTCGTCGTTCCAGGTCTCCCGGAGCTCGCGTCGGGTCTCCTGCCACCACCGGCCCAGCTCGCCGCCCCAGTCCCGGAACTCGCGGGCGGAGGCCCGCAGCGCGTGCCGGAAACCGGGGTCGTCCAGCCGGTCGCCGAGCAGCTCGGCCAGGCCCAGGCCGTAGAGCACCGGCACCGCCGCGAGGGCGAGCACCGGCAGCCACCACCGGCCCGTCACCGCGTACCCGATCAGCAGCGCGACCTGGCCGGCCACCGTGACCATCCCGGCGCGCGTCGCGCGGCGCAGCAGCGCGGGCGCCAGCCGCAGGCAGCGCCAGGGCAACCGGCCCGCCGGGATCAGCACCCGCGCCGCGAAGCCGGCCACCACCGCCGCGAAGAGCCCGGCGAGGATCCGGCTGACGGGCCCGGCCGGCGGCCACCACACCGCCGCCAGGGTGCCGGCGGCGACCAGCACGATCGCCGCCGCGAACCAGCGGCGCAGCGCGCTGAGCAGGCTGCGGATCGGCCAGGTCAGCGAGATGACGTCCGGCCGGGCCGGGTTCTCCCGGGCCACGTCGCGCAGCGCCCGCAGCGACCGGCCGACGCGCAGCCGCTCGGCGTCGAGCATCGCGAGCAACCAGCGGCCGTAGGCGTTGCCCGGCTCGAGCGCCAGCGCGGCCCGGGCCGCCTGCTCGGCGGCCTCCCGGTCACCCGCGGCGCGTTCCACCTCGGCCAGCGTGAGCAGGCCCTCGGCGGAGTGCGGGTCGAGCGCCAGGCCGTGCCGGGCGGCGGCGCGGGCCTCGGCGAAGCGCCGGCCGGTGGTCAGCGCCCGGGCCAGCACCAGGTGCCCGCCGGGCCGCTGCGGGGCCAGCCGGACCGCCTCGCCGGCCGCGGCCACCGCCTCCGCGGCGCGGATCAGCGCGATCAGCGACTCGGCCCGCTCGGCGTGCGCGTCGGCGAGGCTCGGGTCGGCGGCCCGCGCGGCCTCGCAGGCGGCCAGCGCGGCCGGGTAGTCCCGCTGCTGGCGCAGCACGAAGCCGAGCAGGGTGAGCAGGTCGGCGTCGTCCGGCGCGGCGGCCAGCGCCGAGCGCAGCCGCGCCTCGGCCTCCGCGGGCCGGCCGATCTCGGCCAGGTGCCCGGCCGACCGGTACGCGTCGTCGCCGGTCACAGCAGCCGGCGCTTCGTCAGGCACGCGGCCGGCTCGTGGGCCCGCGGCAGCAGCTCGGCCAGGTGCTGGCGCTGGGCCACGTCGCCGGGCCGGGCGGCGACGGCCGCTGTCCGGCTCTCGATCAGCGGGTCGCTCATGAGACGCGATTATGCACCGCCCCGCTATGGCCACCCGGGCAGGATGGCGCCGCTGCTTTTCCCCGCAGGAAGCTTGGATGCGGCGCGGGGTGGCCGATTCTCCGTCCGAAGGCCGCCGACCCCGGTGTGCCGGACATGAGCGGGGACCCCACATGCATCCGATGCTCGCCGGCGGCGTGCGGTTCGCCCGGATCGGGACGGAAGCCGTCCTGGTGCTGGCGGCCATCGCCGTGCTGCGCCGGGCCGACGCCGTGGCGGACGTGCCGTTCTGGACGTTCGCCGTCGTGCTGTGCCTCGGCGTGCTCCATCGGAGCGTCACCACGGCCCGCCGGCTCGGTGATCTCGCCGCCCGGGGTGACCGGGCCGAGGCCGCGGCCGCGCTGGCCGGGGAGCGCCTGGAGGTGCTGCTCCGCGACGGCGCCGAGGTCATCACGACGGCCGCCGCCACCGGCGACGTGACCTGGGTCAGCCCGTCCGCCCTGCCGGTCATGGGCTACCGGCCGGCGGAACTGCACGGCCCGGCGCTGGGCGGGCTGGTCCACCCCGACGACCGGCAGGCGGCGACGGACCTGATCAGCCGGGTGGCCGCCGCGACCGCGACGGTGCCGCACTCCGCCGAGCTGCGGGTGCGCCACGCCGACGGGACCTGGCACTGGCACGAGGTCGTCGCCCGTAACCTGCTGGCCGATCCGGCGGTGCGGGCCGTGGTCAGCCACCGGCGCGACATCACCGAGCGGCGGGCGGCGGAGCACCGGATCGCGTACTCGGCCTCGCACGACGCGCTGACCGGGCTGGCCAACGGCCCGACGCTGGCCCGCGACCTGGCACGCGCCCTGACGGCGGGCACCCGGTACCAGCACCCGGTGGTGATGCTCATCTGCGACCTGGACGGCTTCCGGGCGGTGATCGACACGTACGGCCGGGACGTCGGCGACCGCCTGCTGCAGATCGTCGGCGGCGTGCTCAGGCGGGTCACCCGCGACACCGACACCGCCGGCCGCCTCGGCGGTGACGAGTTCGGCGTGGTGCTGACCCGGGTCAACACCGTCGACGAGGCGCTGAGCGTGGCCCGGCGGATCATCGACGGGGTCACCGCCAACGCCACGGTGGCGGGCATGAGCCTGGACGTCGGCTGCCGCGTCGGCGTGGCGCTGGCCCCGCCCGGCGGCTCGGACGCGGACACGCTGATGCGCCACGCCGACGCGGCGCTGGACCGGGCGAAGCGGCGGGGCCGCAACATCGCCCAGATCTACGTCGAGGAAGAGGTCACCGCCCCCTGGTCCTGACCGAGCGGGAGCCGGAAGAACGCCCGGATGTCGGCGGCGAGCTCGGCCGGCGCCTCCAGGGCCGCGAAGTGCCCGCCGCGGGGCAGCTCGCTCCACTGCCGGATGTCGAAGCGGCGCTCCGCCAGCGGGCGGACCGACAGCACGATGTCGTGCGGCAGCACGGCGACCCCCAGCGGCACCGGGCAGGTCGCGCCGTAGCTGCTCTCTTTGGCCAGCCGCGCCGAGGAGCCCGCCGTCCGGGTGAACCAGTAGATCGACACGTCGGTGAGCAGCACGTCGTCGCTGATCGCCGAGGCCGGGTCGGTCCACTCGGTGAACTTCTCGGCGATCCAGGCCAGCTGACCCACGGGCGAGTCGGTCAGCGCGTACGCGAGGGTCTGCGGCCGGGTCGCCTGGAGCACCTGATAGCCGGGCCGGTTGGCGGCGAACGCCGCGGTCCGCTCGGCCCGCCGCAGGTCCTCGCCGGTCAGCCCGGCCGCCGGGCCCGGTGTGGGCAGGTAGGTGACGTGCACGCCGACCACCCGGTCCGGAGCGACCGCGCCGAGGCTGCGGGCGATGCCGGACCCCCAGTCGCCGCCGTGCGCGCCGAAGCGCGGGTAGCCCAGCCGGGTCATCAGGTCGGCCAGGGCCCGGGCGATCCGGTCCTGGTCCCAGCCGCGCTCGCGGGTCGGCCCGGAGAAGCCGAAGCCGGGCAGCGACGGGACCACCAGGTCGAAGTCGGCGGCGAGCAGGCCGAGCAGGCTGCGGAACTCCAGCACCGAGCCGGGCCAGCCGTGCAGGAGCAGCAGCGCCAGCGCGCCCGGCCGGCCCGAGCGCAGGTGCAGGAAGTGCACCCGCTGGCCGTCGATCACGGTCTGGAACTGAGGGTACGCGTTGAGCGCGGCCTCCTGCGCCCGCCAGTCGTAGCCGTCGCGCCAGCGCTCGGCCAGCGCGCGGACCCGGGCCAGCGGGATGCCGTAGTCCCAGCCGGCGCCGGGCAGCTCGTCGGGCCAGCGGGTGCGGCCGAGGCGATCGGCCAGGTCGTCGAGGTCGGCCTGCGGGACGTCGATCCGGTACGGGGAGATATCGTTCATCGCACTAACGTTAGTGCGACTAACGTTAGGTCGGCAAATGGTATTCTCAGCGGATGGAGCACCTGCCCAGCTGGCTGCTGACCCAGACCGCCGCGCACGCCGGCCGGCTGGTCACCGAGCGCTTCGCCGAGATCGGCGCGCGCGGCTACCACTACCGGCTGCTGGAGCAGCTGCTCGCCGGGCCGGCCAGCCAGGCCGACCTGGGCCGGCGCACCGGGATCCACTTCGGCGACGTGGTCGCGGCCCTGAACGAGCTGGCCGAGGGCGGCTACCTGGAACGCCGGCCGGACCCCGCCGACAAGCGCCGCAACGTCGTGACGATCACCGCGGCCGGCCGGCGCCGGGCCACCGAGCTGGCCGCCACGGCCGCGGCCGTCCAGCAGGAGCTGCTGGCGCCGCTGACCCCGGCCGAGCGCGCCGAGCTGGTCCGGCTGCTGACGCTGCTCAGGGCAGGCGCGGCAGCAGAGTGAGCGCCACCTCCAGCGCCTGGCCGGGCGGGCTGCCACCACCCTCGGCGTCCCACACCTCGGAGAGCACGGCCTGCACAAACCCCCAGGCCACCACCCGGTCGACGGGCATGCCGAGACCGTCGGCGAACTGCTCGACCCGGGCCGGCAGCAGTTCGAGCACCGGCTCGTCGCCGCCGAACGGGTTGTAGAGCACCGCGCCCACCTCGTAGCCGGGGTCGCCGAGCACGCCGTGCGGGTCGATCGCCAGCCACGGCTCCCGGCCCGCCGCCAGCACGTTCTCGTGGTGCAGGTCGCCGTGCAGCACGACCCGCCGGCCGGCCGAGGCGCACAGCTCGGCCCCCAGCTCGCGGGCCCGCTCGACCAGGCGCCGCGGGAACGGCCGGTCGCCGGGGAAACGGGCCAGGTGCGCGTCGAGGTCCCCGATCCGGTCGGTGAGCTCCTCCAGCACGAGCCCGTCCGGCGCCGGGCGGTGCAGGCGGCGCATCAGCGCGACCAGGACGGCGGTGGCCTGCTCGTCCCGCTCCCCGACCAGCGTCCGCAGGGTCCCGCCGGGCTCGGCCCGCTCCAGCAGCAGGGCCCCGCGCTCGTCGTCGCGGTCCAGCACCTCGACCGCGCCCCGGCCCGCGAAGAACCCGAGCGTGTCGGCCTCCCGCGCGAGGTGACCGGCGGTGGGCAGGCCGAGCTTGAGCACGGCCGGCGAGCCGCCGGCCCGCCGGGCGGGCGCGACATAGTTGAAGCTCAACGGGTACGGCGCGCCGACGGTCAGCCCCCAGTCCCGGGCGACGGCGTTGATCAGGCCCGGCAGGCGCGCCAGCCAGCGCTGCCCGTCGGCGCCCCAGTTGCCGGTGACCGTACGGGTGAAGTCGGCGGGGAACATCAGCCCAGTCTCGCAGCGCCGGCACCGGTCACTACCGCCACGCCGAGCCAGTGGGCCAGGTCGTTGATCTCGTGGCGGACCGCCTCGGTCATCGCCGGGGTGCCCGGGGTGTCCTCGTGCAGGGCGTGCACGACCAGGGTGCCGGCCCGGCGGTCCACCGTGGCGTCCAGCTTCCCGATCAGCCGGTCGCCGTGCAGGATCGGCAGCGCGAAGTAGCCCCAGCGGCGGGCGGCCTTCGGCTTGTACATCTCCAGGACGTACTCGAAGGCGAACAGGTCCAGCAGCCGTACCCGGTCGTGCACCAGCCGGTCGAACGGCGACAGCAACGCGGTCCGGCCGGTGAACGGCCGGCCGATCGCGGCCGGGTCGACCCGCCAGGTGCCCGGCACGCCGTCGACGACCGCCGGCTCCCCCACCGGGCCGGCCAGGTTCTCGCGCACGATGCCCAGCGACCGCAACGTCCGCTCGCGCCGCCGGCGGTCCGCCTCCGCCGGCGGGACCACCGGGACGGCGGCCGGGTAGACCCGCTCGGCCAGGTCCCAGAGCCGCTGCCGGCCGCGCCGCCCGGCGATCGCCGCCTCGCCGGCCCGCACCAGGTGCTCCAGCATCTTGGTGACGTTGCGGTTGTCGGTCCAGCCGGTCGACGGCCAGGCGACCACGCTGGTGTCCGCGATCTCGCGCGACAGCAGCGGCCCGGCGGCGGCCAGCCGGGCCAGCACGTCCTTGCGGAACGGCTCGTTGACCCGCAGCCACTCCCGGGTCCGCTCGGGGACCGGGCGGGGCTGCGCCGACGCCACGTGCAGACCGAGGTCGGCGACCGGCCGGATCATGGCGTCGATCTCGACCAGCGTCCGGTCCTGCTCCAGGGCCCGGGTCAGGTCGGCCGGGCGGTACGCCGGGCCGAGCCGGCTCCAGGCGACCAGATCGGCGGTGGGCGCCACCGCGGCCGTCGGGTCGATCTGCAGGAAGGTGAGCCGGTCGACGACCGTCGCCAGGTCGGCCGGGCGCGGGAGGTCCAGCAGCTGCGCGCGGACGGCGATGCGGCGCGCCTCGGCACGATCGAGTCGGTGGACCATGCGGGCGAGGCTAGCGAACCGGGAACGGAAAAGCCGCCACGGTCGTGGCGGCTCTCCCGTCGTGCCGGCGTCCGGTCAGCCCGGGCGGCGGATGCCGGTGATGGCCCCGCTGCGGTCGATCGACGCCATGCGTACGTGGTCACCCGTGTGCGGCGCGTGCACCATGGTGTTGCCACCGACATAGAGGCCCACGTGGTGCACCGGACTTCCGTAGAACACCAGGTCACCCGGTTTCAGCTGGCTGCGGCTGACCGACCGGCCGGTGTTGATCTGGTCGCCGGTGTAGTGCTCCAGGTGCACACCGACCGCCGCCCACGCCACCTTGGTCAGTCCGGAGCAGTCGTAGCCGCCCGGCCCCTCGGCGCCGAAGACGTAGGGCTTGCCGATCAGGTCGCACGCCTTCTGCGCCGCCCGGCCGCCCTTGTCGTCGGTGTAGTCGACCGGGCACGGGCCCGTCTTGAACGCGCCGTCGGCGACGCCGCCGGCCCCGTACGCCCGGACCCGCAGCTTCTGCAGCTCGTCGACCTTCTTCTGGATGTCCTTCTTCTGCTTTGCGAGCGCCTTGTCCCGGGTCGCGATGGCATCGGTCAGGGTGGCCAGATCACGTTTGTCGCCGGCGAGCTGGTCGCGCAGCTTGGCGGCGCCGGAGACCGACTCCCGCTGGTGCCGGCTGATCTGATCGAGGAACGTGAGCTTCTCGGTCAGCCCGGTCGGCGAGCCGCTGACGACCATGGCCTTCATGGCGCTGGGCGAACCCTGCATGTAGGCCTGTCCCGCCATGTTGCCCACTTGCGACATGGCGAGGTCGACCTCCAGCTCCAGCGGTGCGAGCCGTTTGTCGATCTTCTTGAGCTGGGCCTGGTTCTTGAGCAGCTGGTTGTGCACGTTGTTGTACTGCTCGATGACCGGTTCCAGCTTGTTCCACTGCTCGTCGATCTGCTTTTCGATGTTCGACGGCGACGGTGTCGCGTGGGCCGCCCCGGGCGCGAGAAGAATCCCGACCGCGGCGACGGCGCAGGCGATGGCGCGCAGCAGCGCAGCTCGTCGCGCCTCGATCCGTTTCACGTAGGTGCAGTGTCCTTTCTTCCCTCGGCCGCCGACCGGGTCAGCTGACGGGTGCGGACGGGAAGCGCGCCCGGCCACGATGGAGCTGTGGCTTGACCCCGGATACCTGGGTCCCCGGTTCGTTCGCACGATGAGGCGGTGGTCCGTCAGTTCGCCCGGATCGGGACGAGGGGGGACTGCCGGACCGGGCATCACCGTACTCCCGATCAACGGCGATTTGAACCCGGCGGTATCCGGACACATTGCGCGCAACGACAGGTGACGGTCGGTGATTAAGCGGGATTTAAAGCGGCCACGCCGACAGGGCCCGGTCGAGCCACGGCACCACCAGGATCACGGTGGGTAACACCAGCAGGCCCACGGCCCCGCCGATCGCGAGCAGGCTCACCGTGCGGGTGACCGCGCGCGGCTCGGCGGCCGCCAGCCGGTCGAGCCGGTGGCGGCGCTCGGCCGCCGCGCCGCCGAACTCGGCCGGCGAGTCCGGGCTGACCGCGTCGCCGAGCAGCGCGAGCGCCGTCCGCAGCGGGGCCGCGCCGCAGCGCCGCCGGGCCGCGTCGTCGGCGACCATCTCGAGCAGCAGGTGGACGGCGTCCAGCGGCGCCCGGCTGCGCAGCGGCCAGGGCACCGCCCGGTAGAAGGCGGTGAACGACTCCATCACCAGGTCGTGCCGGTGCCGCAGGTGCGCCTGCTCGTGCGCGATGACCGCCGCCACCTGCGCGGTGTCGAGCACCCGCAGCGCGCCGTCGCTGAGCACCACCCGCGGCGAACGCCCCGGCAGGCAGTACGCGAACGGCAGCGGCCCGTCGAGCACCCGCAGCCCGGCCGGCACCTCGGCGGGCAGCTCACCGTGCTGCTCGACGCTGTCCAGCAGGTCGACCAGCAACCGGTGCCGGGCCCGGCGCGCCCGCGAGCGGAGGGTGACCCGGGCCAGCGAGACCAGCAGCCGGACGATGATCACCGCGGCCACGGCCAGCGCGAGGAGCAGCGCGGCCGCGCCCACCGGCCGGTCCGAGCCCAGCTCGCTGACCAGCTCCTGGGGCGCGGCCAGCACCACGCCCAGCGCGCAGAGCACCCCGGTGAGGGTGACGCTCTGCCAGAGGGCGACGGCGGCGGCGGGGGCCCGGCCGGGCCAGCGGGCGGTGGCCAGGATGCCCGGCACGACCAGCGACAGGGTCAGCCCGAGCGCGCCCAGCAGCAGCGCGGTCACGGCTCGCTCGAGCCCTTCCGTGCCGCCTCGATGGCGGCGGACAGGGCCGACGGGTCGAGGCGGCCGACGAAATGCGCCAGGGCCGCGTCCCGGACGCCGTCGGGGGCGGCGCTGAGGGCGTCGAGCATCAGCGCGGCCGTCATCTCCTCGCGGGTCTGCGCGGGGGCGTAGCGGTAGGCCCGGTCGGCCCGCTGCTGGGTCACGACACCCTTCTTGGCCAGCCGGTCCAGCACCGTCATCACCGTCGTGTAGGCCAGCTCCCGGTCACGGCTCAGCCCTTCGTGCACCTGACGCACGGTCAGCGGCTCACCGGCGTTCCACAACTGCGTCATGACCTCGCGTTCAAGGTCCCCCAGTGCCATGTGACCCACTCTACTGCACAGCGTCGTACTACGGGACGTAGTCTCTACTACGAGACGTCGTAGAGGGGGCCATCCGTGGACGTGCTCGACCTGACCCGGCTGCAGTTCGCGGTCGTGACGATCTACCACTACTTCTTCGTGCCGCTGTCGATCAGCCTGGCCGGCACCGCCGCCGGGTTGCAGCTCGCCTGGTTGCGCACCGGCGAGGAGAGCTACCTGCGGCTCACCAAGCTGGTCGGCAAGCTGCTGATCGTCACCTTCGCGGTCGGCGTGGTGACCGGGCTGGTGCAGGAGTTCCAGTTCGGCATGGGCTGGAGCAACTTCGCCCGGTTCTACGGCGACGTGTTCGGGCCCACGCTGGCGATCGAGGGCATGCTGGCGTTCTTCCTGGAGGCCACGTTCCTGGCGCTCTGGTACTTCGGCTGGGACCGGCTGCCGCGCAAGCTGCACGCCGCCACGATCGTGATCGTCGCCATCGGCACCGTGCTGTCCGCGTTCATCATCCTGGCCGCGAACTCGTTCATGCAGAACCCGGTCGCGTACTCGCTGGACCCGGTGACCGGGCGGGCGCACCTCGACGACTTCGGCGCGCTGCTGCTCAACAAGGTCAACCTGGCCGCGTTCCCGCACACCCTGGCCGGCGCGGTCATGGCCGGCGGGTCGCTGCTGCTGGCGGTCGGGGTGTGGCGGCTGCGGGCCGGCGGCGAGGCCGCGTTCCGGACGCTGGCCCGGCTCGGCGCCTGGCTGACGCTGACCGGCGGCGCCCTGACCGCGCTGACCGGCGACCACCTCGGCAAGGTCATCACCGAGGTGCAGCCGATGAAGATGGCCGCCGCCGAGGCCCTGTACGCGACCACCACCGGCGCGCCCTTCTCGGTCTTCGCCCTCGGCGGGCCGGACGGCGGCGAACCGTTCTTCAGCCTGGAGATCCCGTGGCTGCTCTCGGTGCTGGCCAAGGGCGACCCGAACGCGACCGTGCAGGGCATCGACGACCTCCAGGCCCAGTACGCCGCCCAGTACGGCCCGGGCAGCTACATCCCGATGATCCCGGTGGCGTTCTGGACGTTCCGCCTGATGATCGGCATCGGCCTGCTCGCGGCGGCCGTGGCGGGGTACTACCTCATGCGCACCCGCCGCGGCCGCCAGGCGCACCCGCTGCTGCTGCGCCTGCTCCCGCTGATCCCGGTCCTGCCCGCCGCGGCCAACACCTTCGGCTGGATCTTCACCGAGACGGCCCGTCAGCCGTGGCTCGCGTTCGGCATCTCCCGGGTGGCCGACGGCGTCTCCCCCGGCCTGACCCGCGGCGAGGTGCTCCTCTCCCTGTTCGGCTTCACGGTCGTCTACGGCGTCCTCGCCGTCGTCTGGCTGCGCCTGGTCCGCCACCTGTCCCGGCAACCGCTCGCCCCCGCGGAGACCGGCGCCGAGCCGGCCACCGAACCCGTCCCCGTCTACTGAGGAGCGACCGTGGTCACCGCTTGGTTCACCCTCGTTGTGCTCTGCTGGGTGCTGTTCTTCGTCCTCGAGGGGTTCGACTTCGGCGTCGGCCTGCTCGCCCCGGTCCTCGGCCGCGACGACCACGAGCGGGGTGCGGTGGTCCGCACCGTCGGCCCGTTCTGGGACGGCAACGAGGTCTGGCTGGTCGCGGCGATCGGCGTGACCTTCGCGGCCTTCCCCGACTGGTACGCGGCCCTGCTGTCCGGCCTCTACCTGCCGATGGCGGCGCTGTTGCTGCTGCTCGCCGCCCGCGGCGTGGCCCTGGAGTTCCGCGGCAAGGGCGACGGCCCCCGCTGGCGCCGCCGCTGCGACACGGCCCTGGCCGCCAGCTCGGCCGGCATCGTGCTGCTCTGGGGCGCGGTGCTCGGCGTGCTCACCCACGGCCTGGCGCTCGGCGCCGACGGCCAGGTGACCGGCACCGGGGTGGGGCGCAGCACCGCGCCGCTGCTCAGCTGGCCGGCTCTGGCGGGGGCGGGCGCGGCGCTGTTCGCCGCGCTGCTGATCGGCGCGACGTTCCTGACGCTGCGCACGACCGGGCCGGTGCACCTGCGGGCCCGCCGGCTGGGCGGCACGCTGGCCACCGGGGGCGCGGCGGTGCTGGTGGCCGCGGGGGTCGGCGCGGACTCCCGGCTGGTGCTGGCGGCGGCGGTGCTCAGCTTCGGCATCGCGATGCTGATCCGCAGCGGGCAGGAGGGACTGGCCTTCGGCGGTACGGCTTTGAGCATCGCGGGCGCGGTCGTGGCGGTCTTCACGGCGCACGGCGAGGTGGTGCTGCGGAGCACTGTGGACCCGGCGTGGTCGCTGACGATGACGGGGGCGGCGGCTACCGACTCGGCGCTGCGGCTGATCAGCGTGGTCGGGGTGGTGGTGCTGCCGGGGGTCGTGGTCTACCAGGCCTTCTCGTACTGGGTGTTCCGCCGCCGGGTGGCGAGCGAACGGGTGCCCAGCGAGGGGGTGGCGGGGTGAGGCGGGGGCCGGTCGATCCTCGGTTGGTGCGGCATGCGCGGGTCGCGCGTACCGGAATCGGGGTGCTGGCGCTGCTCGGCGCCGGCCAGGCGCTCGCGACGGTTGCCCTCGCCGTCGCCCTGGCCCGGATCGTCACCGGCCGGGACGCGCTCGCGCTGCTGGCCGGGACCTTTGTGCTGCGGGCCGCGCTGACCTGGGCGGAGCAGGTGGTGGCCCAGCGCACGGCCGCCGCGGTCACCGACAAGCTGCGCCGCTCCGCGCTGGCCGCGGCCCTGCGGCACGGGCCCGCGTGGGTGGCCGGCTTCGGCGGGAACCGGCTCACCGCGGTGCTGGGCGGCGGGCTGGACGCGTTGCGGCCGTGGTTCTCCGGCTACCTGCCCGCGCTGGTGCTGGGCGTGGCGCTGCCGCCGCTGGTCATCGTCGCGATGGCCGGCACCGACCCGGCGTCGGCGCTGATCGCGCTGGTGACGCTGCCGCTGATCCCGGCGCTGGGCGCGCTGATCGGCTGGGCCACCCGGGAACGCGCCGAGCGGGCCTGGCAGGCGGACGCCCGGCTGGCGGGCCACTTCCTGGACGTGGTGCGGGGGCTGGCGACCCTGCGGGTCTTCGGCCGTGCCGAGCGGCAGACCACCGTGGTCCGGGAGATGACCGACCGGCACCGGAGGGCGACCCTGCGGGTGCTGCGGGTGGCGTTCCTGTCCTCGACCGCGCTGGACCTGGTCGCGACGCTGTCGGTGGGCCTGATCGCGGTCGAGGCCGGGCTGCGGGTGGCCGCCGGCAACCTGGCGCTGGGGCCGGCGCTGCTGGTCATCCTGCTCGCCCCCGAGGTGTACCGGCCGCTGCGCGAGATGGCGGCCCGTTACCACGCGAGCGCGGACGCGTCGGCCGTCATCGCGGACGTCGACGAGATCCTGGCCCCGGAGGCGCCGGTGCTGGTGCCGACCGCGGCGGTGCTGACCGCCGATCGGGACGGCCGCTTCGGCGCGGGCGGCGAACGGCCCGCGGTCCTCGCCACCCGGCTGCGGGTCCGGCACCCGGGCTCCACAGTGGACGCGCTCGCGCTCGACGCCCTGGCCGTCCGCGAGGGGGAACTGGTCGCGCTGCGCGGGCCGTCCGGCGCCGGGAAGACGACGGCGCTGCGGGTGCTGGCCGGGCTCCAGCCGGCGGTCACCGGCCGGGTCGAGCTGTCCGGTCCCGGCCTGCTGTACCTGCCGCAGCGGCCGGCCCTGCCGCACGTCCGCACGGTCGCGGACGTGTTCCCGGGGCTGGCGCCGGACGCGGTGCGGGAGGCGCTGCGCACGGTGGGACTGGACGAGGAGGTCGACCCGGCGACGGCGCTGGGCGAGCACGGCGCCGGGGTCTCCGCCGGCCAGCGGCAACGGCTCGCGCTGGCGGCGCTGCTGCGGACGGCCGCGCGGGCGCCGGCGGTGCTGCTGCTCGACGAGCCGACCGCGCACCTCGACGCGGCGGCCGAGAAGCTGGTGATCGCACGGCTGCGGGCGGCCGCGGACCGGGGATGCGCGGTGCTGGTGGTCGCCCACCGGCCCGGCCTGCTGGCCGCGGCGGACCGGGTCATCACCGTCACTCCCCCGCAACCAGCCCTTCCCCCGGGCGTCGAACCCGACGTTGTCGCCGCGCCGCCTCCGCCCCACCAGAGCCCCGCGAGGACACGGTCCGGACGGGGTGCGATGCCGGCCCGGCTCGGGCGCCGGCCGGCGACCGCGGTCGGGTTCGGGGCGGCCTCCTGGCTGGCCGGGATCGTGCTGACCGGGGCCGCCGCCTGGCTGTTGGTGCGGGCCTCGGCCCGGCCGCCGGTGCTCACCCTGTCGACCGCGGTCGTGCTGGTGCGGGGCAGTGCGGTCGCCCGGCCGCTGCTGCGGTACGTCGAACGGCTGGTCGCCCACGACGTGGCCTTCGCCCGGCTCGGCGAGTGGCGGGCGCGGGTGTTCGCCGACCTCGTGCCCCGGGTGCCCGGGCCCCGGCTGCGGCGCCGCGGTGACCTGCTCACCCGGGTCGGCGACGAGGTGGACACCCGCGTCGACGGGCTGCTGCGCGGCCGGCTGCCCGCCCTCGCGGCGGCCCTGACGGTGGCGGTCGTGACGGTCGCCGCCGTCCTCCTGCTGCCCGCCGTGGCCCTTCCGCTGGCGGCGGGGCTGCTGATCAGCGGGGTGGCCGCCCCGGCGCTGGCCGCCCGGCAGGCGAGCCGGGTCGACGCCGCCACCGGCCGGGCCCGGGCCGAGCTGCGCGACGCCGTGGTGGAGACCGTGGACGGCGTCGAGGAGCTCGCCACGCGGGACGGGGCTCTGGCCGTACCGGATCGGCGCAGCCGGGTGCTGGCGCTGCTCGAAGCGCGGGCGGCGCGCTCGGCCGGTGCCGCCGCCGCGCTCGGCCTGCTGGGCTGGGGCATCGCGGTGACCGGGACGGCGCTGGTGGCCGCAACCTCCGGGTTGTCGGCCGAGGGTGCCGCCGTGCTGCTGCTGGGGGTCGTCGCCCTCGGCGAGCCCGTGGCCGCGCTGCCCGACGCCGCCGTGGCGCGACGCCGGGCGGCCGGCGCGCGGGCCCGGCTCGCCGAGATCGCCTCGGCACCACCGCCGACGGGCCCGCGCCCGCACGGCCCGGGCGGCGACATCACCGTCCGCGGCCTGGTCGCCGGGTGGGACCCGGCGCGCCCGCCCGCCCTCGCCGGCGTCGACCTGGACCTGCCGGCCGGTTCCCGGGTCGCTGTGCTCGGGCCGTCCGGCGGTGGCAAGTCCACCCTCGCGGCCGTGCTGGCCGGCCTGCTCGACCCGCGTGCCGGCACGGTCACCGGGGTGGGGCGCAGCGCGCTGGTCGGCGACGAGACCGACCACGTCTTCGCGTCCACCGTCCGGGAGAACTTGCGCCTCGCCCGGCCCGGCGCGGACGACGCGGAGCTGCACGCGGTCCTGGCCCGGGTCCGGCTCGACGGGTGGCTGGCCGGGCTGCCGCGCGGCCTGGACACCTGGCTGGGCACCGGCGGCGGGACGATCTCCGGCGGTCAGCGGCGCCGGCTGGCGACCGCCCGGGCGCTGCTCGCCGAGGCGGATCTGCTCATCCTCGACGAACCGACCGAGGGTCTCGACGAGGCGGGCGCGGACGCGCTGATGACCGACCTGCTCACCGCCGGCGACGGGCGCACGGTGCTGCTGCTGACCCACCGCACCGAGGGTCTGGACCGGGTGAACGCCACCTACGAGCTCCGGCAGGGACGGCTGCCGTTGCCGTTGCCGTCGTTGTAGGGGCCCACTCAGGCCGAGAACGCGGAGCCGATCGCCTTGTCCAGCCCGGGGGTGGCCAGGCAGTGCACGAGGCGGCTGCCGGGCATCTCGATGGGCCACGCCTCGAGGTCCCAGCCCTTGGTGCCACCCGGTTCCCGGGTCCGGGCCGTCAGCAGCGCCTGGGAACAGGCCGCGGCGATGTCCTTCCGCTGCAGCAGCGCGTCCTCGCCGCTGCCGCGGACGTCGGGCGGCAGCACGGTCGCCGCGAAGGTCTCCCAGGTGTGCGTCTGCGCGCAGTCCAGGTCGCGCGGGGGTGGCGTGGCCCGGCCGCTGGTCGCGTTCAGTCCGCCCCAGCAGAGTGGTTCGACCGGGCAGAGCATCGCGTCACAGGCGACAAAACCGGCCGGGACAGCGGCCGCCGCGGCGGAGTTCGTGGGGTCCGCGCCGCCCGCCGGGCCGCCCCCGCCACCACTCGGGCCGAGAGCGCGCCAGGTCATCGCGCCGCCTGTCACGACGACCACCAGGGCCGCGGCGACAAGCGCCCATCGGCGCCGGGCCGACCGTGGCGCGGCCGGCTTCGGTACGGGCCGCAGTACGGTCGACGGTTCGGGCGCCGACCGTGGCCCCACCGAGGGTTCGGCCACCGCCCGGCCGGTGCCGGATGCGGCGCCGGCGGCGTGTGCCATCGGCCGGCCGGCACCGGATGCGGCACGGGCGGCGTGCGCCATCGCCGCCGCCGAGGGCCAGCGATCGGCCGGGTCGGTGGCGAGCGCCCGTTCCACCACGGCCAGCACCGGCCCGGGGATGTCCCCGCCGAGCGCGGCCGGGGCGGCCTGCACCCGTTGCAGGGCAACCGCGTACGGGTTGTCGCCCTCGAACGGCCGCCGCCCGGCGAGGCACTCGTAGGCGGCCAGCCCGAGCGAGTACACGTCGCTGAGCCCGGTCGCGGGCCGGCCGAGCACCTGTTCCGGTGACAGGTACGTGGGCGTGCCCAGGATCGCCCCGGACGCGGTCAGCTGGGTGCCGTCCTCGGTCCGCGAGATGCCGAAGTCGGTGACCAGCAGCGAGCCGTCGCGGCGGACCAGCAGGTTGGCCGGCTTGATGTCGCGGTGCACGATGCCCCGCTCGTGGACCGCCTGCAGCCCGTCCGCGGCCTGCGCGACCAGCCGCATCGTCGTCGCCGGGTCGAGCCGGCCGTGCCGGGCCAGCAGCTGCGACAGCGACTCGCCGTCGACGAACTCCATCACCAGGAAGGTGATCCCGGCGCTCCGGCCGTAGTCGTGGATCGAGGCGACCGCGGGATGGTTGACGCTGGCCATCGAGGTGGCCTCGACGAGGAACCGCTTGGCGAAGTCCGGCTGGTCGGCCACCCCGGGCAGCATGGCCTTGACGGCGACGACCCGGCCGAGCACCTCGTCGACGGCCCGCCACACCTCACCCATGCCGCCGGCGCCGATCCGCGCGTCGAGCCGGTAGCGGTCACCGAGCCTGAGACCGGCCTGCAGCATCGCCCTCACCGTCCGTCCGTCGGCCGCACCCCGGGCGGCCACCCGCCGCGCATCCTGCCACGGCCGGACGGCCGCCCTCGCGGCGGCGGCCGTGCGGTCAGCCGGTGAAGCGGGTCGCGATCCAGTTCGCGACCGTTTCCACCGAGGCGACGACCGCGCCGTCGTGGTTCTCGCCCTCCAGCGTGACCAGGGTGACCGGCTGGTCGTACGCGTCGAGCTGCGGGAACAGCACGCCGGCGGTGATGTCGTACGGCACCGCCTCGTCGGCCGTGCCCTGCACCAGCAGGATCGGGGCGGTGGACGGCGCCTGGGCCGGGTTGGCGTAGTGGGCCAGCTGGTCCACGACCGAGGACGGCAGCGCGCCGTTGGTCAGCAGCTGCCGGGGTTGCAGCGACTGGTACTGCGCCAGGATCTCCAGCAGGCAGCCGGACTGGAGCACCGGCACCCGCTGCTGGGCCTGGGTGGCCAGCACCGTCATCGGGTCGAACGAGGGTTGCACCGCGGCGAGGCCGTACAGGGCCATCACCAGGTAGCCCTGGCCCGGCGTGCCCGGGATGAGCGGGGCCAGCAGGTCCACATTCGACGCCGGGGCGATGGCCGCCACGCCGCGCAGGGTCAGCGGGCCGTCGTAGAACGGTGCCAGCTCGCCGGCGAACAGGGCCGCCTGACCGCCCTGGGAGTGGCCGTCCAGCACGTACTGGTTGCTCAGGCTGCTGTCCAGCTGACGGGCCGCCTTGACGCTGTCGATCATCGCCCGGGCCTCGCTGCCGCCGACCAGGTACGGGTGCGCCTCCGGCGTGCCCAGGCCCTGGTAGTCCGGTGCCGTCACGGTCCAGCCGCGGCTGAGCAGCTCGCCGATGGCGGCCTCGGCCTCGGGCCAGAAGACGCCCAGGTTGTTCGAGGGCGCGCACTGGTCGGCCAGGCCGGTGGTGCCGTGGCCCCACACCACCGTCCGGCTGATCTTGTTGGTCTTCGGCGTGAGCACCAGCCCGGTGACGGTGATGGCGCCTCCGGTGACGTTGGTGCTGGTGTACGAGATGCGTTTGGCGTCGGCCAGCACCGCGAGGGAGCCCGGCACCGTGGCCGTCCCCTGGGTCAGCACCGTGCCCGGCGGGTCGGCGGCGTGGGCCGGTGCGGCGCCGATCAGGCCGCCGCAGACGATGGTGAGGACGGAGCCGACAACGGCCGCTCTTCTCGCCTGGTGCCGTAGTACTGCGCTCATGCGTTCCACCCCTTCTCGGGTGCGCTCAACGCGAGGAAAAGTCGCGTAGTTGATCTCCCTGACCCGTCCCATGCAAGCCCGGTGACCAGGTCGATCTCGCACACCCCGTGCGACTCCACCCAGGACGGCACCTTCGGTTCGGCGGCCCCGGCCCGATCGACCGGAGGGCGTGGCCGTGCGACGGTGGAGACCGGACGATCGAGGTGGGGTGACGGATGACGGCCATCGTGGGCCTGGCCCGGTCGGGCGCGGACTCCGCCGGCACCGGGATGGGACCGCGCCCGCCGGGTGCGGACCGCCCTGGCCGCGGCCGAACGGTTCAGCACCGGTGTCCGGGGCCCGTTCGTGTGCCTGAAGGGATGACTCCCGATCAGGTGGCCGCCGCCCGGGTGACGGCGGCGCGGCAGGCGGGCGTACCGGTGAAGTGGATGGCCCGGATGCCGAGGGCCGACGCCGCCTCGACGTTCACCGGGCGGTCGTCGATGAAGACGACGTCGCCGGGGTCGGCGGCGAGCGCGGCCAGCGCGGCCGCGTAGCAGCGGGGGTCCGGTTTGGTCAGTGCCAGGTCGGCGCTGAACAGCCGCCGCCGGAAGGGTTTCAGCTCGGTGCGCCGGTCGATCTCGCGGGCCAGCTCGTACGGGGCGTTGGAGAGCAACGACATTGCGGCGCCGGCCGCCCGCAGTTCGTCGAGCAGGCGCAGGGTGTCCGGGTTCAGGTGCAGCCAGCTCGCCACGTCCAGTTCGACCAGCCGGCCCAGCAGGCTCGCGCCCGGCGCCGCGCGCAGGATGCCGCCCCAGTAGGCCAGGGCCGTGCCGCCGGCGTCGTAGCCGGGGCGCAGCGCCCAGTAGCGACGGCTGAACTCGGCCACGGGCAGCTCGGCGAGCGCCGCCAGGGCCGCCACCTCGGCGGCGGGCTGGGCCGTGCTGATGACCTCGCCGAAGTCGAAGAGCAGGTGGGTGGTCACCGCCTGACCAACGACCGGCGGCCGGATTCCGGTACGGGTGGTCAGCCCAGCTTCTTGAAGAAGAAGCTGCAGTCCTTGAGCTCGCCGGACGGGCCCGCCGCGTAGTCGGGCACGATGCCGTAGCGCTGCCAGCCCGCGGTCTCGTACAGCCGTTCCGCGGCGCTGGCCGTCTCGGTGTCGAGCAGCAGCAGGGTGATTCCCGAGGCCGCGGCGGCCGCCTCGGCCGCGGCCAGCAACCGGCGGCCGACGCCCCGGCCCCGGGCGTCCCGGCGCACCGCCAGCTTGACCACCTCGGCGCGGTGCCGGGCGTTCGGCTTCTCCGCGTACGCCAGGCTGACCGTGCCCGTGACGCCCGCCGGGCCGGTCGCGATCCACACCGCCAGGCTGCCGTCCGCGACCGCCGCGGCCCGGGCCCGCCACCAGGCCGTGGCCGCCGCCTCGTCGAAGCCCGCCAGGAAGCCGACGGACGCGCCGCCGGCCACCGCGTCGACGAGCAGGCCGGCCAGCGCCGGCAGGTGCGCCGCGAAGTCTTCGGGTCCGAGCCGGGTGACAGTCACGGCAGCACCACGAACACCGCGTAGCGGACCGGGTCCGGGCCGGGGTTGACGAACCGGGTCGAGCCCCAGAGCCGGAACCGCAGGCAGTCGCCCGCTTCCAGCCGGTGCGGGGTGCGGTCGTCGGTCAGCTCCAGCCGGCCGGACAGCACCCACACGTGCTGCTCCAGGCCGGCGACCGGGGGCGCGTCGTAGCCGATGTCCGCGCCCGGCTCGAGCACGCCCTCGATCACCTCGCCGCGCAGGCCGGCGTGCGGCGGGGAGACGCTGCGCCGGGTGAAGCCGTTCGCCGGGTCGCGCCAGAGCGCCTGGTCGGCGCCGCGGACCACGGCCGGCGGCTCGGCCTCGACCTCGGCGAGCAGCCGGGACATGGTCCAGCCGTACGCGGTGCAGAGCTTGCCGAGCAGCGCGGCCGTCGGGCTGATCTCGGCGCGCTCCAGGCGGGAGAGCGTGGAACGGCTCACGCCGGTGTGCCCGGCCAGGTCGTCCAGGGACCAGCCCCGGGCGACCCGCAGCTCGGCGACGCGGGCCGCCAGCCGGGCATCCAGGGTGTCTCTCATATCCGGGATTCTATCCCAGATATGATCAGCCTTCGCGCTCGGCCTCAAGCGACTTGCGGCTGGCGGCGTCGTTGGCCCGGCCGATCGCCTCGACCAGCTCGGCCTTGGTCATCCGGGATCGGCCGCGCACGTCGAGTCGCTTGGCCACCTCCAGCAGGTGCTGCTTGCCGGCGTTGGCGTCCACGCCGCCGGCGGTCGGCCGGTCGGTGCCGGCGCCGCCCTCGGCCTGGGCGTCGCTGGGACCGCGCTGCTCCTTGGGCTCCCAGTGGTCGCCGACCTTCTCGAACGAGTGCTTCAGCGACGCCAGGGCGGTGCGGTGCGCGCGCTCGCCGTCGCCGTACTGCTCGACGGCGCTGTCCAGGGTCTCGGCGTAGGTGTCCTGGGCCTTGCGCGGCGACCGCTTGATCGTGCTCGGCAGGTTCTCGCGTGCGGGCATACCGCCGGGATTCCCCCGCTCCGCCACGCGAAACCACTCCACCCCGGAGCGGAGGTCCCGTCCGGGTCCGGGCCCGCGTTCTGCAGCACGATGCGGTCGAAGCCGGGCCACCCCCGGTGCGGAGGCGGCCCGGCGTCGGGTCGTACGGGTCAGGAGCGGGCGTCGCTGACCGCCTGCTTGCTCTGGTCCTTGGCGTCCTGCGCCGAGGACTGCGCCTGCTGCCTGGTGGTCTGCGCGGCGTCGGCGGCGGTCTCCTTGACCTGGCCGACCGCCTGCTGCACCGAGCCGGAGACGTCGTCCTTCATCTCGGCCGCGAGGTCCTTGACCTTGTCGGTCAGGTCGCCGCTGTGCTCCTTGAGCTGCTGGCCGGCCCGCTTCTCCGCGTCGGTGACGGGGATCAGCGTGGCGGCGAGCATGCCGACGCCGAAGGCGATGATGCCCGCGGCGAGCGGGTTGCCCTGTGCCTGGCGGGCGACCGCCTGCGGGGCGCTCCGCACCGCGTCGGCGGCGTCGTGGGCCTTCTCGCCGGCCTTGTCGGACAGCTGCGCCGCCTTGTCCTGCACGGTGCCGGCGGCCGAGGAGGCCTTGTCCTGCACGGTCCCGGCGGCGTTGCCCGCCGAGTGCCTCGCGTGCTCCGAGCTACCCATGACCTTCTCCTTCACGGCTGTCCAGCGACGCTGGGCCACCTTGGTCGGGCTGGTCTTCTCCGCCAGCAGATCCACGTGGCGGGTCATGGAGGCGCGGGTGGCCTCGATGTCCTGCCTCAACCGGTCGGGTTCTTCAGCCATTGCGCGTCCTCCTTGAGGGTGTCGACGGTGCGCCGCGGGGTCGGGTCCACGGTCTTGAGCTTCTTGCGGCCGGAGGCGTAGAGCACGCCGCCGACGACGGCCCAGAGGACCGCCACGATGAGCGCGGCCCAGCCCGGGTCCATGACGTTGCTGAGCGCCGCCACCAGGGCGAACGTGAGCAGCACGACGACCAGGTAGCCGGCGAGGCCGGCGCCGCTGAGCATCCCGGCGGCCTTGCCCGCCTTGGCCGCCTCCTGCTTCAGCTCCACCTTGGCGAGCTCCACCTCCTGGCGGAACAGCGTCGACAGGTCGTTGCTGATGTTGCCGATCAGTTCACCGACCGAGGTCTCGCTGACCTCGTCGGCATGCTCACGCGAGCGGTCCGTGGAGTAGGGCGCGGTCATCGCGTGCCACCCGGATAGTCGCGCGCAGTCTCGGCGACGTACTCCTCCTCGACCACGACCGGCGTGCCGGTGCCTGTCGAGGCGTACTCCGTGGTCGCGGCCGGATAGCCGGCGGTGGCCGCCGGGTCCACGTAGCCGGTCGTGCCGGCGGCGTAACCGGTCGAGCCGGTGTCGTAGCCGGTGGGGTAGCCGGTCGTACCGGTGTCGTAGGTGGCCGGGCTGGACACGAAGCTGTCACTGACCGGCTTGTCCGAAATGTCCGGGTCGTCGGCCTTGGCCACGCCCTTGCCGAGCCGGGCCACCACGAAGCCGGCGGCCAGCGCGGTCGCCAGGAACGCGCCGGGACGACGCCGGGCGAAGTCCTCGACCTCGCGCAGCACGCCCTCGGGACCCTTGGTCTCCAGGTAGCCGGCGAGCTGCCGGCCGCTGTCCGCGACCCGGGACACGATCTGGGTGGCGGGCGACTCCGACCGGTCGCCGCGCATCTCGTCGAGGTGGTCCGCCATGTCGCGGATGCTGCCGACGAGCTTGTCGTTCTGCGTCCGGGCCTGCGCGGAGACCTTGCCGCGCACCTCGGAAGCCACGTTGCGGACCTGGGTCTTCGCCTCGGAACCGACCCGGAGAGCCTGCTCCTTGGCGGTGTCCTTGACCTCACCGGCGGCCTGGCCGGCGGCCTGGGCGCTCTGACCCGCGGCCTGCTTCACCGCCGGCTGGTCGCCGGTCGCCGCGCCCTGCTCGGGGTACGTCGTCTCGGGGTAGGTGGTGGCGGGGTAGGTCGTGGTGTCCGGCGCGCGGGCGCCCGCAAACGGGTCACTCATTGCTGCCTCCATCAAGGTGTTCGTCCGTTGTCTGGCTACGGTCAGCTGAATACCCGCCGCCCGCCGCCGAACACATAATTGCCCTCAGACAATCAACAAGATTAATCAGGAATAGATCCGTTTTTCCCGGGTACTCTCCCGGCCCGCCCTTCTCCTACAGCGCCCATCGGTTTACCATGCTGACGACGATCGAGACCGGTGAGTACGCGGAGGAGCACCACGATGGACGACATGCTGGACGAGGCCACCTACGACAGGCACCGGCTGGGCCGGTGGCTGGCCGGCGGCGCCACCGGCTTCTCCCGCCGGGACCTGCTCAAACTGACCGCCGCGGCGGGCGCGGGGCTCGCCGGGGCGGCGGTGGCGGTGCCCGGGGCCGCCACCGCCGCGGCCGGCCCGATCGTCAAGCCGCTGCCGCCGGAGCTGTTCACCGTGCTCGGCACCAACGCCGAGATGCGCTGGTCCGCGCTGGCCGGCCAGGGCTATCTGGTGCCGGTCGACCGCTTCTTCGTCCGCAACCACACCAGCACGCCGATCATCGACGCGACCGCCTGGTCATTGCACATCTCCGGCGCCGGACTGCGGCACGGCCCCGTTTCTCTGAGCTATCGGGAATTGCGCCGGCTGCCGAGTGAGACAATTACTTCCACAGTGGAATGCGCGGGCAACGGCCGCAGCTGGTTCACCACCCAGCAGGGCCAGGCGGTGTCCGGCACGGCGTGGCAGCTCGGCGGGATCGGCGTCGCCCGGTGGCGCGGCGTCCGGCTGTCGACGGTGCTGCGCCGGGCCGGGCTGGGCCGCAACGCCGTGGACGTGCTCCCGATCGGGCTGGACCCGAACTACGTGACCGGCGGGGTGGACCTGGGCCCGGTCCGGCGGCCGCTGCCGGTGCGCAAGGCGCTGCACGACGTGCTGCTCGCGTACGAGATGAACGGCGAACCGCTGCCCGCCGACCACGGCCACCCGGTGCGGCTGGTGGTGCCCGGCTGGATCGGCATCGCCTCGATCAAGTGGCTGGGCCGCATCGAGGTCACCGACCAGCCCGTGTTCACCCCGTGGAACACCCAGTTCTACCGGCTGTTCGGCCCGGGCCACCCGGCCGAGGGCGAACCCTTCGACCGTCAGGTGGTCAAGAGCGCGTTCGAACTGGACCCGGGCGCGCAGGTCCCCGCGGGCGCGACGCTGCGGCTGCGCGGCCGTTCCTGGTCGGCGAGCGGCCCGATCCGGCACGTCGACGTGAGCACGGACGGCGGGCAGGCCTGGCGGCGCGCCCGGCGGGTCGGCGGCAGCGAGGGCGCGGCGTGGCAGCGCTGGGAGATCGACTGGCGGCCGGCGGCGGGACAGCACGAGCTGCTGGCCCGGGCGACCGACGTGCGCGGGAACACCCAGCCGGACGTGGCGGAGTACAACAAGCTCGGTTACCTGTTCGACGCCGTGGTCCGGCACCCGGTGGTCGCGGTCTGACGGCCGGGTGCCGGCAGGTCCGGGGCGGCCACCCCCGCGCGCCGGCATCCGCAGCGCGTCGGCGGCGGTGCCGGCCGGGGCGGGTTCCTCAGCCGTGCCAGGTGCGCCACAGCGCCGCGTACGTCCCGTCCGCCGCCACCAGCTCGTCGTGCGTGCCCAGCTCCACCAGCCGGCCGCCGTCCATCACCGCCACCCGGTCCGCGTCGTGTGCCGTCTGCAGCCGGTGCGCGATCGCGATCACCGTACGGTCGTGCAGCACCGCCGCCAGCGACCGCTCGGCGTCCCGGGCGGTCGTCGGGTCCAGCAGCGCCGTCGCCTCGTCGAGCACCACCGTGTGCGGGTCGGCCAGCACCACCCGGGCCAGCGCCAGCTGCTGGGCCTGCGCCCCGTCCAGCACGAAGCCGTCCCCGCCCAGCCGGGTGTCCAGCCCGTCCGGCAGCTCGCGGGCCCAGTCCGCGCCGACGATGGCCAGCGCCGAGCGCAGGTCGTCGTCGGTGGCGTCCGGCGCGGCCAGGGTGAGGTTGGCCCGGACCGCGTCACGGAACACGTGGTGTTCCTGGGTGACCAGCACGACCTGGCGGCGCAGCAGGCTCGGCGGCAGGTCGGCGATCGGCACCCCGCCCACGGTCAGCGTGCCCGACCGGGGCCGGTCGACCCCGGCCAGCAGCCGGCCGAGCGTGGACTTGCCGGCGCCGGACGGGCCGACCAGGGCCAGCCGCTCCCCCGGGCGCACGGTCAGGTCGACGCCGCGCAGCACGTCGCGGCCGCCGTCGTAGGCGTACCGGACGCCGCGGGCCTCGATCCGGTCACCGGCCGGGGCGCGCCGCTCGCTCACCGCGGCCCGTGGGATCACCGCGAGACCCTCGACCCGGGCGAACGAGGCGCCGCTGCTCTGCAACTGCTCCAGCCAGATCAGGATCGCGTCCAGCGGCACGGCGAGCTGGCGCAGGTACAGCGCGGACGCCGCGACCGCGCCGAGCGACAGCAGCCCGTCGACGTAGAGCGCGCCGCCGACCAGCAGCACCGCGACCACCGGCACCACGTAGGAGACGTCGACCGCGGGGAACAGCACGCTGCGCAGGAACAGCGTGCGCAACCGGGTCCGCCGGGCCCGGGCGATCGCCGCGTCGCCCACCGCGCGGCGCCGTTGCTGCAGGCCCAGGGCCTCGACGGTGCGGGTGCCGGCGATCGTCGAGGCCAGCTCGTCGGCCAGCGCCGAGCCGGCCGCCCCCTCGTCCAGGTACGCCGTCCGGGCCCGGCGCAGGTACCAGCGGGTCGCGAGCGGGATCGCCGAGAGCCCGGCCAGCGCCACCGCGCCCAGCAGCGGGTCGAGCAGGAAGACGGCGACCAGCACGAACAGCGCCTGCACCGCGGCGATGAGCACCTCGGGCACCGCGTCGCGCAGGGTGACCGCGACCGTGCTGACATCCCCGGTCCCCCGCGCCGCCAGGTCGCCGGTCGGCACCCGTTCGACCACGGAGGCGGGCAGCGCCAGCGCGCGGTCGACGAATCGCTCGCGGACCCGGGCGGCGGTGCGCTCGCCGTACCGGTAGCCGACCGCCAGGGCCGAGCGGGCCAGCAGCGTCTGCGCCACCGTGCACAGCAGGATCGCGAAGGCCAGCTGGTCGACCGCCCGGACCGCGGCGTGCCCGGCCACCACGGTGTCGACGATCCGGCCCAGCAGCCACGGCCCGGCCAGCCCGGCGACCGCGGCGAGCGCGTTGAGCAGCACCATCAGCGCGACCGCCCGCCGGTCGTCGCGGATCAGCCCGGCCGCGGCGCGGCGCACGTGGGCGCTCCCGGCGACCGGCAGGGCGGTCACCGCACTGCCTCCGCGGTGGCGGCCTCCCCCGCCGCCCGGGTGACCAGCGCGCGGTAGCCGGGCTCGGTGTCGAGCAGGGCGCGGTGCGTGCCGGTGGCGGCCAGGCAGCCGTCGACCAGGTAGTGCACGATGTCGGCGCGGTCCAGCAGCGCCGGCGAGGTCGTCGCGACCAGGGTGGTCCGGCCGGCCCGGGCCAGCGGCAGGCGCCGCGCGATGGCCGCCTCGGTGTGGGCGTCCACGGCCGAGGTCGGGTCGACCGCCAGCAGGATCTCCGGGTCGGCGTAGAGCGCGCGGGCCAGCCGGATGCGCTGGCGCTGGCCGCCGGAGAGGTTGCGGCCCTGGGTCTCGACGACCGAGGCCGTGCCGTCGCTCAGGCCGTCCACGATGTCGCCCGCGACCGCCGCGGTCAGCGCCCGGGTCACCGCCGGGCCGTCGACCGGCAACCGGCCGGCGACGACCTCGCCGAGGGTGCCGGTGAACAGGTACGCCTCGTTGTCCGCGACCATGATCCGGTCCCGGACCGCCAGCGCCTCCAGCCGCAGCCCGCCCCAGGTCGCGCCGGTCGGGCCGTACCGGCCGAGCCGGTCCACCACCGCGGCGGAGTCGGCGGGCCGCGCGCTGGCCAGCACGGTCAGCCGGCCGGGGACCACGACCACGCCGGACTCGGGATCACGCAGCACCGCCGGGCCGTCGGGGCCCGTCCCGCGCGGCAGCGGGTCCACCGGCAGGCGCAGGAACGCCACGACCCGGCCGCCGGCGACCAGCGCGCGACTGACGTCGAAGCCGCCCTCGATGAAGAACGCGACCGGCACGACCAGCACCGCCGCGTACCCCCAGACGGCGACCAGCTCGCCGACCGTGATCTGGCCCGCGGCCGCCATCCGCGCGGCCAGCCAGATGACCACGGCCAGGAACAGCGCGGGCAGGCCGACGCCGAGCGCCTGGATCCAGCTGGTCACCGCGCCGACCCGGTAGCCCTCCTCGGCGACCCGCTGCGAGTCGCGCCGGTACCGCCGGGCGTAGGCCTCCTTGCCGCCGAGGCCGTTGAGGATCCGCAGGCCGGACATGATGTCGACGAGCCGGTCGGCGAGCGCGCCCTGGTGGTCGCGATAGCGGGCGCCGGCCCGCTGCAGCCGGCCGAGCATCGGCCCGACCACGATGGCGAGCACCGGCACGCCGGCCAGCACCACGACCGCCAGCAGCGGGGAGATCTCCAGCAGCAGCGCGGCCACGACCACATAGGCCACCACGGCGCCGAACCCCGGGCCGGTCACGGTGAGGGCCTGGGCCAGCACCCAGACGTCGGCGATGCCGATGGTGACGATCTCGCCGGCGCCGATCCGCCGCGGCAGGGCGGCGCCGAGCCGGGTCGCGTGCGCGATGACCGCGCGCACGGTGCGGAAACCGCCGTCCAGCCGGATCTTCGTCATGGTCCGGTGCCGCAGGATGGCCAGCACCGCGTTGACCGCGCCGACCACGAACAGCGCGGCCACCCAGCCGGCCAGCGCGGGCATATCGCGCCGCTGCAGGCCGCGGTCGATGGCCTGGGAGAGCAGGTACGGCGGCAGCGTCAGCCCCACCATCCACAGCGAGCCGAGCAGCGCCCCGGCGGTGATCCGCAGCTTCTGCCGCCGTACCAGCCACCACAGGTACGGCAGCGGACCACGCACGTCGGCAACCGCGTGTCCTGCTTCCGTCACGCCTTGCACCTTAGAGCAGCAGCGATCATCGGCGGGAGCCCGAATCGAGGACATCCTCGACGCCGGGTTAGTCTCCGGTCGTGACCGCCTACACACCCCCGCTGATCAGCGCCGACCGTGTCATCGGGGGGCGCCCGCACGACTTCTCGCGCCGGGTGGCGGTGATGGCGATCGTCAACCGCACGCCGGACTCCTTCCACGACCGCGGCCGCACCTTCGCGCTGGCGAAGGCGACCGAGGCGGTCCGGGCGGCGGCGGAGGCGGGGGCGGACTGGATCGACATCGGCGGGGTGCCGTTCGCGCCCGGGCCGGAGGTCACCGTCGCCGAGGAGCTGGGCCGGGTGCTGCCGGTGGTCGAGGCGGCGCGCGGGCTGGCCGTGGTCTCGGTGGACACCTACCGGCCGGAGGTGGCCCGGGAGGTCATCGCGGCGGGCGCCGGCGTCATCAACGACACCTCGGGCCTGCGCGACCCGGCTGTCGCGGACGCGGTGGCGGGCACGGACGCCGCCCTGGTGATCACGCACAGCCTGGCCGCGCCCCGCACCCTGCACCCGAGCCCGCAGTACGCCGACGTGGTCGCGGAGGTGACCGCGTTCCTGCGCGCCCGGGTCGAGCTGGCACTGTCCCGCGGGGTCCGGCCGGACCAGATCATCGTCGACCCGGGCCACGACCTGAACAAGAACACCCACCACTCGCTGGAGCTGACCCGGCGGCTGCGCGAGATCACCGCGCTCGGCTACCCGACGCTGGCGGCCCTGAGCAACAAGGACTTCATCGGCGAGACGCTGGACCGCCCGCAACAGGAACGCCTGGTCGGCACGGTCGCGGCGGTGGTCTTCTGCGTGACCCAGGGCGCCCGGATCGTCCGGGTGCACGACGTGCGCGCGGCGGTGGACGCGGTCCGGATGACCGAGGCGATGCTGGGGTTGCGCGCGCCCGCCTACACCCGGCACAACATCTAGCTCCGACGCACCGGCGGCCGTCTGCGACCATCTGTCCGGCTCACTGCCACCTGGGGAGGTCGCGTGTCGCACGACGGAAGCCGCCCGTCCGGTCCGGAGTTCCGGTCCACCCTGGCCGGCACGCTGGTGGCGCTCGGCGCGCTGCTGCTGCTGATCGGCTGGTTCCGCCACGAGACCGCGGGGCACAGCGGCTTGTCCCCGGTGGCCGGCCGGTGGCTGGGCGGGCTCGTGCTGCTGCTCTGTGCCGTGGTCGCGGGGGCCCGGCACCGTGCGGCGCCCGGATCGGTGACGCGCCGCTGGGTGGTCACCGGGCTCGCCCTGGTGGCGGCGGTGGCGGCCACCGCGTTCCACGCCGTGGACGTGCTGCGCCGCTACGGCGACGGCTATCCGGGCCTGGTGGCCCCGCTCGGGGTGATCGGCGGAGCCGCGGTCACCGCCGGCCTGCTGCTCGGCGTCACCCGGCCGGCCGAGGGCCGCTGGCGCCGCTGGAACCTGCGCCGGCTCACCGCGGTCGCGGGCGGGTCGGCGCTGCTCGCGGCCGGCTGCGTGGCGGTGACGCTCACCTCGGACGGCTGGGCGGTCAGGTCGGCAACCGCGGATGCGGTCGAGGTGCTGCCCGTGCCCGGCGCGGTCACCCGGGTCGGCTGGACCACCCCGATGCCCGGACCGGTCCGCGAGGTCCGCCGGGCCGGCGCGGGCGCGGTCGTGCTGCTCGAGGACGGCGTGCTCGGCGTGGACGGGCGCAGCGGCGCGGTCCGCTGGTCCTACCGGCGGCTGGGCGCGGAGGCGGCCTGGATGGTGGCCGCCCCCGGCGGCGGGACCGTGGTGCTGGGCATGCGGCCGCCCAAGGGCAGCAACGGCGGCCGGACGATGCTCATCCTGGACGCGATGACCGGCGCCGTCCGGTTCTCCGGCGGCTACCCGGCCGGGCTCGCCAACCCCAGCCAGCGCGGGATCACCGACGACGTGCTGGTCGGCCGGGCGCTATGGGACAGCAACGGCGACTATCCCGCGATCTCGCTGCGGGACGGCCGTACGGCCTGGACCTGGCACCGGCCGGAGGGCTGCCGCGCCGACAGTCTCAACGACGTCGGCGCGCTGCCGCACCGGGTCGTCATCGCGGTGACGTGCGGCGCCCAGGCCCGGTTCGTCGTGCTCGACAGCGCCACCGGCCGCCAGGTCGGCGAGCACGTCGTCGCGATCACCACGAAGCGGAACCTGCCGGCGCAGGTGATCACCGCCCCGGATCAGCCCCTGGCGCTGCTGCACGCGACCTACGCGGTACGGCCGGACCAGGTCTATCAGCTGCTCGACGTCGACGGCGACCGGATCCTGCCGATGCCGTTCCGGCTGGAGCGGCTCATCGGGTACGGCCTGGCGACCGGCGGCACCACCACCAGGCCACCCGCGCTGCGCGATGCCCGGACCGGCGAGGTGCGCTACCCGGAGACGATCGGCAGTTGTGCGTTCTCCGGCCTGTTGCTGGCGGACATGGTGCTGTGCCTGCGGCGGGACGACGGCTGGATCCTGACGCTGTTCGACACCGGCCGGGCCACCCTGCGGCTCACCTCGCTGGCCACCGCGCAGACCGCCGAGCTGCCGGTGGAGCTCGGGCCGCGCGACGACCACAGCGCCGATCACCCGCTGGAGCTGGTCGCCGGGAACGGCGCGGTGATCGTCTACTCCGGCATCGCCGGGCGGGACGGCGGCGGCAACGTCCTGGTCGGACTGAGGTAGCCGGTCCTCAGCGCCCGCCGGGGAACGACTTCTTCATGTCCATCCCGCCCAGCAGCTCGTCCATCCACGGCTCGCGCGGCACCGCGTCCGGGCCGACGATCTGCATCGCGCCCAGCACGGTGAGCAGCATGCCGTGCGCCATGAAGTCGCGGGCCTCCTCCTCGTCGGCGCCGGTCAGCTCCCGGACCGAGCGATAGACCCGGCCGAAGCACTCGCGCACGGTCGGCCCGATGGCCGGGTCGGCGCCGGCCGCGAAGCCGTGCAACAGCATGGTGATCACTTCCCGCTCGGCCAGCAGCTCGTCGTACGCCGCGCCGAGGCTCTCCAGCTCGGCGCTCTCCGCGGCGGCCGCCCGGAAGCGCTGCTCGATGCGGTCGGTGGCGTGCGTGGCGGCGGCCAGGAACAACGCCTGCTTGGAGCCGAACAGCCGGATCACGTACGGCTGCGAGACGCCGGCCAGCCGGGCCACCTGATCGGTGGTGGTGCCGGCGTAGCCGCCCTGGGCGAAAGCGGTCACCGCGGCGGCGATCAGCTGGTCGTGGCGTTCGCCGGCGGTGAGGCGGGTCCTGGTCACTGCGGGCTCCTCCGGTTCGGGCGTTGACAGGTTATCAGTTGATAACTACGGTGGGCGGCAGGCTAGTTATCAGTGAATAACAACTAGGAGCTCCGGATGTCCACCCTCGCACCCGGCCGGCCCGTTCCGGCGGCGGCGCAGCAGCGGTCCCGCCCCCTCGCCGCGGTGCTGGCCGCCGTCGGCATCCCGATTTTCATGGTCACGCTGGACAACCTCGTGGTGACCACGGCGCTGCCGGTGATCCGCACCGAGCTCGGCGCCTCGGTCACCGACCTGCAATGGTTCGTCAACGCGTACACGTTGCCCTTCGCCGCCTTCCTGCTCACCGCCGCCGCGCTCGGCGACCGGCTGGGCCGGCGCCGGATGTTCGTGGCCGGCATCGCGCTCTTCACGCTCGCGTCGGCCGCCGCCGCGCTGAGCACCGAGTCGTGGATGCTCACCGCCTCCCGCGCGGTCCAGGGCCTGGCCGGCGCGGCGGTCGCGCCGCTGTCGCTGACGTTGCTGGCCGAGGCCGTGCCCGACCGGATGCGCAACGCGGCGGTCGGGATCTGGGGCGGGATCAGCGGCCTCGGGGTCGCGGTCGGCCCGGTGGTCGGCGGCGCCGTCGCCGAGGGACTCGACTGGTCCTGGATCTTCTGGCTGAACGTCCCGGTCGGCGTGCTGGCCGTGGTGCTGGCCCGCACCGTGCTGCGCGAGTCGCGCGGCGGCGCCGTCCGGCTCGACCCGCTCGGCCTGCTGCTGTCCGCCGCCGGCATGCTGCTGCTGGTCTGGGGTGTGGTGGACGGCCCGGACCACGGCTGGTCGTCGGCCCGGGTGGTGTCCATGCTGCTGGCCGGGGCCGCGCTGCTCATCGCGTTCGTCGCCTGGCAGCGCCGCAACCGCACGCCGATGCTGCCGCTGTCGCTGTTCCGCTCGCGGGGCTTCAGCCTGGTCATCGTCGTCACCCTGACCTTCTCCGCGGGCACCTTCGGCGCGGTCTTCCTGCTGGCCCAGTTCTTCCAGGTGGTGCAGGGGCTGAACGCGCTGGAAGCGGGCATCCGGACGCTGCCGTGGACGATGGCGCCGATGGTCGTCGCGCCGCTGGCCGGCATCTTCGCCGACCGCCTCGGGGTGCGGAACCTGATCGTCGCCGGCCAGGCGCTGCTGGCCGCGGGCATCCTGTGGATCGCCCTGGCGATCACCACCGAGGTCGGCTACGGCGACCTGGCGATCGCGTTCGTGCTGGCCGGGGTCGGCATGGGCCTGACCTTCGCGCCGATCAGCACGATGGCCCTGTCGAGCGTCACCGCCCAGGAGCGCGGCGTCGCCTCGGGGGCCAACAACACCATCCGCGAGCTGGGGGTGGCGGTCGGCATCGCGGTGCTCGCCTCGATCTTCAGCTCGGCCGGCGACTACACCAGCCGGCAGTCCTTCGTCGACGGGCTGGTGCCCGCGGTGATCGTCGGGGCCGCCATCGTGGCGGCCGGCGGCATCGTCGCGCTCTGGCTGCCACGGCGGCCCGGCCCGCCCCGGGACTGACCGCAGCACCGCGCGCCGGGGTCCCCATCGGACCCCGGCGCCTTCTTGCATGGCCGCCGGCAGCGCCGCGGCCGTCCGGCGACATGGTCGGCAAGATCACCGTCGGCTGTCGGCCGGCTCGGGCCGGATGCTCAAGGACAGCTCGCCTGACCGTGACCCGACCGACCCACCGGTCGCCGGTCGCCGGTCGCGGTGATCACGCCCCGGACCTGGCGGCCGGGAACCCACCGCGCCGTCTCAGCCGACGCTGATCCACACGTCGTCGAGGCTGCCGTGGAACTGGTCGTTGTTGACGCCGGTGCCCTTGCCGCCCAGGCTCAGCGGCTGCGTGGTGACGACCGCCAGCGCCGCCGGCACCGTGACGCTGCCGCCGGCCTGGTTGTCGACCAGGATGGCCAGCTCGGTGCCGGTGCGCCGGCACTCCACCGCGTGCCAGTCGCCGTCCGCCACCGAGGTCCGGCTCTTCGCCACGTGGATCGCCGGGTCGGTCTTGTCGCTCAGCACGCAGCTGGGCCTGCCGGAGATCCCGTCGACCTGGAGCTTGTACTGGCCACCGGC
This sequence comes from Actinoplanes sp. NPDC049599, assembly GCF_044465625.1. Taxonomy (NCBI): domain Bacteria; kingdom Bacillati; phylum Actinomycetota; class Actinomycetes; order Micromonosporales; family Micromonosporaceae; genus Actinoplanes; species Actinoplanes sp. NPDC049599. Next base: position 142,609 of record NZ_JBITLX010000002.1, read on the forward strand.
GGTCGCGTAGCCCTTCTGCATGACGTTCTCGCCCGACGAGGTCTCGGCCGGCGAGAGCAGCACGCGCGCGCCGTACCGGAGGTTCTTCGTGCCCGGGTTCAGGTCCGGGACGTCGGTCGCCTGCAGCACCACCCGCGGGCAGTCCGCGCCGGCGCACTTCGGCGGGAACGAGATGGCCTGGCCGTTGCCGTGCGGCACGGTCCTGAGCGCGCCGCCGTTGACCGCCAGCGTCTTGAGCAGGTGCCCGTTGCCGGAGCCGTCGTCGAACGTGCCGTCGGCCACGGTCGAGTCGAAGTTGTACGACGCCACGTACGGCGACGGCGGCGTGGGCGGCACCGGCTCACGGGACTGCGGGCCACCGAAGGAGGCGTACCGCTTCTGCGCGGTCCCGCCCAGCGTGGTGAAGTCGCCGCCGACGCTGAGCAGCGAGAGCGCCGGGTTGGCGGCCAGGGTACGGACCCCGACCACGCCGTTGGCCTGCGGCGCCCACTCGGTCAGGTTGCCGGCGGTGTCGACGGCGGCGAGCTTGACCCGCGGCACCGAGCCGTCGGTGCACACGCCCTTGATCCCGTTGTTGGTGGTGGTGCAGGCCTTGTCGAAGTGCCCGCCGACGTAGGTGATGCCGTCCATGATGGTGATCGCCTGGGCGTCGCCGTCGAAGACCCGGGTCCAGCGCGCCGCGCCGCCGGACGTGTAGGCCACCGCCCGGCCGCCCAGGCCGCCGAGCGCCGCGTACACGCCGGTGGCGTCGGCGGTCAGCGCGAAGACCTGGGAGATCGGCTTGGGCAGGAAGCTCTTGTCCAGCACCGCGGTGACACCGTCGACCGCGGTGAGCCGCAGCGTGGAGCGGACCCCGTTGGTCTTGTGGAAGCCGCCGCCGAGGTAGACCCGGCTGCCCTGCACGGCCAGCGCGTTGACGGCGTCGTCGGTGGTCGGCGCCCAGGCGTCGAGCGCGCCGGTGGCCAGCGAGAACGCCGCCAGGTTGGCCCGCGGCGCGCCGTCCACGGCGGTGATCCGCCCGGCCAGGTAGAGCCGGCCGTTGCCCACCGCGAGCGCGTTGGGCTGGCCGAGCACGGTGTGCCGCAGGGTGGTCAGCTTGCCGGTGTCGGCGGTGATGCCGGCCACGGCGTCCCGGGCCGTCCCGGCCACCCGGTCGAAGTCACCCGCGGCGAAGACGGTGCCGCCGGCGACGGCCAGGGCGCGGACGGTCGCGTCGGCGCCGGGGTTCCAGGCCAGCAGGCCGCCGGTCCGCGCGTCGTAGGCCGCCAGCCGCTGCCGGGCGATGGTCTTGCCGCCGACGAGCGCCCCGGTGAAGTTGCCGCCGACGTAGACGACGTCGCCGCGGTGGGCGATGGCGTACACCGCCCCGTTGAACGACGGCGACGGTGTCGGCGTGCCCGACACCACCTCGGCCAGGGCGGCGCCGCCCACGGCGACCACCACGGTGGAGACGCCGACGAGGGCCAGTCGGCGTGCTGCGGATTTCAAGCCATTTCGGTTATTGCGCACAACGGTAGGTAACGGCGCTCGCGCCCAAAGGACGCGAGCGCCGATCCGTCGCCTGGCTCACACCACGCCGCTACGGGGTGACGGTGAAGGTCCGGCTGGTCCCGGTGAACGGCCGGATCGCGCCGGTCAGGCTCTTGGCGTCGCCGTGGTGCACGATCCGGTAGGTGCCCGCCGCCGCGTCGGCCGGCACGGTCCAGGTGATCTGGGCCGTGGAGACGCCCAGGTACTCGCGCTTCCAGCGGTAGATCGTCTGCCACTGCGAGTCGGTGGCCACCGTCTGCCACGCGCTGCCGGCCTGGCGCTGCACCTCGAGGTACGTGCCCTCGGTGTGCAGGTTGTTGTTCGGGTGGCCGGTCACGAAGTCCACCCGCACGTCGGCGCCGCGCGGGTAAGACGCCGCCGGCTGGGTCAGCACGCTGCCGAACGACTTGCCCAGCGGCGGGGAGTCCAGCACGACGCCGGGGCGCACGCTGATCCGGTTCTGCGGCAGCGCGGGTGGCTGGACCGCGCTGGGCGTGGCCTGCCCGTCGCGCAGCGCCGCCGCGATCCCGGCCAGTTCCTGCGCGTACGCCGACTGGGTGTAGCGGCCGAAGTGGGTCGCCGCGCCCTCGTAGTGCTGGAGGTCGTACTCCTCCGGGGTGGTGACGTAGCCCGCGTACGCGTTGGCATAGCCGGCCAGGACCTGGTGGGTGACCACCCCGGCGAGCTGCGCGGCGACCGCCTCGCGGACCCGCTGGCCGGCGACGATGGTGAACTCCCCGGGCGCGGTGGTCAGCGCCAGCTGGCCGATCCGCAGCACCTGCAGCGGCATGACCTGCGGGGTCCACGGCGGGTTCTGGCTGCCGGTGCCGAGGAACACGTCCTTGGGCGCCTGGCAGGCCCGGACCGCGGCCGGCGTCGGGTTGACCACGATCCCGGCGACCAGCAGCAGCGGGTTGGTGCTCAGGTCGCCCTCGTCGACGATGTCCGGGCCGGGCCCGTCCTCGGCGCCCGCGGTGAAGTTCTGCCCCAGCGCGCCGGGGCAGGTGCGGTGCGCCTGGCCGTCCGGGGTGTACGCCCCGGCCACCTGGACGGCGGAGAAGTCCACGTACCGGCTGCGGGCGGCGATCGGCCCGGAGAGCACCTCGGTGGCGCCGTCGAACAGCTGCTTCGCCTTGTCGGCCTGCAGCTTGCCGATGATCCGGGTGTTCTCGAACTCGTTGTCGGTGGGCCCCTGGGCGCCGCCGTTGCGCAGGTTGGGCGACATGTCCCCGGCGTTGGTCTGGGCGAACGCCGCCACGAAGCCGCCGCCGGACGCGTCCTCGATCAGGTGCGCGGCGTACCCCTTGTTGTCGGCGCTGATCAGGTGGTTGAACTGGGTCATCGAGGTGCCGTGGGTGGCGAAGAAGTTCAGCAGGCCGATCGGCCGGCCGGCCTGCTCGAAGCGCAGCACGGTCATCCGGGTGTCGACGGCGTTCGGGAACTTCGCCCGGTCGGCGGCCGGATTGGCCAGGAACGGCTCGATCGACCGGTTCACGTTCGCCCCGGTCAGGGTGCCCTCGGCGATCTTCACGGTGCCGGGCGCCAGGCCGGCGTGCGCCGCGTCGACGGCGCGCACGATGCCGGCCACGGTGGCCTCGAAGACCGGCGCCTCGAAGCCCAGGGTGGTCAGGTTGTAGAGCGTGTACTCGGTGAAGCCGCCGGGCGCGGAGTGGGTGTGGGTGGCGGTCAGCACCACGTTCTGGTCGGTGTACGTGGTGCCGTAGCGGGCCCTGAGCCGCTTGAGCACCTCGACCTGCACGGCCTGGGTGACGAAGTCGATCTCGGCGGTGACGAACGCGACGCGCTGGCCGGCGCCGTCGGCGATGACAAAGGCCCGGGCCCGGAGGCGGGACGCGAGGCCGGCGGTGGTCTGGGCGGGGTCGGCGTAACCGAGCATCCCGACCTCGGCCGGGGCGGCGGTGATGTCGCCGATCCCGGCGCCGACCTGATAGCCGGCGGGGGCCGCAGCGGCCGGGGGCGGGGCGGGCAGGAGCAGCAGGACGACGGCGGCGAGGGCGGTGAGCAGACGGGACACGGGCACCTCCGGGCAGACACCGAGGGCGATCAATATTCACGGATGTTAATACCTTTCATGTTTTCCCGCAGGGACTGTGGAATACTTCCGAAAACTGCATCCGAAACTTCCGAGGAGACGCTTGTGGCCCGCGTGACCATCGCCGCGATCGCTCGCGAGGCCGGGGTCTCGGTACCCACGGTCTCCCGGGTGCTCAACGGCCGCGCCGACGTGTCGCCCCAGACCCGTGAGACGGTCGAGAACCTGCTCAAGCAGCACGGCTACCGCCGGCGCGCGTCCCGCCAGCAGGCCGGCAAGGCCGCCCTGGTCGACCTGGTCTTCAACGACCTGGACAGCCCGTGGGCGGTCGAGCTGATCCGCGGCGTCGAGGACGTCATGCACAACTCCGGCGTGGGCACCGTGGTCTCCGCCGTGCACCGGCGCAGCACGGCGACCCGGCAATGGCTCCAGAACCTCTACGCCCGGGCCTCCGACGGCGTGATCTTCGTAACGTCCGACCTCACCACCCCGGTCTACGCGGAGCTGCAACGGCTCAACATCCCGGTGGTCGTGATCGACCCGGCCGGCGGGGCCATGGTCGACGTGCCCACCATCGGCGCGACCAACTGGGCCGGCGGGTTGTCGGCGACCCAGCACCTGGTGCAGCTCGGCCACCGCCGGGTCGGCTTCGTGGCCGGCCCGAAGAACCTGCTCTGCAGCCGGGCCCGGCTGGACGGCTACCGGGCCGGGCTGGAGGCCGCCGGGCTGGTCCCCGACGAGGACCTGATCCGCCAGGGCGACTTCCTCTACGACTCGGGCTTCGCCGGCGGCGCGTCGCTGCTGTCGCTGGCCGACCCGCCGACCGCGATCTTCGCCTCCAGCGACACGATGGCGCTGGGCGTGCACGAGGCGGCCCGGCAGCGCGGCCTGCGCGTGCCCGACGACCTGAGCGTGGTGGGCTTCGACGACCTGCCGGAGGCGCGCTGGGCGTCGCCGCCGCTGACCACGGTGCGCCAGCCGCTGGCCGAGATGGGCGGGCTCGCCGCCCGGACCATCCTGCGGCTGGCCCGGGGCGAGGAGATCCAGGCGCCGCGGATCGAGCTGGCCACCGAGCTGATCGTCCGGGACAGCACCCGCCCGCCGCGCGGCTGACCCTGGGTGACCTTCCTGGCGGCACAGGGTGACCAGATCTTACCGCCCGGTGACGTGAGCCCTCCACGCTGATCGGCCTCGATCCCTGCGGCGTATCCCGGTGCGCAGCAGGCGGTCGGCCGCCTGCGTCTGGAGGCAAGCACCCATGAGAGTCAGCAACAGGACCGGTCCGGCGCGGCTGGTGGCGGTCGCCGCGACGCTGGTCGTCACCGCCGGGGCCACGGCGTACTTCGTCTCCGCCGGGGGCAAGGGCGAGGCGTCCGCCGGGACGAGCCTCGCCGACTACGTGGCGATCGAGCGGGTCACGCCGAACGTCGTCACGCCCGAGCCGCGGCGCGGCGCGGCCACCGGGACGTTCACCGTCGACTGCGGCACCAACGGCAACGGCAAGTTCAGCCCGGACAACCCGGTCGCCCAGCCCGGCATCAGGAACGGCGCCGAGCACGTGCACGACTTCGTCGGCAACCAGGCGATCACCGCGGACACCCCGGACGCGGCCCTGGCCGCCGCCGGCACCACCTGCCGCAACGGAGACCGGTCCTCGTACTTCTGGCCGGTCGTCCGCATCGACAAGGCGGTCCGGGCCGCGGCAGATCCGGCCACCGCCGGGCCGGCCGTCTCGTGCCCGCAGGTGCGCGACAAGCTCCCGGCCGTCCCGGCCCGCGACCGCGCCGCGGTGAACCGGCAACTGGCCCGGCTCGACACCGCACTGGCCGCGGCGAACAAGCGGATCGCGGCGAGCCGCGGCCGGATCGACGCGGACCTGAACAACTCGGTGACCGGGCCGCTGCGCGCGCAGCGGGCCCGGGCGCTGAAGACGATCAGTGCCTTGCTGAACGGCCGGGCCGGCCGGCTGGTGTCGCTGGTGGAGTGCGAGGTCAGCTACGACGGGTTGCACGCCGGTCACGCGGGCGCGTCCCCGCGCAGCGTCGCCAACCCGAGCGTGCGCTGCCCGTCCGTGCGCGCCGGGCTGCCCGCCGTACCGGACCAGGCACTGACCGAGGTGGACCGCAACCTGGCCGAGCTGGACCAGCAGATCGCCCGGGCGAACGAGCGCCTGGTCGAGGCGCCCGGCGACAGCGGCGTGCTCGGCGCCCTGCAAGCCCGGCGGACCGCCACGATCGATCGGATCGTCATCGCCATCGGCCGCCGCGCGACCCGGCCGACCGGCCTCGGCAAGCTCGCGGCCTGCACCGTCGGCAAGGGGACGGACACCCCAGCCGCGGGTGGCGACCCGCAGCTACCGGCGCCGAGCGGGCCGAACCTCGAGCTGCCCGGCAACACCGGCGCCATCGTGCGCCCGGCCGCCGTGCTGATCGAGTACCGCGGCAACCCGGCCGGCAAGGTCACCCCGATGCCGCGCTTCCTGCGCGCGCTGACCGGTGACGCCAAGCCGACCAGCCGCGGCCCGGCGAACGCCCGTAACTCCTGGACCTGCTCCGGCTTCGCCGACCGGCTGTCGGACAAGTACCCGATCTGCCCGGCCGGCCGCCGGGTGCTGCGGGTGCACGACTTCCCCGGCTGCTGGAACGGCACGGACGTCGACAGCGACAACCACCGCGCCCACCTGGCCTTCGCCGGCCGCGACGGCGCCTGCCCGCCGGGCTTCGTCGCCATCCCGCAGCTGCGGATCACCATCTCCTACGCCATCCCGCGCGACGTCCAGCAGCAGGGCCGGTTCGCGCTCGACTCGTTCCCCGAGGAGAACCACAACCCGTTCTCCGACCACGACGACTTCGTCAACGTCAACTCCGACCGGCAGATGAAGCGGATCACGGCCTGCCTCAACGGCGGCCGGCGCTGCCGGTGAGCCGGGGGCCGGGGCGCACGGCACCGCCCCGGCCCGCGGTACGCCGTTAGGGTGGGGTGATGTCCAGCATCTTCTCGCAGCGCGACCTCGACTTCCTGCTCTACGAGTGGCTCGACGTCACCGCGTTGACCGCGCGGCCCCGGTTCGCCGAGCACTCCCGGGAGACGTTCGACGCGTTCCTGGCGGTGTCCGCGCAGATCGCCGAGCGTGAGTTCGCCACCCACAACCGGCGCAACGACGCCGAGGAGCCGCGCTTCGACGGCGAGCGGGTGCACATCATCCCCGAGGTCCGGGCGGCGCTGGGCGCGTTCAACGACTCCGGCCTGCTCTCCGGCGGGATGGACGAGGCGGTCGGCGGCATGCAGCTGCCGCACGTGGTGCACCGGGCCTGCTTCCTGTGGTTCCAGGCCGCGAACATCGCCACCTCGGCGTACCCGCTGCTGACCATGGCGAACGCCAACCTGCTGCTCACCCACGCGGCCCCGGAGCACGTGGCGCGGTTCGTCGGCCCGATGATCGAGGGCCGGTTCACCGGCACCATGTGCCTGTCCGAGCCGCAGGCCGGCTCGTCGCTGAGCGACGTCACCACCCGCGCGGTGCCGGCCGGCGACGGCACGTACCGGGTCACCGGGAGCAAGATGTGGATCTCCGGCGGCGACCACGAGCTCAGCGAGACGATCGTGCACCTGGTGCTGGCCCGGGTCGCCGGGGCGCCGGCCGGGGTCAAGGGGCTGTCGCTGTTCATCGTGCCCAAGCACCTGGTCGGCGACGACGGGCGGGCCGGCGCGCGCAACAACGTGGTGCTGGCCGGGCTGAACCACAAGATGGGCTTCCGCGGCACCACCAACGCGGTGCTGGCGTTCACCGACAGCGAGGCGTACCTGGTCGGCGAGGAGGGCCGCGGGCTGGCCTACATGTTCCAGATGATGAACGACGCGCGGATCGGCGTGGGGGCCGGCGCGGTGGCGCTGGGCTACACGGGTTATCTGCACGCGCTGGCGTACGCCCGCGAGCGGCTGCAGGGCCGGCCCGTGGCCGGCAAGGACCCGGCCGCCCCGCCGGTGCCGATCATCCGGCACCCGGACGTGCGCCGGATGCTGCTGGCGTCCAAGACCTACGTCGAGGGCGGCCTGGCCCTGGTCCTGTACGCGGCAAAGCTCGTCGACGAGCAGCACACCGGCGACCGGGCGGCGGCCACACTGCTGCTGGACGTGCTGACGCCGATCGTCAAGGCCTGGCCCTCGCAGTGGTGCCTGCTCGCCAACGACCACGCCATCCAGGTGCACGGCGGCTACGGCTACACCCGGGAGTATCCGGTCGAGCAGTTCTACCGCGACAACCGGCTCAACCCGATCCACGAGGGCACCGACGGCATCCAGGGGCTGGACCTGCTCGGCCGCAAGGTGGTCATGCAGGACGGCGCCGGGTTGAAGCTGCTGGTCGGCACCATGCGCGCCGCCGCCGAGCGGGCGCCGGCCGAGCTGGCCGAGTTCGCCGCGCTGCTGGAGAGCGGCTGCCAGCGGCTGGTCGAGGTCACCGCCAAGCTCTGGGCCGACGCCGACCCGGAAATCGCCCTGGCCAACTCCACCGCGTACCTGAACGCGGCCGGCCACCTGGTCGTGGCGTGGATGTGGCTGGAGCAGGCGACCGCCGCGGCGGGCAAGCAGGGATCGTTCTACGACGGCAAGCGGCTGGCCGCCCGCTACTTCTTCACCCACGAGTTGCCCCGCACCGCCGCCTGGTTCGACCTGCTGGAGAGCCGCGACACGCTGCTGGCCGACCTGGACGACGAGTGCCTCTGACCTTCCTGGAGTCCCCCCTGCCGCTGGCGTTCGCCCACCGGGGCGGCGCCGCCGACGGCGACGAGAACACGGCCGAGGCGTTCGGCCGCGCGATCGACCTGGGATTCCGGTACGTCGAGACGGACGTGCACGCCACTGCGGACGGCGTGCCGGTGGTGTTCCACGACGCCGCGCTGGACCGGCTCACCGGCACCACCGGGCGGATCGCCGACCTGCGCTGGGCCGACCTGGCGACGCTGCGGATCGGCGGGGCGGGCGCGGTGCCCCGGCTGGCCGACGTGCTGGGCGCGTGGCCCGAGGTGCGGTTCAACATCGACGTCAAGGCGGACCCCGCGGTGGCGCCCACCGTCGACGCCGTCCGGGCCGCCGCCGCGACGGACCGGGTGCTGCTCGCCTCGTTCAGCGACGCGCGGCTGGCCCGGCTGCGCACCCTGGCCGGCCCCCGGGTCGCCACCTCGCTGGGCCGCGGCGAGGTGGCCCGGCTGCGGATCTCCTCACTGCTCGGCACCCGGCTGCGGCTGCCGCCGACCGCGGTCGCCGCCCAGGTGCCGGTCCGCCACGGCCCCGTGCCGATCGTGGACCGCCGCTTCCTCGCCCACGCCCACCGGCTCGGCCTGCACGTGCACGTCTGGACGATCGACGATCCGGCGGAGATGGCCCGGCTGCTCGACCTGGGTGTGGACGGCATCATGACCGACCACCCGGCGCTGCTGCGCGAGGTCTACGCCGCCCGGGACGCCTGGCCCTCGTAACAAGGGCATTGACGACGTGTTACGCGTCGATGATAATCGGCCGAGCGTTGTTAACGTTCACATTGGAGGACGCAAATGTCCCCGTCCCGCGCGCTCCTCGGTCTCGCGACCGTGACAGTGCTGCTCGCCACCGTCGGTGGTGCCGCGCCGGGCCTGGCCCAGGCCCCGGCTGCCGCCCCCGACTACACGATCACCGTCGACCCGGCCGCCACCGGCCCGGAGATCTCCGACTCCATGTACGGCGTCTTCTTCGAGGACATCAACTTCGCGGCCGACGGCGGCCTCTACGCCGAACTGGTCCGCAACCGCTCCTTCGAGTTCCTCCCGGTCGACAACTCGGCCTACACCGGACTGACCGCCTGGACCCCGGGCGCGGAGGCCGGCGGCGCGGGCACGGCGTCCACCGTCGACGACGCCGCCCGGCTCAACGACCGCAACCGCACCTACCTCAAGCTGGCCCTGGCCAACCCGGCCGGCGGGCGCTACGGCGTGACGAACGCGGGCTACAACAAGGGCTTCGCGGTGACCCGCGGCGCCACGTACGACTTCTCGGTCTGGGCCCGCAGCGACTCCCCCGCCGGCACGCCGGTCACGGTGACCCTGCGCGACACCGCCGGCGAGCCGCTCGCCGCGCCGGTGACCCTCACCGTGACCGGCGACGCCTGGAAGCGCTACCCGGCCACCGTCCGGGCCACCCGGACCACCGACGCCGGCCGGCTCGCCGTGCTGGCCGGCGGCACCGGCACGCTGCGCCTCGACATGGTCTCGCTGTTCCCCGAGGCGACCTACAAGGGCCGCCCCAACGGCCTGCGCAAGGACCTGGCCGACAAGATCGCCGCGCTGAAGCCCGGGTTCGTGCGCTTCCCCGGCGGCTGCCTGGTCAACACCGGCAGCATGTACGGCTACGACGCCGCGAACAACTTCCCGCGGGCCCGCTCGTACCAGTGGAAGGACACCGTCGGGCCGGTCGAGACCCGCGCCACCAACGCCAACTTCTGGGGCTACAACCAGTCCTACGGGCTCGGCTACTACGAGTACCTCCAGTTCTCTGAGGACATCGGCGCGATGCCGCTGCCGGTGCTGCCCGCGCTGGTCACCGGCTGCGGGCAGAACCGGGCCACCAACGACCCCGCCCTGCTGCAGCGGCACATCCAGGACGCCCTCGACCTGATCGAGTTCGCCACCGGCCCGGCCACCTCGACCTGGGGCAGACTGCGCGCCGAGATGGGCCACCCGAAGCCGTTCGGGCTGACCCACGTGGCCGTCGGCAACGAGGAGAACCTGCCCAACGAGTACTTCACCACCTTCCTGAAGTTCCGCGAGGCGATCGCGGCGAAGTACCCGGACATCACCGTGGTGAGCAACTCCGGGCCGGACGACCAGGGCGCGACCTTCGACAACCTGTGGGCCAAGAACAAGGCCGCGAACGTGGCGATGGTCGACGAGCACTACTACAACAGCCCGGCCTGGTTCCTGGGCAACAACAAGCGGTATGACTCCTACGACCGCGCCGGCCCGAAGGTCTTCCTCGGCGAGTACGCGTCGCTGGACAACAAGCTGTTCAACTCCCTGGCCGAGGCGTCGTACATGACCGGGCTGGAACGCAACGCCGACGTGGTCAAGCTGGCCTCGTACGCGCCGCTGCTGGCCAACATCGACCACGTGCAGTGGAAGCCGGACATGATCTGGTTCGACAACGACGAGTCCTGGGGCTCGACCAGCTACCAGATGCAGAAGCTGTTCATGACCAACGTCGGTGACCGGGTGGTGCCCAGCAAGTCGACCGGCAAGGTGGTGCAGCCGAAGCCGATCACCGGCGCCATCGGCCTGTCCACCTGGGCCACCGCCGCCACCTACGACGACATCAAGGTGACCTCGCCGGACGGCGCCGTGCTGTTCAGCGACGACTTCTCCGCCGGCGCCGGGCAGTGGACGCCGGTGGAGCCGCGCGGGGCCTGGTCGGTTGTCGACGGCGCCTACCGGCAGAGCGACACCGCCGCGCTGGACACCCTGGTGAAGGCCGGCGACATCACCGCCACCGACTACGACCTGACGCTCAAGGCCACCAAGCAGGCCGGCGCCGAGGGCTTCCTGGTCGCGTTCGGGGTGCAGCCCTCCGGCGAGCTGTACTGGTGGAACCTGGGCGGCTGGAACAACACCCAGGGCGCGATCCAGAAGGGCGCCGGCGGGTCCAAGGAGATCGTGCTCGCCAAGCCGAACTCGATCGCCACCGGCACCACGTACGACATCCGGATCCAGGTGCGCGGCACCCAGGTGACCCTCTTCCTCAACGGCACGGAATGGGGCAGCTTCACCGACGACCAGGTGACCGAGCCGTTCGCCCAGGTGGTCACGCACGACGACAAGACCGGCGAGCTGATCGTCAAGGTGGTCAACGCCCAGGACACCCCGGCCGTGACCACGGTGGACCTCGGCGGCCGCAAGGTGGCCAAGCAGGCCCGGATGACCGTGCTCACCGGCGACCCGCAGGAGCAGAACACCCGCTCCGCCGAGCCCATCCAGCCGGTCACCACCACCGTCAGCGGCATCTCCGCGAAGTTCACGCGCACCTTCGCGCCGAACTCCGTGACCTTCCTGCGCATCCGGACCAAGTGAGGTTGCAGATGACATACGACATTCGCCGCCGGACCCTGCTGCTGGCAAGCGTGGGCGTCGCCGGGGCCGGACTGCTCGCCGCGTCTCCCGCGCAGGCCCGCAAGGCCCGCACCGACGCCGAGATCTACGGCGTCACCACCCGCAACCCGCTGATCGAGCAGCGGGCCGACCCGTTCATCACGCCGCGGCACCGGGGCCGGTACTACTTCACCGGCTCGGTGCCGGAGTACGACCGGGTCATCGTGCGCGGCGCGACCACCATCGACGGGCTCGCCACCGCCACCGAGTCGGTGGTCTGGCGCCGCCCGGCCACCGGCAAGATGGGCGGGCACATCTGGGCGCCGGAGCTGCACCGCATCGACGGCCGCTGGTACATCTACTTCGCCGCCGGCGACTCCGACGACGTCTTCCGGATCCGGATGTACGTGCTGGAGTCGGCGCTGGCCGACCCCACCGACCCGGCGGGCTGGACGCTGAAGGGCCAGATCGCCACCGAGTGGGAGAGCTTCTCGCTGGACGCCACCACCTTCGCCCACCGCGGGCGCCGCTACCTGGTGTGGGCGCAGAGCGAGCCGGAGATCGCGGTCAACACCAGCCTCTACATCGCCGAGATGAGCTCACCGTGGGCGCTGCGCACCAAGCCCACCCGGATCGCCACCCCGACGAAGAGCTGGGAGATCCAGGGCTTCCGGGTCAACGAGGGCCCGGCGGTGCTGATCCGCAACGGGCGGGTGTTCCTGACCTTCTCGGCCAGCGCCACCGACGCCCGCTACTGCATGGGCCTGCTGACCGCCGACGCCCGCGCCGACCTGCTCGAGCACGCGTCCTGGACCAAGTCCCCCGACCCGGTCTTCGTCACCAACGTGGAGACGAAGCAGTACGGCCCCGGGCACAACAGCTTCACCGTCGCCGAGGACGGCAGGACCGACGTCATGGTCTACCACGCCCGGGACTACCGGGACATCACCGGCGACCCGCTGTACGACCCCAACCGGCACACCCGGGTCCAGCGCCTCTACTGGCACCCGGACGGCACGCCGCTGTTCGGCGTACCGGTGGGGGCCGGCGGCCCGATCGTCCGGCTCTCCCCCGCGGACGCACCCGGCCGGTTCGTCACCCGCGACGGCGCCGCGCTGGCGGTCCGCCCGCCGGACCACGCGCCGGCCACCACCCAGTTCCGCTTCGTCGCCGGCGCCGGCGGCGGCGAGCATCTCCAGTCCGTCGACTTCCCCGACCGGCACGTGCGGGTCGTGGACAGCACGGTCCGGGTCGAGGCGGGCGCACCGGCGGCTCTCCGGCGGGTGCCGGCGGGCCGCGGCGTGCGGCTCCAGCTCGCCGACGACCCCACCCGCTACCTGCGGCACCAGGACGGGGCGGTGGTGACCGGCGACGCAACGGTCTTCCTGCTGACCTGAGCCGGTCTGCGCGATACTGGGCGGATGAGCGAGCACTACGACCTGATCGTCCTCGGCGCGGGTCCCGGCGGCTACGTCGCCGCGATCCGCGCCGCCCAGCTCGGCCTGCGGACCGCCGTGGTGGAGGAGAAGTACTGGGGCGGCGTCTGCCTCAACGTCGGCTGCATCCCGTCCAAGGCGCTGCTGCGCAACGCCGAGCTGGCGCACATCTTCCACACCCAGGCGAAGACCTTCGGCATGAGCGGCGAGGTGAGCTTCGACTACGGCGTGGCCTTCGACCGCAGCCGCACGGTCGCCGACGGCCGGGTCAAGGGCGTGCACTACCTGATGAAGAAGAACAAGATCACCGAGTACGACGGCCGAGGCTCGTTCCGCGACGCGAACACCCTCGACGTGACGCTGAGCGCCGGCGGCACCGAGACGCTGACCTTCGACAACGCGATCATCGCCACCGGCTCGACCGTGCGGCTGCTGCCCGGCGTCGAGCTGAGCGACAACGTGGTCACCTACGAGACCCAGATCCTCGATCGTGACCTGCCCGAGTCGATCGTCATCGTCGGCGCCGGCGCGATCGGCATGGAGTTCGGCTACGTCCTGAAGAACTACGGCGTGGACGTCACCATCGTCGAATACCTGGACCGGGCCCTGCCGAACGAGGACGCGGACGTCTCCAAGGAGATCACCAAGCAGTACCGCAAGCTCGGCATCCCGATCCTGACCTCGGCCAAGGTCGAGACGGTCACCGACAAGGGCTCGTCGGTGGTGGTCAGCTACACGGCCAAGAGCGGCAAGAGCGAGACGCTGGAGGCGGCCCGGGTGCTGATGTCGGTGGGCTTCGCCCCCCCGCGTCGAGGGCTTCGGCCTGGAGCACACCGGGGTCGAGCTCACCGACCGCGGCGCCATCGAGATCGACGACCACATGCGCACGAACATCCCGCACCTGTACGCGATCGGCGACGTCACCGCGAAGCTCCAGCTGGCCCACGTGGCCGAGGCGCAGGGCGTGGTGGCCGCGGAGACGATCGGCGGCGCGGAGACGATGACGCTGGGCGACTACCGGATGATGCCGCGGGCGACGTTCTGCCAGCCGCAGGTGGCCAGCTTCGGCCTGACCGAGCAGCAGGCCCGCGACGAGGGCTACGACGTGCAGGTCTCGACGTTCCCGTTCACCGCGAACGGCAAGGCGCACGGCCTGGCCGAGCCGACCGGCTTCGTCAAGCTGGTCGCCGACGCGAAGTACCACGAGCTGCTGGGCGGCCACCTGATCGGCCCGGACGTCTCCGAGCTGCTGCCGGAGCTCACGCTGGCGCAGAAGTGGGACCTGACGGCGAACGAGCTGGCCCGCAACGTGCACACCCACCCGACGCTGAGCGAGGCCCTGCAGGAGGCGTTCCACGGCCTGACCGGCCACATGATCAACCTCTGACGGGCGGCGCGCCGGTCCCTGGCCCGGGGGCCGGCCGTGCGGCGGGTGCCGGCACGGCAGGAGCGGCGAGGCGTCGTGACCAACTTTTACATTGCACTTGTATTTTATAACGGCTACCGTGACCCCATGCAGATGGTCCCGACCCTCCGCAGGGTGGCCGCCCTGGAGGCCGCCATGTGGCGCAGCACGGCCGTCTGGCTCCGCCGCAAGCCGCTGCCACTCGCTCCCGGCGAGCAGCCGTTCGGTTATCTCGGCGTGGTCAAGCCGATCCTCGGCGTCTTCATCGGCCTCTCCGCGGTCGAGGTGCCGATCTTCGACCTGATCGTGCGGCACGTCGTGCCCTGGCAGCCGGCCCGCTGGATCGTGCTGGCGCTGGGCGTCTGGGGTCTGCTGTGGATGATCGGCCTGTACGCCGGCATGAAGATCCACCCGCACGTGGCCGGCCCGGCCGGGCTGCGGGTGCGGATGAGCTCCTCGCTCGACCTCACCGTGCCCTGGGCCGACGTCGCGTCGGTGAGCAAGGCCTACCGCTCCCTGCCGTCCAGCAGGAGCGTGCAGCTCGAGCCGGACGGCGACCGCACGGTGCTGAACATCGTCGTCGGCAGCCAGACCAGTGTGGACCTCCGGCTCCGCCGGCCGGTCGCCTTCGGCCTGCCGAAGGGCCGGTCCGCGCCGGTCGACGAGCTCCGGGTGTACGCCGACGATCCCGACGGCCTGGTCCGGGCGGCCCGGCGGGCCCTCGACGCCGAGCATGCGATCATGCCCCATGCCCAAGAAGGTTGATCCCGAGGAACGCCGCCGGCTCATCGCCGACGCGCTGATGCGGGTGGCGGCGGAGCAGGGCCTGGAATCGGTCAGCCTGCGGCACGTGGCGGCGCGGGCCGGCGTCTCCGCGGGGATGGTGCAGCACTACTTCCGCACCCGCGACGAGATGATGACCTTCGCACTCAGCGTCGTGCGGGAACGCACCCAGGCCCGGGTGACCGACGCGCTCGCCGGGCTGGGCGCCGACCCGCCACCGCGGCTGCTGCTGCGGACGATGATCGCGGCGCTGCTGCCGCTGGACGAGCCGAGCCGCGACAACGGGCGGGTGGCGCTGGCGTTCCTCGCGTACACGGCGGTCCGGCCGGCCGCCGCGGCCGAGCTGCACGAGGACACCGCGCAGCTGGCCGGTTTCGTGGCGGGCCTGCTGCGCGTCCCCGATCCGGCCGGCGCCGCGGCCGGCCTGCTGGCGCTGATGGAGGGCCTGGGCATCTACCTGCTGGGCGGGCAGTACACCGCCGAGCAGGCGCTGCGGGCCCTGGACGCCCATCTCGACCTGCTGCTGCCGTCCTGAGGTACCGTCCCTGCATGCGCCTGGCAGTGGGAGACGTCGATGTCGCGGAGTACGTGGCCGACCCCGCGGTGGACCCCCGCGACGGCCCCCGGCCCTACCTGCACCCGGTGCGCACGCTGGCCGGCGTGCCGGTGACCGACGTGCTGCCCGAGGACCACCGCTGGCACCTGGGCGTCTCGGTCGCGATGCAGGACGTCAACGGCGTCAACCTGTGGGGCGGCCGCACCTACGTCCGCGGCCAGGGCTACACCTGGCTCGACGACCACGGCCGGATCAGCCACGCCGGGTGGCTGGCGCAGGCGCCCGACGGCTTCACCGAGCGGCTGCTCTGGCTCGGCACGCGGGGCGAGACGCTGCTGACCGAGACCCGGGCGGTGGCGGCCCGGGCGGTCCCGCTGGGCTGGGAGCTCTGCTTCTCGTACGCGCTGAGCGCCGCCGACGAGGTCACCCTGGGCAGCCCCGCGACCAACGGGCGCCCGGGAGGTGCCGGCTACGGCGGCTTCTTCTGGCGCGTCGCCCCCGGCCCGACGTCGACGTTCACGGCGTCCCGGCGGGGCGAGGAGACGGTCAACGGCAGCGACGAGCCGTGGGTGGCGCTGACCGGGCAGGGGCCGTACACGCTGGTCTTCCGGGGCCTGAGCGGCGACGACCGCTGGTTCGTCCGCACCGGCGAGGGCGGCTACTCGGGCGTGTGCGCGGCCCTGGCCTTCGAAAAACCTCTGGTGATCCGGCCCGGGGCGCCGCTGGAACGGGACCTGACCGTGCTGGTCGCCGACGGCGAGCTCACCCGGGACCAGATCACCACGTGACCGGCTCCCGGCCGGCCGCGCGGGAGGTCTGAACCCCGGTCGCCGGGACGACAACGACCCGGTGGTCTCCCGCGGGGGACTGCGACCCGGTCTGCGACGTCACGCTGTGTTGCCGTGGCCGACCCAGCTCACCCGGAGCCAGCAGCGGGACCGGGACCAGGACCGCCGCAACTGTTCGGCCCTCAGGTCCAACCGTCCGAACAGGAGCTGACCCGTGGCCGCACCTGCGGGCCACCTTTGCTGGCGCAGGCGCCCGGACGGCGACGAGGTCGAGCGGTCGGCGCACCGGGCGGTGACGGTGCTGGTGCGCGCGCTCAACGACCTCCTCGACCCGGCCGTGGACCAGCTCGCGACCGATATTCCCGCGGACTCCCCGACGATCGATGCCAAGGGGACACTGACCGTATCCGGTCGTCCCGGATTTCGGGCCGGCCTCCCACCAGGCAGGTAGGTGTTTCACCATCCGGACCCCTCGCGCCCATGAAACTTCACATTTCGCCCGAAAACCCGCGTCCGGCGAGGGTCCACGCGCAATCTTGTGACGGCAGGGTGAGGAGAGTCTTTTGCGTGGTTGGTGTATCGGGCGATGGCAATAGCCCGCCGGAGTGACGTGGGCCGCGCGCCGACCGCCACCGACGCGCAGGATTTCGTTCTTGTTGATGTGGTGTGAGCTCCGAACCTTAAGTCCACAAGATCGACAATTCGCTGCTCGCTTCGTGTCTTTTACGCTCTTTGTTCGCTTAGGGGTTCTGCGGTGTGAGAATCCTGCTCAATGTGTGGGCCGGTGCTGCGGGTTCGGCGGTGGGCAGGCCTCCGGCAATGCTTGGCGCGGCCGTTCGGCGCGGCAGAAGCGTGTCGCCCGTCCGGGGGATGGCGATCGATCATCACAACAGCCATGCAAAAGACTCAGGAGCGAACCACAACGCACCAAGATCGACACCACGATGGAATCCCCCGGTCACTCGTGGACCGGTCGCAGCCCGGCGGGTGCCCGGTCGGCGCATCGGGTTACCGACATCCGCACCCCCGCCTCCGGACAGGCCCGTGCACCCACCGGCGTCAGGGAGGACGAGAGTCGTTGGGTGAAAAGGGCCTGGGCGGGGCCCCAGGAGCCGCGACAGACCCTGCTCCGAGACGGTGGACAGTCCCCGACGGCCACTGCCAAGGCCTCGTCAAGCAATCCCTTCCAGGACCACACTGCCCGCCAGCCGTCACCCCTCCCCCGCGGTCCGCGTTCCCGAGCGGCCATCGATACCTCGTGTCCCTTTGAGGCGAGGCGGCGCTACGGGGGTGGCAGGTAGGTGGCGTACACGGTGAGGGGTGCGCTCTGCGCCGACTCCGTGCCGGCGGCTGCCACGGCGACCACCGTGTAGGTATGCCGGGTGCCGGCGCCGACAGTCAGGGACAGCTCGGTGCCGGTGGTCTCGCCGGCGAGGGTCGCGCCTTCGTAGACCCGGTAGCCGGTCGCGGGCTCCTCGCCGGACGAGGCGGTCCAGGCGAGGGTGATCGCCGTGGCGTCCACGCCCAGCGGCGCGTTGCCGGTGAGCGTCAGGTCGGCGGGCTGGGCGGCACGGCCGGCCGGGCCGGCGAGCGTGGTCACCGTGACCGCGGTGCCGCGGGGGGTCTCGCCGCAGCCGTTCGGGAGCGTGGCGGTCACCCGGAAGGTGTGCCGGGAGCCGGACGCCAGCCCGGTGACCATGGCTTCCGGTCCGGCCGCGGTGACGACCGGCCGGTCGCCGTCGAGGACGGTGTAGGACGTGGCCGCGGATGGGAAGACCCAGCGCAGCCGCACCGAGGACGGGGACACCGCGGTGGCGGTGAGCCCGATCGGCCGGGGCGGGACGGCCTGGCACGCCTCGGTGCTCGCCGGCAGCGGTGCGGTGTGGGTGGACTCGTCGCCGGCGGCGTTCAGTGCCGCGACGGTGAAGGTGTGCCACGAGGCGTGGTAGAGGCGGCCGACCGTCACGGTCGTGCTGCTGGTGCGGGCCACGAGGGTGTCGCCGTCGTACACCGCGTACCGGGACGGGGCCGGCCCCTCGGCTGCGGTCCAGGAGAGCCGGACCGTGGTGTCGGTCCGGCCCGCGACCGTCAGGGCGGACGGCGCGGCCGGGCGGGCGGCGCTGCCGGCGGCGGTCGTCAGGGAGCCCAGGGCGACCGGGACGGTCTGCCCCAGGCAGTTGTTGTAGCGGTAGAGCCCCGCGCTGTACGTCGTCTCCGGGGCCAGTCCGCCGACCCGTGCGCTGGTTCGCGTGGTCCGGCCGAGGCTGACACCGCCGACCCGCAGCTCCAGGTCCTGCCACAGGGGATGCCGCGGCCACGACAGCGAGGCAGCCGAGGCGGTGATCGCGGTGGCCGTGATCGTCAGCGGGGCGGGGCTCAGGCACTCCGGGTTCACGCCGGACGCCCAGGCGTGCCCGCTGACCGGTGCGGTCGGGGCCGACTCGTGGCCCTGGCCGTCGACGGCGGTGACGGTGTAGGTGTGGGTGGAGTTGAAGGCCACCGCCACCGTCGCGGAGGTGGTGGTGGCACGGGCGACGACCTGGCCGTCCTCGTACACCTGGAACCCCTGGGCCCGTGGGCCGGTGCGGGGCTGTTCCCAGGACAGGCTCATCGAGGTCGTGCCGGCGCCCAGCGACAGCCGCTGCGGTGTCGCGGGCGCGTTGCTGTCTGCCCGAGCGGGTGACCCGGGCGTCAGTGCGGCGAACACGAGCAGGAGCGCAAGCCAGCGGCGCATGGGTGTCCTCTCCCCGGACGGCCGGGCCATCCGTGACTGTCAATGCGTTCAGCAAAGGGTCTGCCTACCGAACTGTCAAGCGCCGTTCACCGTTCAGGATCGCGGGGCCGTCAGGTCGCGGTACAGCTCACCGCCGGCCCGGCCGTCGTTGCCGGGCCGCGCGGCCGTCGTCCATAGTGGTGTGGTGCCGAAGGGGCTGACCTACGCCGACGCCGTCAGGCTGCTGGGCGGGTCGAGCCCGTTCGTCCGGGCCGCCGACACCGTGCTCGGCGGCGCGCTCGCGCTCGCCACCGGCGGCGGCAGCGACGTCGCGCTGAGCCTGTTCGACGCCAAGACCGAGGTGATCCGGCTCGGCCACCTGGTGGCCGGGCAGATCACCGAGACGGTACGCGGACTCGGCCGCCACGACCGCAGCCGGCGGCTCCAGGCCGCGCACGGCGTGCTGGTCGTGACCGCCTTCTTCGAGGCGCTCGACGACTGTCTCGGCACGGCCGGCCTGGCACCGCCCGGCTTCGGCCGCGACGACCAGATCATGCTGGCCGCCCGGACCCGGGTGGCCGGCGACTGGCCCGAACGGCTGCTCGCCGGGGACCTCCCGGTGCCGTCCCCGGCGCAGCCCTACGACCGGTTCCTGCGCGACCTCGAGCAGCACTTCGACGTGCTGGCGGTCACGATGATCGACCACCTCGCCGGCCTCGCCGTCTGGGACGGCTCCGACGAACGCACCCGGCGCGCTGTGACGGACCTGCTGCACGACCGCCTGCCCGAGCGGGCGGTGCAGCGGTACGAGGAGGCGGCCCGCCGGCTGGCCGCGGAGGTGCCGGAGTTCGCGATCTGGACGCGGCTGCTGGAGTCCCGGGCCGCCGCGCGCGGCCTGGAGGCCCTGGAGGCGGCACTGCTGCGCGTCACCTCCCACCGCGACCCGGTCCGGCACCGGGCCGCGCTCGCCACCGCGTACCGGGCCGAGCTGGACCGGCCGATCCTCGGCGGCGACGTC
Organism: Actinoplanes sp. NPDC049599; assembly: GCF_044465625.1. Classification (NCBI taxonomy): domain Bacteria; kingdom Bacillati; phylum Actinomycetota; class Actinomycetes; order Micromonosporales; family Micromonosporaceae; genus Actinoplanes; species Actinoplanes sp. NPDC049599. Next base: position 163,002 of record NZ_JBITLX010000002.1, read on the forward strand.
GGCGACCTGCTGATCCCGGCCCTCGGCGCCGCGTACGTCGATCCGCGCTTCCGGGTGAAGCCGGCCGGCGCGGGCTCCCGGCCGGCCGAGGAGGAGTGGTGGGACACCGAGCCGCGCGGCGACTTCGCCGGCTTCCTGGCCACCTACGTGACCACGCCGCAGGCGGCGGACGCCCCGATGCTGCTGCTCGGCCAGCCCGGCGCCGGCAAGTCGTCGCTGACCAGGATCCTCGCCGCCCGGCTGCCGGCCGCGGACTTCCTCGTCGTGCGGGTCGCGCTGCGCGAGGTGCCGGCCGAGGCGGAGATCCAGGACCAGGTGGAGCAGGCGCTGCGCCGCACCATCGGCGAGACCGTGTCCTGGGCCGACCTGGCCCGCGACGCCGACGGCGCGCTGCCGGTCATCCTGCTCGACGGCTTCGACGAGCTGCTCCAGGCGACCGGCATCCACCAGTCCGACTACCTCCAGCGGGTGGCCGCGTTCCAGCACCGCGAGGCGGTCCTCGGCCGGCCGGTGGCGGTGCTGGTCACCAGCCGGGTGGCGGTGGCCGACCGGGCGCGGCTGCCGACCGGCGGTCTCGCGGTGCGGCTGGAGCCGTTCGACGACCCGCAGCGGGAACGCTGGCTGGCCATCTGGAACGCCGCCAACGCCGACCGGCTGGCCCGGGCCGGCCGGCGGCCGCTGCCGGTCGCGGTGCTGCGGCGCTTCCCCGACCTCGCGTCGCAGCCGTTGCTGCTGCTGATGCTCGCGCTCTACGACGCCGCCGGCAACGCGCTGCAGGACGACGGCGAGAGCTTCGACACCGGCCAGCTCTACGAGCGGCTGCTCACCGAGTTCGCCGACCGCGAGGTGCGCCGGGTGCACGCCGGCCGGCCCGAGCAGGCCATGCCCGAGCTGGTCGAGGCGGAGCTGCTGCGGCTGTCCGTGGTCGCCTTCGCGATGTTCCACCGCCTGCGCCTGTGGGCCACCACGGCGGAGCTCGACGCCGACCTGGCGGGCCTGGGCCTGCACCCGTCGGCGCCGGCGCGCACCGAGGCGTTCCGGACGCCGCTGACCGCCGGGCAGGAGATGGTCGGCCGGTTCTTCTTCATCCAGCGGGCCGAGGCCCGCCGCGACGAGCAGACCCTGCAGACGTACGAGTTCCTGCACGCCACCTTCGGCGAGTACCTGGTGGCCCGGCTCGTCGTGCAGGCGGTGCAGGACGCGGCCGCGCGGGCGAACGCCCGGACGTTGCGGCTGGGTGCCGCGGACGACGACGACCTGGTGCAGTCGCTGCTCGGGTTCACCCCGCTGACCGCCCGCACCACCGTGCTGCCGTTCGCCACCGCGCTGCTGCGCCGGTCCGGCAGCGCGACCCTGCGGGACTGGCTGGTGGAACGGCTGCGGGTGGCGGTCACCCGTCCGCAATACGTGCGGCGGCCGTACCAGCCGGTGGACAAGCGCATCGACCACTGGATGGCGACGTACTCGTTCAACCTCATGCTGCTCACCCTGGCCTGCGGCGAGCCGGTGCGGGCGACCGAGCTCTTCCGGCACGCGAGCGACCCGGCGGACTGGCTGCGCGGCACGGCCCTGCAGTGGCGGGCGGCGGTGCCGAGCGACATGTGGCTGGACGCCATGGAGACCATGGAGATCACCCGGTGCTGGGCCGGCGACGGCCGCCGCGACCTGATCCTGGCGGCGTCGGCGGAGAACCACGTCGCGGACATCGACCCGTACTGGTCGCACCGCCACGGCCCGGACCAGGACATCCGCGACTCCTATCCGGGCGGCGGCTTCAGCAACTACTTCCCGCTCGGCCCGGTGCTGAAGTCGATGCACCTGATCAACGCCCTCAGCGACGACGCCCTCCGGCACGTCGTGGAACCGCTGATCGAGCGCCTGCCGGACACCGTGGTGACCTTCGCGATCCACGGCCCCGAGGACGCCGAGTCGATCGCGCACAGCCTGGTCCGGCTCTGGCTCGCCTCGGCGTCCGACGAGCCGGCGGAACTGTTGCTGACCGCGTACCGCCGGGCGGTGACCGCGGTCGCGATCCGGGCGTGGGGGCCGCCCGGCAGCGCCATCGCTTCGGCCGCTCCGGCCATCGGCCTGGTGCTGCACGCGCTCGGCACCGACGCCCACCGGCTGCCGGCGGCGGACGTACGGCAGCTGCTGAGAACGATCCGGTCCAGCGAGTACTTCGACGCCCGGTCGCACCTGGTGCCGGTCGTCGAGTGCCTGCTGGCGTCGGATCCGGACGAGGTGGTCGGCGACGATGACGAGCTGGCGGAGGTGCTGTCCGAGCTGGAGCTGCTGGACGACGCGGTCGAACAGGTACGCGCGAGGCCGGGCCTCGCCGCGCGGGTGGCCGCTGCTCGGCGGCGGCTGCCGGGCGCGGAGGCAGCCCCGTAGCCGTGCATCATTTGCCCTCGTCATCCGTCCCCGGAGCGGGTGGTTCCTCCCGCCGCACCTTCTTGGCGACGGCCAGGGCGGCCAGGACCACACCGAGCGCGGCGCTGACGAAGTCAAGGACCGACGCGGCGTCGGGAAGCCAGGACCACATGAGATGAACTTCCTCTCATCCACGTGAATGGGTCGTTCCATCGTCAAGCCCGGACATCCGGTACGGCCATCACGCCGAACAAACCCGAACAGTTTTCGCGGACTTGCCGTCTCGACAGCACCCATCCGCCGTCGCCTACATTCGGTACATGAGTGATTACCCCGAGCACTCGCGTAGTGATCAAGACGGCCCGGACCCCGCCGACCGGATCAAGCACGCCTTCGCGAAGCGCCTGCACGAGGAGAAGACCCGGTCCGGGGCTTCCCTCCGCCGGCTCACGAAGCTGACCACGCGGCTGGGCCACACCTACCCCCCGACGTCCATCGCCGACCGGATCACCGGCAGGACAGCGGTGCGGTGGGATTTCGGCGAGACGTTCCTGCGCGCCTGCTACCTCCTCCGGGACCGCGAAGGCGATCTTGATCTCGACGAGTGGCACGAGGACTTCGACGAGATGGAGCGCCAGATCGCGCGGCTCGGGCAGGGCAACCCGGAGTGGCCGCGCATCGCCGGGCGGCTGCCGCGCAAGGCCGGCGCGTACCAGCACCGGAGCGCGGCCCAGACGGCCCGCACCTTCCTCGCCGCCCACGCCACCGTGGTGATCTCCGGTCTGGACGGCGTCGGGAAGACGCAGCTGGCGGCGGGGATCGCCCGGTCCGTGTGGGACGCCCACGAACTCGACGCGCTGATCTGGATCGCGGCGTCCACCCGCGCCACGATCGTCGCCGGCTACGCCGAGGCCGCCCGGGTGCTGCGGGTCGGCGGCGAGGCCGATGCCGCGACCGCCGCCGACCGGCTGCTGGCGTCGCTGGGCGAACCGAACGGCCGGCGCTGGCTGACCGTGCTCGACGACCTGACCGATCCCGGCGAGATCCGCGGGCTGTGGCCGCCGACCACCGAGTGGGGCCACACCATCGTGACGACCAACCGGCAGGACGCGGCCCTGGACGGCGAGGACCGGCAGTTCCTGCACCTGGGCCCGTTCGAGCCGGAGGAGGCGCTGCGCTACCTGCACCGCCGGATCCGGTTCCCGTCGGCCGGCCGGGACGCCGCGCGGCTGGTCGCCGCGGACCTCGGTCACCTGCCGATCGCGATGGCCCAGGCAACCGCGTTCATGAAGGACCGCGGGCTCGACTGCCAGGCCTACCGGGACCGGCTGCACCACAGCCGGCTGGTCGACGTGGCGCCCAAGCCGCTGCCGGACGACCACACCGAGCCGCTGGTGCGCACCTGGGCCATCTCGGTGGAACGGGCCGACGAGCTGTCGCCGCAGGGCCTGGCCCGGCCCATCCTGGAACTGGCCGCCCAGCTCGACCCCGGCGGCATCCCCGCCGAGGTGTTCACCTCGGCCGCCGCGAACCGGCACCTGACCCGGCGGCGCGGCCGGGCGACGACGGACAGCGACGCCGGCGACGCGCTGCACTGCCTGCAACGGCTCAGCCTGGTCGACTTCGACACCAGCTTCACGAGGCTCCGGATCAACCGGGTCCTGCAACGCGCCGTCCGCGAGTCCATGACCCCTCGGGACGCCACCGAGGCCGCCCTCGCCGCCGCCGACGCCCTGCTCGCCTGCTGGCCCGACGAGGACCAGCGCATCGAGTTCGAACGGGTGCTGCGCGCCAACGCCTTCGCCCTGCTCGACCACTCCGGCGACGCGCTCTGGCCCGGCCGCCTGCACCAGGTGGTCTTCCAGGCCGGCAACAGCCTGTCCCGGGACGGCCTGACGGCGGCGTCGACCGACTTCTGGGAGCGCCTCCTGCCGACCGCGACCGCCCGGCTGGGCGCCGACCACCCCGACACCCTGACGATCCGGAACAACCGCGCCTGGTCGTACGGCCGGGCCGGCGACCCGGCGCGGGCGCTGCACGAGCTGCGGGCCCTGCTGCCGGCCCGCGCCCGGGTGCTCGGCCCCGACGCCGTCAACACCCTGGCCACCAGGCACGGCATCGCCTTCTGGCAACACGACTCCGGCGACCCGGCCGGCGCGGTGGCGGCGATGGAGGAGGTGCTGGCAAGCTACGTCCGCGTGCTGGGCCCACGGGACCGCGACACCTTGAACACCCGGCTGAGCCTGGCCCTGTGGCGCGGCGAGACGGACGGCCCGGAGGCCGCGATCACCCGGCTCCGGCAACTGGCCGACGACCACCGCGCGACCTTCGGCGAGGATCGCTCCCGCACCCTCGACGTCAGCTACCACCTCGCGGACTGGCTCCGCCGCGCCGGCCGCTATCCGGAAGCCCGGGACCTGGCCGAAAGCCTGTGCGCGAACTCCACATCGGCCCTGGGCGCCGACCACATCGACACGTTGCTGGCCCGGTGGCTCCTGGCGGACGTGCTGCGGGAAGCGGGCGAGGACAAGCGCGCCCTGGACGAACTCCACCTGCTCCATACAGACCTGGTCCGCGTCCACGGCGCGGACCACCCGGACGCCCGCTCGCTGGCAGCGGAAATCGCCCGGTTGTCCCCCGAGAGCCGGTAACGCCCGACGGCCCGATCCGCCCAGGCCCGGAGGATGGCCGCGGGGGCTCCATCTGCCGGGCCGCGTGGGCTCTCCACCAGCCAAGCCGCGTGGGCACCATCAGCCAGGCCGCGTGAGCACCACCAGCCGGGCCGCGTGGGCTCTCCACCAGCCAGGCCGCGTGAGCACCATCAGCCAGGCCGCGTGGGCTCTCCACCAGCCAAGCCGCGTGAGCACCATCAGCCAGGCCGCGTGAGCACCACCAGCCAGGCCGCATCGCCGGGGGCGGCGCGTTGCCGGGACCCGTGACCACCGCAGGTCCCGCCACGGGGACGTGTTCCCCGCAGTCAGCTGCCGTCATCGGAATTCGACCGCCGGACCGCCGCGACCGCCCCGTCGATCGAAAGTCCAGGCGCGGCCCAGCATTCCTGCAAAATGCATTCTCGAAGCCCAGGTAATTGGCACGATCGAGCGCGAAAATTGTCGGCCGGGCGCGAGATAATGGACCCATGCGGCAGCTACAACTGTTCACCACGGCGGAACTGGCGGCTATGCGCGACCGGACCGCATCCCGCAACTACTCGCCGGAAGGTGACGAATTCCGCCGCGTGCATCAGCGCCATCGCGATTGGGGACTGGCCCGCCGCCACGCCGAACGCCTACGCCGGGTGAGGTCCCGCGAGTTCCGGCCGGCAGACCCGGCGCCGGATCGTTCGGGGCCCGCAGCGCCGCGCGAACGAGCCGGAGCAAGGCCCGACCGGCGAGCCCACGTCGGCACGCCATCAGCGGCAACCTGCGCCCGAGGGGGATCTGTCGGCGCACGCCACCAGCGGCCGACACCCGCCGCCAAGCCGGTAGCCGATCACGGGGTCGCCGGTGCACGCGACCGCAAGCCGCCCGACCAGCACAACAACGGCAACAACCAAGAGCCCACACCCGGCAACCACCGCCAGCCCAACGACCAACCCCGCCCGGCAATCACCGCCAGCCAGCCGACCAGCCCGCGCCCGGCAGTCACCGCCAGCCCCAACGGCCAACGCACGCCCGGCAACCACCGCCAGCCAGCCGACCAACGCACGCCCGGCAATCACCGCCAACAACCCGACCAACCCGCGCCCGGCAACCACCGCGAACCCAACGACCAACCCGCGCCCGGCAACCACCGCCGGCCCAACGACCAACCCGCGCCCGGAAACCACCGCCAACAACCCGACCAACCCGCGCCCGGCAACCACCGCCGGCCCAACGGCCAACGCACGCCCGGCAATCACCGCCGGCCAGCCGACCGAGCCAGGACCGGCAGCAACTGTGCGTCCTCGGTGCGGCCCGCGCCGGAGAGCCATCGACCAACCCAGGCACCGACGAGAGCGCACTCCCATCCCTCACCGCTACCATTTCCCCGAAATGACCGCAGCCCCGCAGAAGCCGTCACGACAAGAAGCAGTCCACCGCCGACATCAACCTATTCCACCCGCCCCGAAACGGCCGTCAAATCCGAGCAGCATCATTCCCCGCAGCCACTCGACAAATGCATCCCGGCAGCCGGAGAAAGTGACGGATCATCGACATCAATCCGGCCTTTCCGCCCGAGCCGCCGGCACGGTCGCGAAGGCCTGTCCACCCGCACGGCCGCGCGAAGGTCACCCCCGGCCGGGAAAGGACCTCGGCACCGCCACCGAATACGCCGGCACCGCCCACGGCACCCCCGACTCCGATGGCAGTTTCAGCGTCTCCGCCGCCTCCCGCAGCACCTCGTTGATGCCCGGGATCACCTGGATCCGCTCCGGGCCCTCCCCCACCGACATCACGAACGCGTCGTCGATCGGGGTCGGCGGGTCCGCGCCCGGCCCGGTCAGCGCCTGCACCACTGCCGTGAAGCCCGCCGTGCGTTCCAGCGGTGCGACCAGGGCGACGCCGGACCGGTTCCGGCGGTGGGCCACCAGGTTCTCCAGCAGGTCGGTCCGGCCCGGCGGGCCGGTCTGGCCGGGCAGTTCCAGCCGGTCGGTCGGGTATTCGAGGGTTGCCCGGTCTGCGGCGCCGGTCACGATCACCGAGCCGGCGATGAAGTCCTCGCCTGCCAGCGTCACCGCGGCCATCAGGCGCAGGCCGCTCGCGAACGTCACCCGGGCGAATGCCGTGTCGTCCACCTCGATGTCCCGGGTGCGGTATCGCTCCGCCTCCAGCAGCACCGGCTCTCCCGCGTCCGCCGCCGCGGCCACCGCGAGGCTCTGCATCACCGCGTGCGCCAGCGGGTTGACCAGCGCGCCGTCGAGCACCGGGCGACCGTCGACGACCTTGCGGCCGGACCACGGCGAGCGGGCGTAGTAGGCGTCGTCGCGGCGCCAGGATGCGATCGTGGCCACGCTGTCGAGCGCGCCGAGGCGGCCCGCGGCGACCGCGTCGAACAGGGTCTGTGCCGCCAGCGAGCCCAGCGCCTGGAAGCCGACCTGGCAGGCCAGGCCCGAGGAGAGCACCGCCGCTTGCAGGGTGGCGTGCGCCTCGAGGTTCGGCACCGGGGGTTTCTCCAGCAGCACGTCGCAGCCCGCCGCCAGGGCGTCCAGGGCGATCGGCAGGTGGGTGTGCGGCGGCGTGCAGATCACCACCACATCCGGCTCCGCCGTCGCGAGCAGGTCGCGGTGGTCGGTGAAGACTGCCGCGCCGCGCGGCACCGGCGGGTCCGGCTCGATCGGCTGTACGTCGGCAAGCGCCACCAACAGCACCGACCCGGTCCCCTCGAGCTCGGCGATCCGGCGGCGGTGCGCCCGGCCGTGCCCGTTCGCGCCGATCAGCCCCACGGTCGCCGTCATGCCACACCCTTCAAGGTCGCCCCACCACCGCTGACCGCCGGCCCGAAACCGGAGGGCGTCCCGCCAGCGCTAACCGCCAGCCCAACATCAGAGCACGCCCCAACACCGCTAACCGCCAGCCCAACACCAGAGCACGCCCCAACACCGCTAACCGCCAGCCCAACACCGGAGGACGCCCCACGAGCACCTGCCGCCAGCCCAGCACCAGAGGACGCCCCACCACCGCATGCCGCCGGCCCGGCACCAGAGGATGCCGTCATGCCGCGCCTGCCAATGTCGCCTCGACGCCGTGTTTCTCCAGGGCGGTCAGCCATTCCACGACCAGCTCGCGGACCGTGTTGTCGGCGGCGAGTTCCGGCGGGAATACCGTGTCCAGGCCGAGCAGGGCCTCGACCACGCACGCCGGTGTCGCGCCGGCCGTGGCCAGGCGTTCGTGGATCCGGTCGGCCAGCGGGTCGTCGAGTGGCAGCGCCCGGCCGTCGTCCGCGACGCCCTGGGCGTACCGCATCCAGGCCGCCACCACCAGCGCGCCCCAGCGCGGTGACGCGCCGGCCGCGCGCCGGTCCGCGATGGTGTGCAGGACCCGTTGCGGCAGCTTCTGGGTGCCGTCCATCGCCACCTGCAGGGTGCGGTGCGCGATGGCCGGGTCGGCGAAGCGGTCGAGCACCGATGCACCGTAACCGATGACCGAGACGCCGGGCGGCGGCTGCATGCTGCCGGCCACGTCCTCGGCGACGAAGCGGGTCATCGCCGCGCGCATGCCGGGGATCTCCAGTGCCGCCGCGATGGTCTCGCGGCCGGCCACCGCGCCCAGGTACGCGATCGCCGAGTGCACCCCGTTGAGCGTGCGCAGCTTGAGCCGTTCCCAGGGGCCGGCGTCGTCGGTCAGCACCGCGCCGGCGACGTCCCAGGCGGGCCGCCCGCCCGGGAACCGGTCCTCGATGACCCACTGCCGGTACGGCTCCCCGTGCACCGCGGCCAGGTCCCGCGCACCGAGCGCGGCGGCCGCCAGGTCCAGGGTCGCCGGCGTGCTCGCGGGCACGATCCGGTCCACCATGGACCCGGGGAACGTCACGCTCGCGCCCAGCCACTCACCGAACGCCGTGGTGTCCCCCGGCACCAGCGCCCGGGCCTGCTCCACCAGGCTCCGCACCCGGCGCCCGTTCGACGGCAGGTTGTCGCAGCTGAGCACCGCGAGCGGGCCGCCGTCGGCGCGGAAGCGGGCCAGCAGGCCGCGCAGGAGCAGCCCGGGGATGGTGACCGGGGCGCGGGCCGTGGTCAGGTCGGCCCGCAGGTCGCCGTCGACGGTGAGCCGGCCGGTCGACGGGTCCAGCCGGTAACCCTTCTCGGTGACGGTCAGCGTCACCACCCGTACCGCGGGATCGGCCAGCAGGGCGACCACCGCGCCGGGGTCCGCGGCCGCGTGCCGGACCCCCGCCAGGGCACCGACCACCCGGGTGCCGGCGGTCGCGCCGGACATCGTGGTCACGCTGAACAGCCGGTCCTGGGCCGCGAGGTCGGCGATGATCTGCGCCGAGCGCGGCGCCACGCCGACGATGCCCCAGTCGCCGCCGGCCGCGGCGATCGCCTCCTCGGTGTAGACCGCCTGGTGCGCCCGGAAGAACGCGCCGAGCCCGAGGTGCACGATGCCGGCCGGGACGTCGCCGGGACGCACCAGCGGGCGGCTGCGCTCGGGCAGCCGGGCCAGCGTGTCCAGCCCGAGCAGCGGCGTGGTGGTCACCGCCATGCCGGGCCGTCCGGGAAGGAGAACTCCGCGATCGAGGCGGGACGCATGGTGGCGCTGTAGCCGGGCTGGTCCGGCAGCAGGTAGCGGCCGTCGCGGGTGCGTACCGGATCCTCGAAGTGCTCGTGCAGGTGGTCGACGTACTCGACCATCCGGCCGTCCAGCGAGGTGCCCACCCGCAGGTAGTCGAAGATCGCCAGGTGCTGGACCAGCTCGCAGAGGCCGACGCCGCCGGAGTGCGGGCAGACCGGCACGCCGAACTTGGCCGCCATCAGCAGCTCCGCCAGCACCTCGTTGACACCGGCCACCCGGCAGGCGTCGACCTGCATGACCCCGATCGCCTCGGCCTGCAGCAGCTGCTTGAAGATCACCCGGTTGGCAGCCACCTCGCCGGTGGCGACCCGGCAGCGCTCGCCGGTCAGCTCGTCGACCGCGCGCCGGATGGTGGCGTGGCCGAGCACGTCGTCGGCGTGCGTCGGCTCCTCGATCCAGTACGGGTCGAACTCGGCCAGCCGGGTCATCGCCGCGATCGCCTCGTCGACGTCCCACACCTGGTTGGCGTCCATCATCAGCAGCGCGTCCGGGCCGATCTCCGCCCGGATGATCCGGGCCCGCCGGACGTCGTCCGCCAGCGGCCCGCCGACCTTCATCTTCATCGCCCGCCAGCCCTCGGCGTACGCCTGCCGGGCCAGCGCGCGCACCTTGTCGTCCGGATAACCCAGCCAGCCGACCGAGGTGGTGTACGACGGGAAGCCGTCGCGGGCCACCTCGGCGAGCCGGTCGGCCATCCCGACCATGCCCTTGTCCAGGATCGCGGTCGCCTCGGCCGGGGTGATCGCGTCGCTGATGTGGTGGAAGTCCACGCAGGCGACCAGCTCGTCGGTGGACATCTCGGCGAGCAGCTGCCACAGCGGCGCGCCGGCGGACTTGGCCCGCAGGTCCCACACCGCGTTGACCAGCGCGCCGGTCGCCATCTGGATGACGCCCTTCTCCGGGCCCAGCCAGCGCAGCTGCACGTCGGCGGTGAGGCTGCGGACGAACCCGGCCGGGTCGGCGGTCAGCTCGCTCAGCGTCCGTCCGGCCACGTGGTGGCTCAGCGCCCGCACGGCCGCGCAGGTGAGCTCGTTGCCGCGGCCGTTGGTGAAGGTGAAGCCGGCGCCGACGTGGGGCCCGTCGGTCCGCAGCTCCACGTACGTGGCCGAGTAGTCGCCTCGGTTGATCGCGTCGGAGCCGTCGCCGGCCGCGGCGGTCGGGAACCGCACGTCGTGCACGTCGACGGAGAGAATCCTGGTCACAGGCGGAACACCTTCTTCGGCAGGTGGTAGGCGAGGTCGGCGATGGTCTCGGCGGCCTCGTCGAGCGGCAGGCGCTCCTCGGCGACCAGCCGGGCCAGGTAGGCCGCGTCGGCCCGCCGGGAGACCTCATGACGGACGGGGATGGAGCAGAACGCGCGGGTGTCGTCGGTGAACCCGGCGGTGTTGTAGAAGCCGGCGGTCTCGGTGACCGCGTCACGGAACCGGCGCAACCCGTCCGGCGAGTCGAGGAACCACCACGGCGCGCCGAGGTAGAGCGCGGCGTACCCGCCGGCCAGCGGGGCCAGCTCCCGGGTGAAGGTGTCCTCGTCGAGGGTGAACAGCACCACCCGCAGCCGGGGGTCGTTGCCGTAGGCGTCGAGCAGCGGCTGCAGGGCCTGCACGAAGTTGACCGGCTGCGGGATGTCGCCGCCGACGTCCCGGCCGTGCACGGCGTGCAGGCTCTTGTTGTGGTTGCGCACGGCGCCCGGGTGCAGCTGCATGACCAGCTCGTCCTCGATCGACATGCGGGCGAACTCCACCAGCATGTGCGCCCGGAACTCCTCGGCGTCGGCGGCCGACGCCCGGCCGCGCAGACCGCGTTCGTACAGCCGGGCGGCGTCGGCGCCGGTGAGCTGCACGGTACGCGCGGTCGGGTGCCCGTGGTCCGACGACGTCGCCCCGGCGGCCTTGAACGCCTGCCGCCGCGACCACAGCGCGGCCAGATACCCCCGGTACGTGGTGGTGTCCTCGCCGGTCAGCTCCCCGAGCCGGACGATCCGTTCGGCCCAGCCCTCGAACTCCATGTCCACCACGTCGTCCGGGCGGAAGGTGGTGATCACCCGCCCGCCCGGCCCGCCCCAGCCGTCGGCCTCGAGCTTGGCGTGCCGGCTGAGCTCGTCCAGCGGCGACTCGGTGGTGGCCAGCACCTCGATGCCGAACCGCTCGAACAGCGCCCGCGGGCGGAAGGCCGGCTCGGCCAGCCGCGCGGCGATCTCGTCGTAGACCGCGTCGCCGGTCGCCGGGCCGAACCGGGTGGTGACGCCGAAGACCGAGGCGAACGTGCGTTCCAGCCAGAGCCGCGACGGGGTGCCGCGGAACAGGTGCCAGTTGTCCGCGAGCAGCCGCCAGATCTTCCGCGGGTTGTCCTCGACGGCGACGCCGGTGCGGCTCGGCACCCCCAGCCGGGCGAGCGGGATGCCCTGGCTGAGCAGCATCCGGGTGATGTAATGGTCGGGGACGATGAGCAGCCGCGCCGGGTCGGGGAACGGCTCGTCGCCGGCCAGCAGGCCGGGATCGACGTGGCCGTGCGGCGAGATCAGCGGCAGGTCCCGGACGAGCGCGTAGAGCTCGCGGGCGATGTCACGCTGCCGGGGCTCGGCCGCGAACATGAGGTCGGACATGGACACCTCGGGGATTCGACGGTCAGGTGAGGTCGAGCAGGTCGGCCACGCGCACCGGGGCGCCGGTCTCCATCGACCGGTTGGCGGCGAGGCCGGTGAGCAGGGCGAGCGCGCCGTCGCGGGCGGTGGCGGAACGCTCCAGGGGATCCTTGGCGGCGCCGAGCAGCACGTCGAGCATCCGGGTGTCGGCGCCGCCGTGGCCGGTCCGCGAGTAGCCGGCGGGCAGCGGCACCTGCCGGGGCGGGGCCCAGAACGGGCGTACGGTCAGCGTCGACCGGCCCCGCTCCTCGGCCTCGGTCACGCCGTGGATCGCGGCGCCCTTGACCTCGCTGGCGCCCGCCGGGCTGACGTGGTCGCTCTCGACCACCTCCAGCTCCAGCCGGCCCCGGCTGCCGTTGACCATCAGCCGGTAGCCCTCCCAGGGCGCGTACGCGGTCAGGTGGTACGTCATCGTGGCGCCGGTGTCGTAGCGGACCAGCACCGCCATGTCGTCCTCGATGCTGACGCCGGGCGCGAACACGTTGAGGTCACGCCGGTACCCGTCGTCGGCCTCGGCGTCCAGGTAGAGCTCGCGCAGCCGCGGGTTGTCCCGCAGGCGCAGGGCGAACGGGTCGCCCTCGGCCGCCGGGTCGCCGTGCGCGCGGGTGTAGTCCCGGGCGTAGCCGTGGCGCCGGCCGGGCTCGCCGTAGAAGAACAGCCGGCCCTGCGCGTACACCTCGGCCGGTGCCGCGCCGAGCCACCAGTTGACCAGGTCGAAGTGGTGGCCGGACTTGTGCACCAGCAGGCCGCCGGAGTTGGCCTTGTCGCGGTGCCAGCGCCGGAAGTAGTCGGCGCCGTGCCGGACGTCGAGCAGCCATTCGAAGTGCACCGAGCCGATCTCGCCGATCTCGCCGGCGGCCAGCACCTCGCGGACCGCCTCGTGCAGCGGGTTGAACCGGTAGTTGAACGCGACCTGCACCCGCTTTCCGGTGCGCGCGACCGCGTCCAGGATGCGCCGGCAGCCCTCGGCGTCGACCGTCATCGGCTTCTCGGTGACGACGTCGCAGCCGGCTTCGAGGGCGGCCACCACGTAGTCGGCGTGGGTCCGGTCAACGCTGGTGACCAGCACCTCGTCGACCCGTTCCGCGGCCAGCATGGTGGTGAACTCCGCGGCCGGGTAGGTGGGCACCGGCGGCACCCCGAGGTCGGCCAGCCAGCGGTTGTGCGCGGCCATCCGGCTCGGGTTGACGTCGGCCAGCCCGACCAGCTCGGCCGTGCCGGCGTGCTCGACGGCCAGGGCCCGCAGGAACATCTCGGCCCGGGCCCCGGCACCGACCAACGCGTAGCGCCGTCGTTCGTCCACCGCGTCTCCTCACTGCAAACGTTTGCAGCAGAACTAAACACGTCGATCGGCCCGCGTCAAGAATTCAGGGCTGGTACGTCCGCTTTTATGGTCTTTAGCGCTGGTCGGGAGCACCTGCGATGCGGACAGCCGTCATGAACCTGCAACAAAAGGCCGTTGACACAGCTACAACCGTTTGCATTAATTGGCCCCCAGAGTGACCCCGACCACAGGTCATCACCGCGAAGGAAGGGCCAGGCGTGCCAGCCACGATCCGCGACGTCGCCCGGGAGTCCGGAGTGCACATCTCCACGGTCTCCCGGACGTTCTCGGCGCCGCACCTGGTCAACCCGGACACCCGTACCCGGGTGCTGGCCTGTGCCGAGCAGCTCGGCTACCGGCCCAACCGGGCGGCCCGGGCGCTGATCACCGGCCGCACCTACAACGTCGGGCTGATCGTGGCCGACATCGCCAACCCGTTCTTCCCGCCGCTGATCAAGGCCGCCGAGAGCCAGGCCCGGCAACGCGACTACCACATCTTCGTGGCCGACTCCAACGAGGATGCCGCGGTCGAGGAGGACCTGGTCCGGGCCCTGGCCAAGCAGGTCGACGGCATCCTGCTGTGCAGCCCGCGGATGAGCAACAGCCTGATCGAGCTGCTCAGCCGCGAGGTGCCGCTGGTGGTGGTCAACCGGCAGATCACCGGCCTGCCCACGGTCGTGATGGACGTGGCACAGGGCGCCGGGCTGGCGATCGACCACCTGGCCGGCCTCGGGCACCGGCGGATCGGCCTGGTCGCCGGGCCGCGCGGCTCCTGGACCAGCAAGGAGATCCGCCGCTCGGCGGCGCTGGCCGCCCGGGCCGGCGGCGCCGATCTGACCGTCTTCGGCCCCAACCCACCCACCGAGCAGGGCGGCGTAGCGGTGGCCGAGCAGGTGCTGCGCAGCGGCGTCAGCGCCGTGCTCGCCTACAACGACCTCATGGCCATCGGCCTCATCGAGGGCCTGCACGCCCAGGGCGCGCGGGTCCCGGCGGACATCAGCGTCGTCGGCATAGACGACATCGCGCTGAGCCGCCTCATCCATCCCAAGCTGACCACGGTGGCCACACCTGCCGCCGCCGCGGGAAGAGCGGCCGTCGACATGCTTCTCGCGCATGGCGACGACCGTCGCACCACTGCACACGCGAGCCTTCAGACCGCATTGGTCATCCGCGACTCGACGGGACCGGGCCCGGATCCGCACAGCCATGCGGACCCGGGCGACGTGGCAGCCGCCGCCCCCGAAGCTGTCGCCTCCTACGCCAAGGAGTGAGCACCATGTACCCCGACAAAGCCCCGCCGGCGGACGCGCGAACCACGCGTCGCCACGGTACCGCGACCCGTCGACGGCTCCTCGCCGCGGCCCTGGTCATACCCCTGGCTCTCGGCGCCGCCGCCTGTGGCGACGACGATGCCGGCGACGACAAGAAAGTCGAGCTGTCCATCTTCTGGTGGGGCGCGGAGGGCCGCGCCAAGCTGACCGAACAGGCCCTCGACCTCTACACCCAGAAACACCCGGACGTGACCTTCAAGAAGACCTGGCAGGCCAACCAGGGCTACTTCGACAAGCTGGCCACCCTGACCGCCGGCGGCAACGCGCCCGACCTGTTCCAGATCGACGACAACTACATCGCCGAGTACGCGGGCCGCAACGTCACCCTCGACCTGACCTCGTACGCGGGTGACGGCAAGCTCGACGTGTCGAAGTTCGGGCCCGGGCTCAAGGAGTACGGCACGGTCGACGGCAAGCTCGTCGGGGTGGCCTCCGGCGAGAACACCCAGGGCCTGGTCTACGACAAGACCGTGCTCGACAAGTTCAAGCTGCCCGCCCCGACCACGGGGATGAGCTGGGAGGACTACATCGCCTGGGCGGCGAACGTGTCCAAGGCCGCCAAGGTGCCGGGCACCCAGGACGCGAGCGCCGTCTACCAGGCGTTCTGGGTCTGGCTCCGGCAGCAGGGCAAGGACCTGTACAAGGGCAACGAGCTCGGCTTCACCGAGCAGGACGTCACCGCCTGGTTCGAGCTCTGGAAGGGCGCCCGCGACCGTGGCGCCACCCCGACCCCGGACGTGATCCACGAGGGCAACGCCACCGACATCAGCAAGCAGCTGGTGGTCACCGGCAAGGCCGCCACCTCCTGGGTGTGGGCCAACCAGATGCCCGAGATGAAGAAGAACACCAAGAACGAGCTCGGCGTCGTGGCGTACCCCGGTGACCCGAAGGCGCAGTGGGCCCGGGCCTCGATGTACTTCTCGGTGTTCCGCGGCAGCCCGCACAAGGAGCAGGCGGTCGACGTGCTGAACTTCCTGGCCAACGACCCGGAGGCCGGCAAGATCCTGGGCACCGACCGGGGCCTGCCGGCCAACCTCGAGGTGCGCCAGGTGGTCGCCGACACCGTCACCGACCCCAGCATGAAGCAGACCATCGCGGTCCAGAACGAGCTGGGCAAGACCTTCGGCACCGCGCCGGCCGTCCCGCTCAAGGGCCACAGCAAGGTGCGCAGCGAGCTGACCAGGGTCGCCGAGGAGGTCCTGTACGGGCGCCAGACGCCGGCCCAGGGCGGCACCGCCTTCGTCACCGCCGCCAAGGCCGCGATCGGTCAGGGCTGACGACTGTCGTGACCTCGGTGCGAACGGCCCAGAGCCGGATCGAACCCGCCCGCCCGGGTCCTGCCACACGGCAGGGCCCGGGCCACCGGCGGCGCAAGCACTCCGAGAACCTCCCGGGGTACGCGTTCCTGTCCCCCTGGCTGGTCGGGCTGCTCGCGATCACGGCCATCCCGATGCTGCTCTCGCTCTACCTCAGCTTCACCGACTACGACGTGCTCACGCCGCTGTCGGAGGCGAACTGGGTGGGCTGGGACAACTACGAGCGGATGTTCACCGCCGACCCGTCGTACTGGCACGCCGTCCGGGTCACCCTGACGTTCGCGCTGGTCGCGGTGCCGCTCAAGCTGGCCACCGCGCTCGGCGTGGCCCTGCTGCTCAACCGGGCCATGCGGGGCATCGGCGTGTTCCGCGGCCTGTTCTACCTGCCGTCGCTGCTCGGCGGCAGCGTGGCGCTGGCCATCGTCTGGGTCAGCATGTTCAACCGCGACGGCGCCTTCAACTCGTTCCTGGGGTTGTTCGGCATCGAGGGCGCGCCCTGGGTCAACGACCCGGAGTGGGCCCTGGAGACCCTGATGCTGCTGGCCATCTGGCAGTTCGGCGCCCCCATGGTGATCTTCCTGGCCGGGCTCAAGCAGGTGCCGACCGAGCTGTACGAGGCCGCGCAGGTCGACGGCGCCGGCCCGTGGCGGCAGTTCCGCAACGTCACCCTGCCCATGCTGTCCCCGGTGATCTTCTTCAACCTGGTGCTGGAGACGATCAACGGCTTCCAGGGCTTCACGTCCGCCTTCGTGCTGAGCAACGGCACCGGCGGGCCGGTCGACTCCACCCTGATGTACACGCTGAACCTCTACATCAAGGGCTTCGTCGAGCTGGACATGGGTTACGCCTCGGCGATGGCCTGGGTGTTCCTGCTCGCCATCGGCCTGATCACGGTGGTGCTGTTCCGCACCGGCCGGTTCTGGGTCCACTACTCCGACGCCGAGGAGCACTGATGCGTGGCCGGCTGCGCCTGCTCGTCCTGATCCTGATCCTCGCGGTCGTGCTCTACCCGCTGATCTGGATGGTGGGTACGTCCTTCAAGTCGCCCGAGGAGATCGCCAGCAACATCGGCCTGATCCCGGAGAGCTTCACCCCGGGCAACTTCGGCTCCGGCTGGCAGAAGTTCGACGTCAACTTCGGCCGGTTCTTCCTGAACAGCGCCATGGTCTCCGGGCTGACCGTGCTGGGCAACACGGTGTCCTGCCTGCTGGCCGCGTACGCCTTCGGGCGGCTGCGGTTCCGGCTGCGCAAGTTCTGGTTCTCCATCATGATCGCCACCCTGCTGCTGCCGGGACACGTGCTGATCATCCCGCAGTACATCCTGTTCCGGAACCTCGGCTGGGTCGGCGGCGAGTGGCCGTACCTGCCGCTGCTGGTGCCGCAGTTCCTGGCCACCGAGGCGTTCTTCGTGTTCCTCATGGTGCAGTTCATGCGGGGCATCCCGCGCGAGCTGGACGAGGCCGCGAAGATCGACGGCGCGTCGCCGTACTCGATCTTCCGGCACGTCATCCTGCCGCTGAGCCGGCCGGCGCTGGTGACCACGGCGATCTTCTCGTTCATCTGGACCTGGAACGACTTCTTCCGGCAGCTGGTGTTCCTGTCCTCGCTGGAGGACTACACCGCGCCGGTGGCGCTGACGCTGTTCATCGACTCGACCAGCGAGAGCTCGGTCGGCCCGATGTTCGCCATGTCGCTGCTGTCGCTGATCCCGGTGTTCCTGTTCTTCGTGGCGTTCCAGCGGATGCTCGTCGAGGGCATCAACACCAGCGGGCTCAAGGGATGAGGCGCGACTGGCGGGAGACCGTCCGGGTGGCGACCGATCTGGCGCTGCTCGGATTCCTGGTCACGCTCGCGGCGCTGCCGCTGGTCACGGCGGGCGCCGCGGTCGCCGCCGGCAGCGCCGCGGTGCACCACCACCTCGAGCACGACCGGTGGCCGACCGCCCGGGCCTGCTGGGCGGTGTTCCGGCGCGCGCTGGTTCCCGGGCTGCTGGCCGGCCTGATCGCCGCTGCGGCCGGGCTGCTGCTGGTGGTCGACCTGCTGGCCGTCCGCAGCGGCGCGGTGCCGGGCGGCGCCCCGCTGGCCGTGCTCACGGTGACGCTCGCTGCGGCCGGCGCCGGCTACGGGGCGCTGGTGGTCGTGGCGGTCGGCGCGGACCCGGACCACGGCTGGCGCGCCGCGCTGGCCACCGTGCCCGGCCGTGGCCGCGCGGCCACGGCGGCGGCCGGCGTGGTGCTGCTGACCGCGCTGCTCGCCGCGCTCGTGCACCCCGCGCTGGTGCCGGTGCTGGCCGGCTACGCGCTCTTCGCGCTGCACGTGGTGACCCGGCGGCTCACGCCGGACCGGCCCGGGGGCACCACGGCCGTCCCCGGGCGGCCCGGCCCGGCCGCCGGCGCCCGACGGTGACCTAGAAGCGCTCGCCGGTGATGTAGCCGGCGAGCGAGGAGCGCTCGGTCTCCAGCTCGCCGATCCGCTCCTTGACCACGTCGCCGATGCTGACGATGCCGCGCAGTTCGCCGTTCACGACGACCGGCACGTGCCGGAACCGCCGCTCGGTCATCAGCCGCTCCACGTCCTCCAGGGGAGCCTCCGGCTCGACCGTGTGCACGTCCGCGGTGTGGATGGCGGTGACCGGCTCGGCCAGCACGGCGGCGCCGCGCACGGCCAGCGCCCGCACGATGTCGCGCTCGCTGACGATCCCGTCCACCCGGGAGCCGTCGGCGGAGACCACGATGGCGCCGATCCGGTTCTCGGCCAGCACCTTCAGCAGGGCATCGACGCGCGTCTCCGGGGACACCGTCACCACTCGCCCGCCCTTGACACGAAGAACGTCACTGATCCGCATGTGTTTCCTCCCAAGGCCTGGTACCTACCACCCTAGAGGTCATCGGGCCCACTTCCGGTGGACTCCGGCCTGTCTGATTTACGGCGGCGAAAGGTCCGATGGTCGTCGCTGCCGACCACGGCGGCCCAGCCGGGGCAGGGATCCTGGAGATCCGCGTGCACGGGGTGTCGATCACCCTGCCGGAGCTGCGGTGTTGTCCGGTGGCGGGCGGGCCCGGTGGACGGTGAGGTGCTCGACCCACCGCTGCGCCGGCCCAGCGATTACCCCAGCTCGGCGGAGTACCTGCGGCAGCGCGCCGCGGCGATCGGCCGACTCCCTCGCGGGCAGCAGGAGTGACCGGCGCCGTCATCGGGTACAGCGAGCTTCATGACAGTGGGCCCGGTCGTCGTCGCCAGCCGCTACCGGCTGGGCGAGACGCTCGGCCGGGGCGGGATGGGCCGGGTCTTCCTGGCCCGTGACGAGGTCCTCGACCGGGACGTCGCGATCAAGGAGATCGTGCTGCCGGCCGAGATGATCGCCGCCGACCGCGACGCGGTGCAGGAACGCACCCTGCGCGAGGCCCGGGCGGCCGCCCGGATCAGCCACCCGAACGCGGCCCAGGTGTACGACGTGGTCGCGGCGGACGGCGCGACCTGGATCGTCATGGAGTACGTGCGCTCCCGCACCCTGCAGGACGTCATCGCCGCGGAGGGCCCGCTGGAGCCCCGCCGGGTCGCCGAGATCGGCCTGGCCGTGCTGGGCGCCCTGGACGCGGCGCACCGGGCGGGCGTGCGGCACCGCGACGTCAAGCCCGGCAACGTGCTGCTCGGCGAGGACGGCCGGGTGGTGCTCACCGACTTCGGCATCGCCAGCATCGAGGGCGACGGCATCGTGACCAGCGCCGACATGGTGATGGGCTCGCCGCAGTACATGTCGCCGGAACGGGTCCGGGACGGCACCACGCTGCCCGCCTCCGACCTGTGGTCACTGGGCGCGACGCTGTTCACCGCGGTGGAGGGGCACTCGCCGTACGAGCGGGCGTCGGTGATCGAGACGCTGACCGCGGTCGCCGCCGACGAGCCGGGCACCGCCCGGCGGGCCGGGGTGCTGACGCCGGTGCTCAACGGGCTGCTGCGCAAGGACCCGGCGGCCCGGATCGACCTCGCCGAGACGCGGCGCCTGCTGGAGGAGGCGGTCTCCGGCGGCCGCCCGGCCGGGCGGCGCTGGCCCTGGCAGAGCCGGCCGGCCGACGGGGAGCCGCCGGCGGAACCGCGCCGGACGGACGAGCAGGACCGGCCGGACGACGCCGAGCCGCCGGCGGGAACCCGGTGGACCTGGCACAACCGGCCGAGCCGGAAAACGGCCGCCGCACCGGCCATCCCCCGCCAGCGGAAACCCGGGAACGCCGCGGCCGCACCCGGCCCAGCGACCGGCCCGGCACCCACCGCCCCGCCCGACAAAGCGGTCGCCGCCCCGCCCGACAAAGCGGTCGCCGCCCCGCCCGACAAAGCGGTCGGCACAGCGCCCGGCACCGCGCCCGGCACCGCGCCCGGCACCGCGTCCGACAAAGCGGCCGGCACCGCGCCCAGCGCCGCGCCCGGCAGAACGCCCGGCAAAGCGGTCGGCACGGCACCCGGCATCGTGCCCGGGTCAGCCGTCGCCGACCCCGCATCCCGGTCCCGGCGGCGCCGGTCCGTGCTGGCCGCGGGTGTCGCCGCCGTGGTCCTGGCAGGCGCCGGCACCGCCTGGTACACCCAGCGCGACGGCGACGGCCCGCCCCGGAACACCCCCGCCGCCGTGCCCACCCGGTCCGCGGCGGCGCCGACGACCGGCACGGCCCCGGGTGGGACGCCCGTCTCGCCGGGCGCCGCGCAGCCGGGCGCCGTACCGTCGGGATCCGCGCCGGGCGGGACCGCCGCGACCAGCCCGGCGACCGGGCAGGCCGGCACCCCCGTGGCCCGGCCGGCCCTGCCCGCCGGCTGGCGCGACTACCGCGACCCCACCGGCTTCCGGGTCTACGTGCCGAAGGGCTGGACCAAGTCCAAGCGGGGCACGATGGTCTACTTCCGCGACGGCAAGGGCCACGTGCTCGGCATCGACCAGACCGACCAGCCCCAGCCGGACCCGGAGGCGGACTGGCGCGGCAAGGCCAGGTACCGGGTCGCCGCCGGCGACTTCCCCGACTATGACGAGATCAAGATCGACTCGGTGAAGTACTGGCGGAAGGCCGCCGACTGGGAGTTCACCTTCGACGGCAGCAACCGCCGGCACGTGAACAACCGCGGTTTCATCACCTCGAAGAAGCAGGCCTACGGCATCTGGTGGGAGACCAGCGACGCCCGCTGGAAGGCCGACCGCGACGACCTGCAACTGATCTTCGACAGCTTCCGGCCGAAGCCGGGTTAGGCTCCCGCCTCGTTCAGCCGGTGCAGCTGGTCCTCGTCGAGCTTGACGTCCAGGGCCGGCAGCACGGCCTCGAACTGCTCCGGGGTACGCGGCCCGACCAGCGGCACCGTCCGCGGCGGCTGCCGCATCAACCAGGCCAGCACCAGCTGGTTCGGCGTGACCCCGACCTCGGCGGCCACCTCGGCCAGCACCGCGAGCCGGGCGTCGGCGTCCGGGCCGGCGTACGCCTGCATCGCCCAGTGCCCGGTCCGCTTCGCCGGGTCGTCGTAGATCCCCTTGAGGATCGGCGAGTACGCCACCAGCGTCAGGTCCTCGTGCGCGGCCAGGTAGTCGAGCTGCTCGGCGCCGGTGATCGACGCCCAGTCGTTGCCGGCCCGTGGGCGCAGGTACGAGTGCTGCTGCTGCAGGGCGACCGGGGCCGGCCAGCCGTACCGGTCGCACAGCCCGCGGATCCGCTCCAGCCGCCAGGTCCGCACGTTCGACCAGCCCAGGTACCGGATCTTCCCGGCCTGGACCAGGCCGGCCAGCGCCTCCAGGGTCTCCTCCAGCGGGGTGCCCGGGTCGTCGACGTGCACGTAGTACAGGTCGACGTGGTCGGTGCCGAGCCGCCGCAGGCTGCCGTCCAGCGCGTGCCGCAGCGTGTCGCCGCCGGCGCCCGCGAAGGTGCGCCGGGCCAGGTCCCAGTTCGGCGTGCCGTCGGCCGCCCACAGCTCCGGCGAGTACTCCGGCAGCCCGCTGCCCTTGGTCGCCAGGAACACCTGGTCGCGCCGCCCGCCGTGGCGCAGCCAGCGGCCCAGCAGCTCCTCGCTCTCCCCGCCCCGGCTGCCCCGGGCCGCCCACCACTCGTAGCAGTCGGCGGTGTCGATGAAGTTCCCGCCGGCTGAGAGGTAGCGGTCCAGGATGTGCACCGAGTCGGGCTCGTTCGTGGCGTTGCCCATCTGCATGGCGCCGAGCGCGAGCCGGCTGACCCGCTGCCCGGTGGTGCCCAGTTCGATCGTTTCCATGCCGACGACGCTAGGACCTGGAGCGCGCTCCAGGTCAACACCGACGTGCACAGTGGAGTGATGACGCCCCGCCACCCGCGCCCTGGCCGCGCTCGGCGTCGACCAGCAGCGCGCCCGTGCCGAGATCACCCCGGCTGCGCGCCGCCGGCTGACGCTCAGCCCGTCCAGCCCAGCCAGGTCTCCCCGGCGGTCAGCGCCGCGAACCAGATCAGCCACGCGGCGACCGGGGTCAGCAGCACCCACAGCGGCTGCCGCCGGCGCAGCAGCCCGGCCGCGACCAGCACCAGGGCGAGCCAGACGACCAGCAGCAGGACCACGGCCCAGGCCGGCGCGAGCAGGCCGCTGGCCGCATAGAAGACCAGCGTGGCGAGCAGCGCCGCGAACCCGAGCCAGCCGAGGAACCACTGCCACCACGGACGCGTCACTGCGGGCCTCCTGACGTGCGGACGCGGTCAGGATACGGGCGCGGTCAGCACTTCAGCAGGCCGGCGCGCTCCTTGGCCCGCAGCACGTGCCGGGCCGCGTCGGTCAGCCGGGCGGCGAACGCCGGCGACTTGCGGGCGGCGGCGGTCAGCGAGGCCGCCATCGGGGCCGCGTCCTGCGGCCGGATGGTCAGCGCCAGGTCGCCGCCCGCCGCCACGAACCGCACGGCCCGCTCGCCGGCCGGCAGCGACGAGGCCGCGTCGGCCGCGCCCAGGTCGTCGGACATCACCAGCCCGGTGAAGCCGAGCCGGTCGCGCAGCAGGCCGGTGACGATCGGCTTGGAGTACGCGGCGATGGCCGACCCGTCGAGTTTCGGGTACGTCGCGGACGAGATCATCACCCCGGCCGACCCGGCGTTGATCCCGGCCACGAACGGCTTCAGGTACGGGTCGTCCGCGGTGGTCGTGTTGTCGACGACCCGGACGGCCGTGTCGGTGTTGGCGCTGACCCGGCCCAGCCCCGGGAAGTGCTTGACGATGGTCAGCACGTCCGCGCCCTGCGAGGCCGCGACCACGGTGGTGATGTCCTCGGCGACCCGGTCCGGGTCGGAGCCGTACTGCCGGTGGAAGCCACCGATCGGCGGGTTGCCCTCGCCCAGCTTCGCCGGGACCGTGTCGGCGACCGGCGCGAGGTTGACGGTCACGCCGATCCCGGCGAGGCGCTGGGCGCTGTCGCGTACGGTGTCGCGCAGCTTGGCCCGCGGGCCGGCGCCCAGCCGCTTGGCCGACGGGATCAGCGGGAAGTCGCGGCCCTTGAGGGTCTGCACACTGCCGCCCTCCTGGTCGAGCGCGACCAGCAGCGGCGTGGCGGCCCGGCCCTGCAGGGCGGCGATGTCCGCGCGCAGGCCGGCGGCGGAACGCGTGCTGCGCCCGGCCAGGAACACCCCGCCGAGACGGTGGCGGGCGACCACCGGGCCGAGGTCGCGCGGGCCGGCCACCGAGGTGCCCACCATCAGCGCCTGACCGGCCCGCTCGCGCGCCGACAGTCCCGCCAGGATCGTGTCGGCGCAGCTCCCGGGGCTCGCGGACGGCGCCGGGACGCTCGGCGAGGCGGCGGGCGCGCCGGTGGAGGCGCTCGGCAGCGCCGGGACGGACGGCAGCGCGCGGGGCGCCGCCGGGCCGGCGACGGCCTGCCGGATCACCACGCCCGCGAGCACGATCAGCAGGACAATCCCGGCACTCAGCCACCGCACTCTGCTCGTCATCGCCGCCACGCTATCGAACGCGCGGTAGCGGGCAGTGCTACGGCCGGCGGCTCGCGCGGAACCGCTGGAAGCCGACGGCGGACAGCACGCCGGCGATCACGATCAGCGCCGCGATGATGATCTGGTGACCCAGCGCCACCCGGTCCTGGGTGTCGTCGGACTGCGCCGCGGCCGGGCGCAGCCAGGTCTCCTCGCTCTCCCGCGGCCCGCCCGCGGCGGCCGGCCCGGCGGCCTCCTGCGGCGAGGCGACCACCCCGGGCTCGGCCGAGCGGGAGGCCTTCGGCTTCGGCGCCGCGGCGGCCTTGGCCGGCCCGGTCGAGGCGGGCGCCGCGGGCGGCGCCTTGAGCTGGAGGTCCGAGCAGGAGTAGTAGGTGTCCGGGGTGCTCGAGGTCTGCCAGACCGTGTAGAGCACGTGCCGCCCGGTGCGGTCCTTGGGCAGCTTGGCGCTCATCCGGTAGGCGCCGGCCCGCAGCGGCGGGTCCTGCACCGTCAGAATCGGCTTGCTGCCCAGGTCGGCCCAGCCCAGCGGCTGCTTCGGGTCGTAGCCCTGCTTGGTCAGGTAGACCCGGAAGGTGCCCTGGTGCGGGATCGTGCCGCGGTAGCGGATGGTCAGCGTGCTGCCCGCGTCGAGCTTGGTCGTCGGCCAGTCGGTGCGGGCCAGGTCCAGGCCCTGGAACTCCGGCAGGTCGCCGCTGCACAGGCTGCCGTCCGGGACGAACTCCTGGTCCCGGCCGTTCACGTTGGGCAGCCGCAGGTTGTCGAAGGTGCCGAACGGCCGCCCGTTCGCCGCGCGGGCCGCCTGACACGCCGCCGCGTCCGCCTGCTGTCCGCCGGTGGCGCAGGCCGCGGTGCGGCTGATCGGCTGGATCGGCGCGCCGTGCGCGAGCGCCGGCGCTGCCGGGAACAGGGTCGCGACGGCGACCACGACGAGGGCAGCGGTGCGGCGAACGACGATCATGAGTGGGCCTCCTCCGGGAAGAGTACGGAGATCAGGCCCCAGTCGTTCACTACCGAGGGTGGCGCTGCCCGGAAAAACCTCACGCTGTGGTTGCATGGCCAGGGAGTCACACAACTGGAGGAGTTCACATGGAGAAGCCCGACGTCGGCCCCATCACGGGTGAGCCGCCGGCCGAGCTGGTCTCGGAGGACCTGGTCGTCGGCGACGGCGACGAGGCCAAGCCGGGTCACCAGGTCACCGTCCACTACGTGGGGGTCGCGTTCTCCTCGGGCAAGGAGTTCGACGCGTCGTACAACCGCGGCGAGGCGTTCGACTTCGGCCTGGGCGCCGGTCAGGTCATCGGTGGATGGGACCAGGGGGTGGTCGGCATGCGCGTCGGCGGCCGCCGCAAGCTGACCATCCCCCCGCACCTCGGCTACGGCGCCCGCGGGGCCGGTGGCGTGATCAAGCCGAACGAGACCCTCATCTTCGTGGTGGATCTGCTCGGCGTTCAGTAAGCCAGGGCCGGCAGGCGGCGCGGGCCGGGACGGGCGTCGCCTGTCCCGGCCCGCCGCTGCCGGTGACCCCCGTGTCGGGCCGCTGACCCGGCGACGGGTCGAACGGCTCGCCGATCGGGGTCACCGGGCGGCCTTCAGGTCCGCACAGCCCGTCTCCTCCGGCAGCAGCGGGCGCAGCAGCACGGACCAGCTCGCGTTCTCCCAGACCCACGGGGTGTTCGCGGTGGCGTCCGCGGCCGCGGCCAGCACCGCGTCGAGCTGCGCGCCGGTGGCGACGACGCAGGTCGGGTCGACGGTCGGGCTCAGCTTCTCGCCGGGCAGCGCCGGGCCGGGCCACGGCACGCTGCGCGGGCGGCCGGTCGGGTCACCGGGATCGACCCACGGCTGCGCGATCGCGGCCAGCGCCACCGGCCGGTACGGCTGGGGCTCGCCGGTCATCATCGCGGTGGTCAGGTCGCCGAGCTGGTCGACAAAGGCGCGCAGCTTCTTGCGGGCCTGCTGCTGGGCCTTGGTGAGCTGCGGGTCGTCGGGCCGGGCCTCGCGCAGGGCAACCGCCCCGACCGTACGCTTGCCGTCGGCGGTCACGACGGTGACCTCGGTGGTCGGCGCGTCGGCGACCCCCGGCTGACCGAAATCGGTGCCCGGTTTCACGCCGGCCGCGACCGCCTTGTCGAGCAGCTGCCGCAGGTTCGCCGGGGAGAGCGTGCCCCACTGCAGGTTGGGCAGGGCCGGGCCGGGATACACCGCCGGGACCGGGCCGTTGAAGATCACCCGGCCGTCGGCGTACACGCTGGTCTCCGGGAGCCGGCCGAGGAGCAGGTGCGGGGGGACGAAGCCGCCGGCGGAGCTGACCCGCAGCACCAGCGCGTCCTCGGGGCCCGGCGTGGCGGGCGGCGACGAGCTGTCGGACGGCGCCGGGCCGGGGCTCGGCGCACCGGCGGCGGTCTGCTGGGCGCAGCCGCTGAGCAGGAACAAGGTCACGGCGGCAGCGGCCGTCCACGAGCCGCGAAGTCTGGTCATAGGCGGTCAGACGTACCCCGGGGCGCGCCGGTTCCTCCGCCTTTCGGGGAAAAATCTCGGTCACCACCCGCAGTGACCGGCCCCAGGGGGCGGGGCCGGTCACCTCTATCGGGGCGGAGTGGATGCGGATCGACGCGGCTACTTGACCGAGCCCAGCGACAGGCCCTGCACGAGCTTGTCCTGGGCCGCGAAGCCGGCCACGAGCACGGGCAGCGAGACCACGAAGGCGGCCGCGCACAGCTGGGCCAGGAACAGCCCCTGGCTGGTCACGAAGCTGGTCAGGAAGACCGGGGCGGTCTCGGCCACGGTGGCGGTGAGGACCCGGGCGAACAGCAGCTCGTTCCAGCTGAAGATGAAGCAGATCAGCGCGGTCGCGGCGATGCCGGGCATGACCACCGGGGCGATGACCGAGCGCAGTGTCTTGGCCAGGCCGGCGCCGTCCATCGAGGCGGCCTCGAGCATCTCGACCGGCACCTCGGACAGGAACGAGCGCATCATCCACACCGCGATCGGCAGGTTCATCGAGGTGTAGAAGACGATCAGCAGCCAGATGTTGTCCAGCAGGCCGGTGTTCTGCGCGAACAGGTACAGCGGGAGCAGGCCGGCCACGACCGGGAGCATCTTGGTGGACAGGAAGAAGAACAGCACGTCGGTCCACTTCTGCACCGGCTTGATGCTCAGCGCGTACGCGGCCGGGAAGGAGAGCAGCAGCACCAGCAGGGTCGAGACGATGCTGGCGGTCATCGAGTTGAGCAGCGGTGGCCACGGGCTGGCGCCGCCGGAGAAGAACTCGCGGTAGCCCTCCAGGGTCAGCGGCGCGAACACGGCCGGCGGGTTGGTCGCGGCGTCGGCCTCGGAGTGGAACGAGGTCAGCACCATCCAGGCCACCGGCAGCACGAACAGGATGCCGATCACCCAGGCGAGCAGCGACAGCCAGGGCCCGCCGCGGTCCTTCTTCCTCGGCACGGCGCCGGCCGGGTCCGGCCGGTGCAAGGTGGTGGTCATCGGCCCGAGTCCTCCTTGAACAGCGACGAGACGGTACGCAGCGCGAACGTCGCGATGATGATCGTGCCGATGACCACGACGACGGCGGCCGCGGAGGCCCGGCCGTAGTCGTGCGCCTGGTAGAAGATCTGGTAGATGGTGTACGGCAGGTTCGCCGTGCCGAGGCCGCCGGAGGTGATGGTGAAGACCGCGTCGAAGTTCTGCACGATGTAGATCGAGCCGAGCAGCGCGCCCAGCTCCAGGTACTGGCGCAGGTGCGGCAGCGTCATGCTGCGGAAGATCTGCCACGAGCTGGCGCCGTCGATCCGGGCCGCCTCGACCACGTCCAGCGGGCGCCCCTGCAGGCCGGCCAGCAGGATCAGCATCATGAACGGGGTCCACTGCCAGACCAGCGCGAAGATCACCGACCAGAGCGGCATGTTGCTGATCCAGTCCGGCTGCGGCGGGTTGTCCGAGCCGAACAGCCCCCAGAGCCGGGTCAGCGCGCCGTTGAACAGGCCGTACTCCGGGTTGTAGAGGGCGTGCTTCCAGAGCAGCGCGGCGGCGACCGGCACCACCAGGAACGGCGCGATCATCATGGTGCGGACCGCGCCCCGGCCCCGGAACTTGCGGTCCAGCAGCAGCGCGATGCCCAGCCCCAGCAGCAGGCTGATCAGCACCACCCCGACGGTGAGCAGGATCGTGGTCCACACCGCGTCGAGCATGTTGACGTCGGTGAAGACCCGCCGGAAGTTGTCGAAGCCGGCGAAGCCCCGCTCGTCGGGGTAGTAGGCGTTCCAGTCCATGAACGAGATGACCAGGGTCACCACGAACGGCAGCTGGGTCACCACGATCATGAAGATGAGCGCGGGCAGCAGCGGGGCCCGGCGGGCCCAGCCGGCAGCGCGGCGAGCGGCGCCCGGCGGTCTCGGCGGAGTGGTGCCGACCTGGCCCTCGCCGGTCTTCTCGGCCACGGATGTCATGGTGGCGACTCCTCTCAGCCGTTCTCGCGCGATCGGTACCGTTCGGCGACGTCGTCCGCGAGCCGCTGGCCGCGGTCCAGGGCCTCGTCGACGCTCATCTGGCCGGCGATGGCGGAGCTGACGTACTGCGAGACCTGGGTGCCGAGGTCGGTGAACTCCGGGATGTCGATGAACTGGATGCCGATCGCCGGGCGCGGCTGGACCCCGGGGTTGACCGGGTCCGCGCTGGAGATGGCCTGCTCGGTTGGCTGGGCGAAAGCCGACGCCTCCTTCAGGTAGTCCGGGTTGGCGTAGGTAGAGGCGCGCTTGCCGGCCGGCACCTTCGACCAGCCCAGCTCGCTGCCGACGAGTTCCTCGTACCGGCGGCTGGAGGCCCAGGAGATGAACTTCCAGGCGTTGTCCTTCTTCTTGCTGGCCTGCTGGATGCTCCACGACCAGGCGTACAGCCAGCCGGAGCTCGGCGTCCGCACGACCGGCGCGGCCACGTACCCGATCTTGCCCTTGACCGGGGAGTCCGCCGCCTCCAGCGTGCCCGCCGCGCTGGTCGCGTCGTACCACATCGCGGCGTTGCCCTGGACCAGGTTGTTCAGGCACTCGGTGAAGCCGGCCTGCGGCGCGCCGACCTCGCCGTGCGCGCGGACCAGGTCGACGTAGAACTGGGTGGCCTGCTTGAACTCGGGCGCGTTGACCCGGGCGTTCCAGTCCTTGTCGAACCAGGTGCCGCCGAAGGTGTTCACCACCGTGGTCAGCGGCGCGAAGACCTGACCCCAGCCGGGTTGGCCGCGCAGGCAGATCCCGGCCATGCCGGGCACCTTGCCGTCGACCTGCGCGGCGATGTCGGCGACCTGCTGCCAGGTGGGCTTGGCCGGCATCTGGATGCCCTGGGCGTCCAGGACGTCTTTGCGGTACATCAGGAACGAGGACTCGCCGTAGAACGGCTCGCCGTAGAGCTTGCCGTCCTCGGCGGTCAGCGACTTGGTCATCGGCGGCAGGATGTCCGCCTGGTTGAACGCGGTGTCGGCCCGGACGTAGTCGTCCAGCGGGGCGATCCACTCGCTCCGCGCGTAGATCGGGATCTCGAAGTTGCTCAGCGAGGCGACGTCGTACTGGCCGGCCTGGCTGGAGAACTCCTGGCTGATCTTGTCGCGGACGTCGTTCTCCGGCAGCACCGTGTAGTTGACGTTGATGCCGGTCTCCCGGGTGAAGTTCGCCTCGGTCAGCCGCTGCAGGTCGATCATCTGCGGGTTGTTCACCATCAGCACGTCGATGCTGTTCGCGTCGTCGGAGCCGCCGCCGCCTCCGCCCCATCCCGCACATCCGGCCAGCGACCCGGCCAGCAGGGCTGCGGCGGCTCCGGAAAGAACCGCGCGGACATGTGCACGAGACATGGAGCCTCCCCGGCGAGGCGGATCGGACTCCGGCATCTGTGACGCCGGTTACACCGGACTCAGTAGATGCCTGTGATCGACAGGATGTCAACCACTGGTCACTCAGTGCTGCATATATGAGTATCGAATTCGGTCGTCCTCAGCCGACGCGCGCCGACCGCCCCTGCACGATCACCACGTCACCGGGGTGCAGCTGCCGTCCCCGCCGGGTGTCGACCTCGCCGTTGACCGTCACGTCGCCGGACGCGATCAGGATCTTCGCCTCTCCCCCGGTGTCGATGAGATCGGCGAGCTTGAGGAATTGTCCGAGTCTGATCATGTCACTGTCGATGGCCACGTCACGCATGCCGACCATCATGCCGAATCCGCGGAAAAGAAAGTCCGGCACGGTTGAACCATAACGGCGTCCCGTCCGAACTACCCCTCGTGAGGAACCTCGAGAAGCACCGCCGGGCGGGCGTCCTGGCCGCCGCCGTCGCCGTGGGTGTGCTCTGCGCGGCGTCCCCCGCCGCCGCGGACGTGACGGTCAGCCCGCCCAGCGCACCGCAGGGCAGCGGCACCGACGTGACGTTCACGGTGACGAACACCGCCAAGAGCGCCATCACGAAGGTCAAGCTGGTGCTGCCGGCCGACCTGCCGGTCGCCGAGGCCTACCCGCTGTCGAACGACAACTGGGCGCCGCAGATCACCCACCGACCGCTGGACGCCCCGATGAACGGCATCCACGGCGAGGCGATCACCGATGCCGCCTCGGACATCACCTGGATCGCGATGCCGGGCAAGGCGCTGGCGCCGGGCAAGTCGGCCGAGCTCACCGTCGCGATGGGCCCGATGCCGGCGACCTCGCAGATGAGCTTCACCGTCCAGCCGACCTACGCGGACCCGGCCAAGGGCGCGCCCATGCCGCCGGCCGTGCTGACGCTGACCCCGGCCGTGCCGGGCCAGGAAGCGGCCACCCACGGCGGGCACTCCGGCACGGGCACCGCGACCGACCCGGACGCGGCGACCTTCCAGGCGCTGATCGACGCCGCCGACGACGGCCCCGGCTTCTGGACCATCGCCGGCTGGGTCGTGGCGGCACTGGTCGCGGCCGCCGGCGTCGTCGCGGTCCTGCGGGCCCGCCGGCGCCCGGGCGCGCTGCCCGAGGCGGCACACGAGGAGGAGAAGGAGCTCGTCGGCGCCGCGCCGGCGAAGCCCTCGAACTGGCGTTACCAGGAGTGAGAGACGTCCCGCGCAGGTGGGCGCGGGTGTGTCGTGCTGATGCGCGTGGGGCGCGGAACACGACCGGCGGGTGGGGTCCAGGGCAAGACCCACGACCTGCACTTGGCGGGGCGGGAAGGTTCGGCTTCCCGCCCCCCTGCTTTTCCCGGTCAGACCGAGACCGGGCGCGGGGTCCGCAG
The DNA here is from genome assembly GCF_044465625.1 of Actinoplanes sp. NPDC049599. Taxonomy (NCBI): domain Bacteria; kingdom Bacillati; phylum Actinomycetota; class Actinomycetes; order Micromonosporales; family Micromonosporaceae; genus Actinoplanes; species Actinoplanes sp. NPDC049599. The sequence continues at coordinate 194,409 of NZ_JBITLX010000002.1, forward strand.
CGCGTCGATGATCTCGGACAGCACCCGGGCCGAGTCCTCGTGCGGCACCTGGCAGGTGCCGGCGGCCAGGTGCCCGCCGCCGCCGTACCGGAGCATGACCTCGCCGATGTCGACCGGCGAGCTGCGGTCGAGGATCGACTTGCCGCAGGCGAACACGGTGTTCAGCTTCTGCCGGCCCCAGATGATGTGCACCGAGACCCGGGCCTCGGGGAAGAGCGCATAGACCATGAACCGGTTCCCGGCGTGGATGGTCTCCTCCTCGCGCAGGTCGACCACGACCACGTCGCCGTCCACGTGGCTGACCCGGTGCAGCTGCTCGACGAACATCGCCGAGCAGTCCCGGAACAGCTCGGCGCGCTCGCGCACGTCGGGCAGCTCGAGGATCTCCTCGACCGACTGCAGCTGCAGGCAGGCGTCGATCAGCAGCATCATCAGCTGGTAGTTGGAGATCCGGAACTCGCGGAACCGGCCCAGCCCGGTGCGGCTGTCCATCAGGAAGTTGAGCAGCGTCCAGCCCTGCGGGTCGAGGATGTCGTGCAGGGCGTAGTCCGCCGAGTCGGCCTGGTCGACGGCGCGCATGAGCTCGTCGGAGATCTCCGGGAAGCGCTCCGCGCCGCCGTAGTGGTCGTAGATGACCCGGGCGGCCGAGGGCGCGTCGGGATCGATGATGTGGTTCGACCGGTCGCCGGTGTTACGCAGCGTCTCCGAGTGGTGGTGGTCGAACACCAGGTGAGCGCCGGGAGCGAACGGCAGGTTGGTCAAAATGTCACGCTCAGTGATCTCCGTGACGCCGTCCTGCACGTCCTTCGGGTGCACGAAGGTGATCTCGTCGATCAAGTCGAGCACACGCAGCAGCACGGCGCAGACCAGGCCGTCGAAGTCGCTGCGGGTCACGAGCCGGTACTTCACGAGCAATCTCCCTCTGCCGATTGGCACCTTACTCCCCAGTTTGCCACTTTTACGGCTATGGGCCTGGTCGCATCGGCGTACCGGTTTGATCCGAGCGGTGCTCGCGCTGCGTAAAGTTCGTACGGAAGCTCACGTACCGCGGTCGGAGGAAGACCTGACGATGGACACCGTTCCCCAGCTCGCACAGGACCGCAACGCCCCGCCCGCCACCCTGGTCATCTTCGGCGCGTCCGGCGACCTGACCAGGCGCAAGCTGCTCCCGGCCGTGGAGAGCCTGGCCCGGCACAACCGGCTGCCCGCCGAGTTCGCCCTGGTCGGCGTCGCCCGCACGCCGATGGAGGACCACCAGTTCGCGGAGAGCGCGCTCAGCAGCCGCAGCCTCGCCGACAAGCCGCAGCTGCAGGGCGGCGGCATCCGGTACGTCTCGGGCGGCTACGACAACCCGGAGACCTACAAGCGCCTCGCCGAGGTGCTCGACGAGCTGGACGCCACCCGGGGCACCGCCGGCAACCGGATCTACTACCTGTCCACCCCGGCCGAGGCGTTCATGCCGGTGATCAACGGGCTGGCCGGCGCGGGGCTCAACCACACCCCGGAGGGCTCCTTCGCCCGCCTGGTCATCGAGAAGCCGTACGGCAACGACCTGCGCACCGCCAACGAGCTCGACGGCATCGTGCACGCCGCCTTCGAGGAGTCCCAGGTCTTCCGGATCGACCACTACCTGGGCAAGGACACCGTCCAGAACGTGCTCGCGCTGCGCTTCGCCAACGCGATCTTCCAGCCCATCTGGAACCGCTCCTGGGTCGACCACGTGCAGATCACCGTCGCCGAGACGCTCGGCGTCGGCACCCGCGGCGGCTTCTACGAGCACGCCGGCGCGATGCGCGACATCGTGCAGAACCACGTGCTCCAGGTGCTGGCGCTCGCGCTGATGGAGCCGCCGGCCTCGTTCGAGGCCGAGGGGCTGCGCAACGAGAAGGTCAAGCTGCTGCAGGCGATCCGGCTGCCCACCGACCGCGACATCGCCGAGGTGGCGGTCCGCGGCCAGTACACCCGCGGCGGCACCCGCGAGGACCTGATGGCCGGCTACCGCGACGAGACCGGCGTCGACCCGCTGTCGCGGACCGAGACGTACGCGGCCATGCGGCTCAACGTCGACAACTGGCGGTGGGCCGGGGTGCCGTTCTACGTGCGTACCGGCAAGCGGCTGCCGGCCCGGGTGACCGAGGTCGCCCTGCAGTTCCAGCGGCCGCCGCACCTGCCGATCCCGACCAACCAGCTCACCGAGCTGGACGCGGACGCGCTGATCCTGCGGATCCAGCCCAACGAGGGCATCTCGCTGCGCTTCGGCGCCAAGGTGCCGGGACACTCGTTCCGGGTGCGCACCGCCAGCATGGACTTCTCGTACGAGCAGACGTTCCGCGAGGAGTCGCCGGAGGCCTACGAGCGGTTGCTGCTCGACGCCCTGCTCGGCGACCCCACGCTGTTCATCCGCACCGACGAGGTCGAGCAGTGCTGGCGGATCGTCGACCCGATCATCGAGCACTGGGCGAAGGACATGTCGCCGATCCCGACCTACGAGGCCGCCTCGTGGGGGCCCACCGACGCCGACCGGCTGATCGGCCGCAGCGGCCGCAAGTGGCGCAACGAGATCTGACGCATTACCGCGCCGGCCGGGCCTTGACCACGTCGAGGGCCCGGTCGGCGTGCTCGTTCATGTCGCGTTCGCTGTGGATGACCTCCAGCACCGTCCGGTCGGTGTCGATGACGAAGGTCACCCGCTTGACGCTGAGCGGCCCGAGCGGCAGCCGGCGCTTGATGCCGAACGCCTCGGCCGCGGAATTCTCCGGGTCGGAGAGCAGCGGGTAGTCGAAGCCGTTGAGGTCGGCGAACTTCTTCTGCTTGGCCACCGGGTCCCGGCTGATCCCGACCCGCTGGGCGCCGGCCTCGGCGTACTCGGCCGCCAGGTCCCGGAAGTTGCAGGCCTCGGCGGTGCAGCCGCTGGTCATCGCGGCCGGGTAGAAGAACAGCACCACCGGACCGTCGGCGAGCAGCGCGCTCAGCCGCCGGGGGGTGCCGTGCTGGTCGGGTAGTTCGAAGTCGGGGGCCACGTCACCCTTGTCGATGCTCACCTGATCAAGGTACCCGGCCTGATTCTGCCGCCGGCCGCGTCCTCGCCTAGGGTGGAGACACCCACCGATGCTGTCCGCCCCTACCCCTGACTGACCCCTGCCCGCCCCCCGACGAAAGCGACACCGCCATGCAGGTCTCGGTCGCGCACCACCCACCCAACACGGCCGTACTGACGTTGCGCGGCTCCCTGGACATCGACACCGCGCCGTCGCTGAAGGCCAACCTCAGCCGGCTGGTGGAACGCCCCAGCCCGCGCATCATCGTGGACCTGTCCGGTCTCGACTTCTGCGACTCGATGGGCGTCGGCGTGCTGGTCACGGCGCACGGCCGGGCGATGGAACGCGGCGGCTGGGTGCGGCTCGCCGCCCCGTCGGGCTTCCTGCGGCGACTGCTGGAGACGCTGGGGCTGGTCGACTATCTGTCGCTGCACAGCGACGTCGAGACCGCGCTGAAGGACTGAGCCCGGCAGGGGCGCCCCGGTTACCGGAGCGCCCCTGTGTCGAGCTAGCTGGTCAGGCCGAAGACGATCCGGCCCAGGGTGTCCTCCGTACCGATGAAGCCCTCGGCCGGGCTGAACGCGTCGTCGCCGAAGTCGACGTCGGTGTCGTCCGCCGTGCCGCCCACGCCGTCCGGGCCGACGCCGAACAGCACGCTGAAGCTGGCGCCGCCGGCGTCCATCAGGTTTGCCGTGGCGTTGGCGTTGTGCGTGTGCCAGTCGCCGAAGAAGTGACCCGCCTCGTGCGCGGTCACGTTGCCGACCGCCTGGCCGACGAACGCCACCCGGTCGCTGGCCTCGGTCAGGTACGTGTTCAGCGAAGCCGGCCCACCGGGCTCGTCACTGAGCACGTCCTGCAGCACCAGGGCGGTCTCCTCGGTCTCGAAGTTGCCCGGGTCGATGCTCTGCGCGATGCCGATCGTGTCCACACCGGACTCGTCGATGGTGCCACCGACGATGATCCGGCTGACGTTCGCCTGGCCCCACGGGTCCGCGTGGTCCCGGCTGTTCAGGATCTTCAGCCGGAACTTGCCGTTCAGGCCGCTGTCGATCATGTCCTGCTTGAGGTTCTCGGTGACGCCGGCGACGACCGCGTCGATCACCTCGTCCTCCTGCACGCGCGGGATGCCCCACTTGGCGAGGAACGCCGAGAACGGGCTGAGCGTGACGTTGCCGGTGCCGCCGAAGACGCCGGTGTTGACCCGACCGCCGTCGAAGTCCAGGAACAGCGTCTGGACCGGCTTGGCGCCCTGCAGCACCGGCCGGTAGGCCTCGACGGTGATGTCGTAGCTGCCACTGCCCCGGGCCACGCCCACGTAGTGCCAGCCGGTCTTGGTCGCCACGTAGTCGGTGGCGGCGTTGCCGCCGCCCGGCAGCAGCGAGTCCATCGGGTAGATGAAGGTGGCGTCCTGGTCCGACCCGTGCACCTCGCGCGGGGCGGTGTCGTAGACGGTCAGGTACGCCGGCGCGCCCTTGACCGAGGCGCCGAGCACGTCGCCGGCCTTGAGCTTGACCGCGAAGAAGTCCTGGTCGTCGGAGGCCGCCCCGATGGTGACCGTGTACGGGCCCTCGCTGGCCCCGCCGTCCCCGCTGGCCGGATCGAACGGATCGGCCGGCAACCCGCTGTACGCCGCGACGACCGCGTAGAACGTGCCGGACGCCGGGACCTTGTACTGCAGCAGGCTGTCGAAGGAGCCGCCGAAGTCGTCGTTGGTCGCCACGATCGTGCCGTCCGGGGTGTAGAGCGCGACCAGCGTGTCCAGCGCGCCGGTCGGGGTCGCCGTCTGCACGGAGATCACCTGCCCGGCGGTGGCCTGCAGGGAGTAGAAGTCAAAGTCGTTGGTGCCGGTGCCGGCCCGGCCGTGCGGGCCGTCGCCGATGGTGGCGTTGGTGACGACGGCCCGGCGGCCGGCGCCGATGCCGGTGGCGCCGGCGAGCGGGATCGACCCGTCGTCCTCCGGGGTGGCGGCCCGGGTGACCGGCGTGACGCTCTCGGGGTTGAGCGCGCCGAGGATCCGGATCGCCGGGTTCTGGCCGCTGCCGGTGCCGAAGGTGCGGATCAGCTGGGCGGCGGCCGGGTTGTCGTTGGAGCCGCGGGTGCCCGCGGGCTCGTCCTCGTCGACCACGACCGCGGCCGCGGCGGCCTGCGCGGCGGCGGCCGACGGACCCGAGGCCAGCGCCTTGAGCCGGGCCGCGTCCTTCGCCGCGCCCTGCTTGGCCATGTACGTCGCCCAGCCGCTGTAGTCGGCCTTGGCGGGGTCGGGCAGCAGCGCCAGGAACGGGTTGACCCCGGCGGGCTTGGCGCCCGGCTTGGCCTTGGTGGCTACCGGCAGCCCGGCATCGACGGCTACCTGGTCGGCGGGGCTGAGCCCCGGATCGGTCTGGACCGGAGCAGCCGGCGCCACGCCCGGTGTGAGCGCAACAAGCCCGAGCACGACTGCCCCGACGGTCGCGATGCTACGTCGCATCAATGATCCCCCTTCGACGCGTCCGAAGCCCCCGCCTCGGACGGTATGCGCGACGCTACTGAAGGTGTCGATCAATATCTAGAGCTGTCGATGACCTGTCACAGGTATGTAAGTCCGGCTGCCCTTTCGGTCACTCCGGAATGGACGCGAGGGCGCGGGCCGCCGCGTGCCGCCCGGCGCGGTAGCCGGCGCCGGTCACCACGACCACGCCGGGCCGGTCGTCAGCCGATCCGCTCACCGCTGCTCACCTCGTTCCTCGCTGTGGCCGCCGCCCAGCCGAGGCGGTCGGCGAGGGCGGCCCGCCAGGGTCTGAGCACCTTCGGGGGCATGCCGACCGCGAGCACCCCGGCCAGGCGGTCGCCGGTGCGGTAGGCGGCCACGAACCGGCGGGCGGCGAACGCACCGTCCACAATCGCCACCTCGTCGTGGCCGCGCAGGTGGCCGTACGCCTGGATCCTCAGGTGGTCCTGATCGGACCAGAAGTAGGGCACCGGGGCGAACGGCGTGCGGGCCCGCGGGCGCAGGAGGTTGCGGGCCACCGCCATGCCCTGCTCGGCGGCGTTGGTGCGGTGCTCGATGCGCATCGGCACGCCGTACCGGTCGTTGTGCCACCGCGCCACGTCGCCGGCGCCGTAGACGTCCGGCGCCGCGGCGCTGTACCGGTCGCAGACCAGGCCGTCGGCGAGCGCCAGGCCGGAGCCGGCGAGCCACTCGGTGTTCGGCCGTGAGCCGATCCCGACCAGCACCTCGTCGGCCGCGACCAGCTCGCCGCCGGCCAGCCGCACGCCGTCGCCGGTCGCCTCGGACACCAGCACCCCGGTCCGCAGCAGCACGCCGTTCTCCCGGTGCGCCTCCGCCAGCACCTGGCCGACCCGCTCGCCGAGCGCGTGCGCCAGCGGCACCGGCGCCGGTTCCAGCACGGTGACCTCGCACCCGAGGCGGCGGGCCACCGCGGCCACCTCCGCGCCGAGGAAGCCGGCGCCGACCACGACCAGCCGGCGTCCCGGGCCCAGCCGCTGCCGCAGGGCGAGCGCGTCATCGAGGGTGCGCAGCACGTGCGCGCCCGCGCCGGGCAGCACCCGGGGACGCACCCCGGTGGCTATCACCAGCCCGTCGTAGCCGGCCGTCGTGCCGTCGGCCAGGCGGACCGTGCGGGTGGCGAGGTCCAGGCCGGCGGCGGCCACCCCGACGCGCAGGTCCAGGCCGAGCGCGGCCAGCTCCCCGGCGGTACGCAGGGCGAGCCGCTCGGGCTCCCACTCCCCGGCGAGGATCTGCTTGGACAGCGGCGGCCGGTCGTACGGGACGCCGGGCTCGGCGCCGATGAGCGTGAGCACGCCGTCGTAGCCCTCCCGGCGCAGGGTCTCGGCAGCCGCGAGCCCGGCGGCCGACGCGCCCACGACGACGATCCGCCTCACCGCTCCACCAGATGGATCGCCGCCGCCGGGCAGACGGCGGCAGCCTCCCGCACGCTGTCGTGCAGCTCCGCGGCAGGCTCGGCGTCGAGCACCACCGCGACGCCGTCGTCGTCGCGCTGGTCGAAGACCTCCGGAGCGGCCATCGCGCACTGGCCGGCGGCCACGCACCGCGGCTCGTCGAGTTCCACCCGCATGCCGCTCACCAGGTGACCGGCAGCGAGTGCAGGCCGTACGCGATGCCGGCGAACGAGAAGCCGACCTGCTCGAACGGCACCGCCAGGGCCAGCCTGGGGATGCGCCGGTACAGCGTGCCGTAGACGATCTGCAGCTCGACCCGGGCCAGCGACTGGCCCAGGCACTGGTGCACGCCGTAGCCGAACGCGTGGTGCCGCCGGGCGGGCCGGGTCAGGTCGAGCCGGTCCGGTTCGGGGAACTCCCGCGGGTCCCAGTCGGCGGCGCCGAGGTCGAAGACGATCCCCTCGCCGGCCCGGATGACCTGCCCGCCGATCGTGATGTCGGCGACGGCGATCCGCCGTACCCCGGTGTGCACGATGGTCAGATAGCGCAGCAGCTCCTCGACCGCCCCGGCGACGACCTTCGGGTCGTCGGTCTCGCGCAGCAGCGCGAGCTGCTCCGGGTTGCGCAGCAGCGCGGCCGTGCCGAGCGAGATCATGGTGGCGCTGGTCTCGTGGCCGGCGATGAGGATCGCCACGCCCATCATCACGGCCTCGGCGTGGGTCATCTCGCCGGCCGCGATCCGGCCGGCCATCTCGGACAGCACGTCCTCGGCCGGGTCGGCCATCTTCTGCCGCAGCAGCCTGTCCAGGTAGCCGGCGAGCGCGCCGCCGGCCTGCCGGGCCTCCTCCGGAGTGGCGTCGTGGCTGATCGTCTTCGTGCTGTTGAGCTGGAAGAACTCATGGTCGGCGTACGGCACGCCGAGCAGCTCGGTGATCACCAGCGTCGGCACCGGGAGCCCGATGGCCGTCACCAGGTCCGCGGGCTTCGGCCCGGCCAGCATCGCGTCGATGAGCTCGTCGACGAGCTGCTGGATCCGCGGGCGCAACCGCTCGACCCGCTTGACCATGAACGGCGCGTTCACCATCCGGCGCAGCCGGGTGTGCTCGGGGGCGTCGGTGTTGGTGATCAGCGGCGGGATGCCCCGCACGGCGGCGGCCCGGCCGGCGGTCATGTGCGGGAAGTTCGGCAGGTGCTCGTTGATGCTGACCCGCGGGTCGGCGAGCAGGACCCGCTGGTCGGCGTGCCGGGTGATGATCCACGGGGTGCTGCCGTCCCAGATCCGCACCCGGGTCACCGGCGCCTCCGCGGTCAGCGCCAGCACCGGCGCGGGCGGCGCGAACGGGCACTCGGCCGAGCGGGGCATCGGGTAGTCCGGAATGCTCGCCGGATCGGGGGGAACCAGGGTGTCAGCCATGCGGCCCAGGCAATCAGGGCAGCCTGACGCCGCCTGGACAGCAACCTGACGGGAGCCTGACGTGGCCCACGTCACATTCGCTGCGGGTGCCGTTCGGGGACCCGGCCGAGCACGTACCCGAAGCCCCGGCGGGTGTGGATCAGCGGCGGCTCGCCCCGGTCGACCTTCTGCCGCAGCCGCGAGACCAGCCGCTCGATCGCGTTGCCGCCGCGGTGCTCACCCCAGAGCTGCCGGGCCAGCTGCTCCTTGGAGAACACCTGCCCGGCGTTGACCAGCAGGTGCCGCAGCAGCCGGTACTCCGCCGCGGTGAGGTCGAGCGAGCGGCGGTCCCGCCAGGCGCGGCACACCTGGTTGTCGAGGATCAGATCGCCGTGGCACCGGACCCCGTCGCGGCGGCCCGGCCGCCGCTCCCGCAGCAGCACCTGGGCCCGGGCCAGCACCTCGGTGATCCGGCACGGCTTGGTGACGTAGTCCTCGATGCCCAGGCCGAGCTCGGGCAGCAGCCGGTCCAGGTGCTCGCAGCTGGTCAGGCACAGCACCGGGGGCCGGTCGGCCGGGGCGAGGCGGCTGCCCCGGGCCAGCTCGTTGACGTCGGGGATCGCCACGTCGGCGATGACCAGGTCGACCGGCCGGCTCCTGAGCAGCGCCAGCGCCGCGCCGCCGGTGGCCGCGGTGCACACCTGGTAGCCGGCCATCCGCAGCGGGGTGACGAGCAGCTCCAGCAGGTCGGGGTCGGGCACCACGACCAGGACGTGGTCACCGTCCGGAAACACTGCGCCCATCCGGTGACCCTAGTTCAGTCAACTGACTGAGATCAATGGACGAGGGGCCGTACCGTCTCCAGCGCGGCCACCGCGGCGCCCCGCGCGCCGGCCATGTCCAGATCCGGCACCAGCGCGAACGTCGCCGCGGCCTGCTGCTCGGCGCGCAGCTGGGTGTGCTCCCGGACGGTGTTGAGGAACCACTGCCGGAACCGCGGCGCCGCCTCGACCACGCCGCCGCCGAGGAAGTACGCCGACGGGTCGGTGAAGTTGGCCGCGATGGTGAACAGCTTGCCGATCGCCCGGGCCTGCTGACCGAACACGGCCAGGGCCAGCGGGTCCTCCTGCTCGCCGTAGCCGCGCAGCAGCTTGGCCGCGCGGTCGATCGGCTCGGCCGCCAGCGGGTGCTCCGGGAACCGCTTCAGCCAGTACGGCAGCAGGTTCTTCTTGATGCCGGTCAGCGACGCGATGCTCTCCACGTCGCCGGCGAAGCCGCAGTTGCACTCCGGCACCGGCTGGTCGTCCTCCAGCACGCCGTGCAGCGGGATCTGCACGTGGCCCAGCTCACCGGCCATGCCCGCCGCGCCGCTGACCACCTTGCCGAGCTCGACCACTCCGCCGCCGAGGCCGGTGCCGACGATCGCCGCCACCGAGGACTTCTCCATCGCGTCGATGCCGAAGTGCCGGTGGTGGGCGTAGAGCGCGGCCGCGTTGGCGTCGTTGTTGTAGATCACCGGCAGGCCGATGCGCGCCTGCAGGGCGCCCCGGATGTCGAAGCCGTGCCAGGACACCTGCGAGAAGTTCGTGGATCCCTTCGACGAGATGACCCCGTCGGCGCTGGCCGGGCCCGGGGTGTCCAGCCCGACCGCGCGGACCAGCGTGGCCGGCGTGCTGGTCAGCGTGAGGATGCCGGTGAAGGCCTCGGCGAGCTGCTCGACCGCCGACTCCGGCCCCTCGGTGACCAGGCTCGGATTCTCCACCAGGTGATCAACGAGGAACTGCCCCGTCGCGTCCAGCACGGTGGCGTTGTTGCAGGTGCCGCCGTTGTCGAGACCTACCACGACCCAGGACGCCGGGGTTCGCACCACATCGATCTGATCCACAGCCAGAGCGTACGTCCGGACGCGCCCGGAAGCGACGGGTGCAAACCGATTGCGGGCGGTGAGAGTCAGGTTGCGGGCCCGAGGGCCCGGCCGGAACGGGCCGAAGGGCCTGGCATGCAGACGAAGCCTGAGCCGACCCGCCGCGCCGTCCTCGGTGGTGCCGCGGCCGTGGCCGTGACCGCAGCCGGGGGCCTCGCCCTCGACGCGGCGCTGGCCGTGCCCGCCGCCGCCGCGACCGCCGTGCCGACCGACCTCGTCTCCGCCGACCCGCTCGCGCACCTGCTGCGCCGGGCCACCTTCGGCCCCACCCCGGCGGCCCTCGCCGAGCTCGCCAGGCTGGGCGTGCCGGCCTGGCTGGACCGCCAGCTCGACCCGGCGAAGATCAACGACTCGGCGCTGGACGCGCTGCTCACCCGGCTGCCGCTGGCCGGCGCCGACATCGCGACGGTCCGGGCCAAGCTGCCGCTGCACTCGTACGAGGCGTTCGGCCAGCTCGGCCGCGCCGCGGTGGCCCGGGCCATCTGGAGCAACCGGCAGCTGTTCGAGACCACGGCCGCGTTCTGGGCCAACCACCTGCACATCGCCGCGCCCTCCAGTGGCGTCTGGGACAGCCGGGCGGACTACGACAAGCAGGTGACCCGCAAGTTCACCTTCGGGCGCTTCGCGGACATGCTCAAGGCCTCGGCCCGGCACCCGGCGATGCTGACGTACCTGGACAACCGGTCGTCGACCAAGGTGCTGCCGAACGAGAACTACGCCCGCGAGCTGATGGAGCTGCACACCGTCGGCATGATCTACACCGAGGCGGAGGTGCAGGCCGCCGCGAAGCTGCTCACCGGCCTGACCGTGGCGAGCGCGGGGACGTACACATACACCGCGGCCAAGCACGCCACCGGCGCGGTGCAGATCCTCGGCTTCAGCCACGCGAACGCGACCGCCGAGGGCGGCGAGGCGGCCGCGCTGGCGTTCGTCGACCACCTGGCCCGGCACCCGGCCACCGCCGAGCGGCTGGCGACCAAGCTGTGCCTGCGCTTTGTCGCCGACGAGGCGCCGGCGACGCTGGTGGCGAAGCTGGCGAAGGTGTACCTGGACAACGACACGGCGATCGTGCCGGTGCTGCGCGCGCTGTTCACCTCGCCGGAGTTCGCCGCGTCCCTCGGGCAGAAGGTGCGCACGCCGTTCGAGGACCTGGCCGCCACCGTCCGCGCCCTCGGGCTGGGCCCGGAGTCCGCCGGCGTCAAGGCCCTGGACGCGCTCTACAACAACCTGGTCAACGCCGGGAACGCGCCGTACCGCTGGAGCCCGCCGAACGGCTTCCCGGACGTGGCCGCCGCGTGGGCGTCGCCGTCGGCGTTCCTCATGCGTTGCAACAGCCACCTGAACCTCGCGGCCGGCTGGTACCCCAAGCAGCTCACCCGTCCCGCCGACCTGCTCACGTCCCTGGTGCCGGTGCTGCCGAAGACGTACGGGTCGCTGGTCGACGCGCTGGCCCGGCGGCTGGTCGGCACCCCGTTGCCGGCCGACCACGTGGCCGCGGTGCTCAGTGTCGCGGCCAAGCTGCCGACGAGTCCTGTGACCAGCAAGGAGTCGGTCGCGGGGAGCCTGCCGTACCTGATCGCCCTCGTCCTCGACTCGCCCTCCTTCCAGCTGAGGTGATGACCGTGACCGCTCAGGTTTGCTGCGACGAGAACAAGAGGCTGCTGTCCCGGCGCGGCGTACTGGGCGCCGGCGCGGCCGGCGCTCTTGCCGGCCTCGTCGGCGAAGGGCTCTCCACCCGCCTCGCCTTCGCCGCCGACGCCGGCTACACCGGCGACACGCTGGTCGTGCTGTCGCTGCGTGGCGGCTTCGACGGCCTGTCCGCGATCGCCCCGATCGGCGACCCGGACTACTACAAGGCCCGGCCCACCCTCGCGCTGCCGAAGAGCCAGGCGATCGGCGGCAACAGCATGTTCGGCCTGCACCCGGGCCTGGCGCCGCTGCTGCCGATGTGGAAGAACGGCAGCCTGGCCGCGGTGCACGCGGTCGGCCAGCCGAACCCGACCCGCTCGCACTTCGCCGCGATGGAGGAGATGGAACGGGCCGCGGCCGGCACCTCGCTGCGCAGCGGCTGGCTGGACCGGATGCTCGGGATGACCGGCGCGACCGGCCCGCTGGCCGCGGTGTCGATGGGCAACGCGATGCCGGCCCGGTTGCTCGGCGGCGCCTTCGCCGACGTGTCGATGGCCTCGGTCGACAGCTTCAGCCTGGCCGGCGAGGCCGCGAAGCGCCCGATGGCCGCGTCGCTGCGCAAGATGTACGCCTCCGCGCCGCCGCTGCTGGCCGGTCCCGCCCAGGCAGCGGACGCCGCCCTGACGGCGACCGCCGGCATCCGGGCCACGGCGTACGCGCCGGCCAACGGCGCGGTCTACCCGGCCACGCCGCTGGGCAACGCGCTCAAGGACGTGGCCCGGCTGATCAAGGCGAACGCGGGCCTGGCCGCGGCCGCGGTGGACTGCGGCGACTGGGACATGCACGAGGGCCTGGGCACGGCGGTCAAGGGCCAGCGCATGTACGACAACCTGCTGGCGACCTCGACGGCGCTGGCGGCGTTCGCGGCCGACCTGGGCCCGGCCGGCATGGGATCGGTGACCGTGGTGACGGTCAGCGAGTTCGGCCGCCGGGTGGCGGAGAACGCGTCCCGCGGCGTCGACCACGGCCACGGCAACGCGATGCTGCTGATGGGCGGCGGCGTCCGCGGCGGCACGGTGTACGGAACCTGGCCGGGCCTGGCACCCGGCGCGCTGGTGGCCGGCGACCTGGCGGCGACCACCGACTACCGCGCGGTGATCGGCGAGATCCTGCAGCAGCGCTGCGGCTTCGGCGCGCTGTCCGAGGTGTTCCCGAGCGTGGCTCCGGCGTCGTTCGGGCTGGCCGCGGCCCGCTGACCGGCCGGCGCGGCCTTGGTGATCCGCCGCGACCTCAACGGCGACTGACGGTGACGGTGGCCTCGTCCACCTGTCCCTGATGTTCGGGCATGGCGCCGCCGTAGAGGCGCAGGTGGACCGACCCGCAGAGACGGCGGTCACGGTGCGCCAGCACGATCAGCCGCTCACCCGGGTGCGCCTGCCGTGGCACCACCAGGCGCGGGCCGGCCACCGGCGCCGGCGCGGACGTCGTCGGCCGGGCCGGGGAGGCAGCCGAACCTCCGGACGCACAGCCACGGCAAGGGCAAGGACGACGGCCGTCATCGGCGGCCCGGCCCGGCGCAGAGCAGTGGCACACCGGGGCAGTGGTGGGCGTAGACGGCTTCGGCGAGGTGCCGCACCGTGCCGATCCGATCCGGACGTTCGCCGAGCGGTTGCGCGAGCTACAGGTCGGCTCCGGTGGGCCGCCGGTGCGCGGCCTGGTAAGGCGCCGGGACGACGGTGGCCGTCAGCCCGGACGGCAAGCTGCTGGTCACCGCCGGCTGGCACGGCACGGTGAAGGTCTGGAACGTCGCGCTGCCGACGACCAGCACGGCCATCACCAAGATCTGCCGGACCGTGGACCGCGACTTCAGCCCGCAGGAACGCTCGGCCTACCTCGCGCGAGAATCAGCCGAACCGGCCTGTCCCTGAGCCCGTCCCGGGCCGTGGATACGAGACGGCGGCGGTCCCCCCAAGGGCCGCCGCCGTCTCTCCCCTATCACCCGTCGCCCGGCGTCTCCCTCGGCGGGAGGCGCCGGCGCGGCGTTCCTGCGCCGGCCGTCGAAGATGACCGCGGCCACCGGGACTGCACCCTTGGGGCACCGCCGCAAATTCGATTCTTGAATTGACGGCGGTCTACGATTTAATCCGGTTGACAGGCACCCGCCAATAGTCTACCTAAACGATCATGCAGATCAAGTGCTTATGGGGATCGACCTTTGATGATACCGTTATCGGCGGCCGGGTCCCCGGGGAGCCGGTCAGATACCTCAGCACAACACAACGGGGAGGAATCTGTCTTGAAGTCTCGCATGTCGCGCCTTATGCGCACCGCGGCGGGTGCCGCAGCATCGACGGCGCTGGTCGCCACCGGTCTGGTTCTGACAACGTCCGCACCGGCTCAGGCCGAGGCGAGGTGCACCGCGGACGGCAAGCCGAAGTCCACGTCCGGACGGTTCACGAACAACACCAGCGAGACCATCATGGTCAAGGGCGACAAGCTGGTCAACGGGCAGTTCAAGACCGTCGAGTACGCGATCGGCCGCAACGGCGGCACCGCCTGGGGTGCCGGCATCTGCGATGCCGACTACATCAAGACGTACTACGACTGGTACTACATCAATCACGTGGTGGACGGCGACACCTACCAGAAGATCGCTCTCCGGTGGTCCTGCTGGAACGCACCGGGCAGTGGTTACCGCATCGCCTGCGGCGCCGGCTGACAGCCGGATGAATCAGCGGTGAATCGGGCCCATCCCTGCCGGGATGGGCCCGTTCTCGCGGTGCCGGCGGGAAAGGCATTCGCAAGGGCGATACCGCCGGTTGATGTCAGCATCGCCGACACCGCACGAATGACATTCCGGCAAGCCGACAGGAGCTTTCTCGAATGCCGCCACGCGCCGGGCGCGACCCGGTCGGATCCGCCCGGCGGGAGTGGTCAGCGGGAGGCGGCAGCCCGGCGCTTGCTCCACACGTCGAAGGCGACCGCCGCCAGGAGCACCGCGCCCTTCACCAGCATCACCTGTTCGGTCTCGGCACCGATCAGCGACATGCCGTTGTTGAGGACAGCCATGATCAGGCCGCCGGTGATGGCGCCGACCACCTTGCCGACACCGCCCTGCACCGCCGCGCCGCCGATGAACGCAGCCGCGATCGCGTCCAGCTCGAACTGGTCGCCCGCCTGCGGGTTGGCCTGGTTCAACCGGCCCGCGAAGATGACGCCGGCCAGCGCCGCCAGCACGCCCATGTTCACGAAGATCCAGAAGACCACCGACTTGACCTTGACGCCGGACAGCATCGCCGCCTGCAGGTTGCCGCCGACCGCGTAGATCTGCCGGCCGAAGACCGCCCTGTTGGTCAGCATGGAGTAGCCGAGGATCAGGAACGCCAGCAGGATCAGCACCCACGGCAGGTTCTTGAACCGGGCGAGCTGCACGATCACGGCCATGACGAGGAACGACGCCAGCGCGATCCGGGCGATGAACAGCGGCAGCGGGTCGACGGCCTGGTTGTACCGCAGGCGCGCGGAACGGGTGCGCCACTGGGTGAGGACGATGCCGCCGACCCCGATGACGCCGATCAGCAGGCTGAAGAGATCGGCGCCGCCGAGGACGCCGAGCCCGATGTTGCCCAGGTAGCCCTCGGTGAAGCCGTTCGACAGGGTCCGGACCTCGTCGGGGAACGGGCCGATGCCCCGGTTGCCCAGGACGGTCAGCGTCAGCGCACGGAAGAGCAGCATGCCGGCCAGCGTGACGATGAAGGCGGGAATGCCGAAGTACGCGACCCAGTAGCCCTGCCAGGCGCCGATGAGGCCGCCGACCACCAGCGTGATCACCAGCGCGAGCGGCCAGGACATGTTGTGGTCGACCATCAGGACCGCGGCGACCGCGCCACAGGCGGCGACGACCGAGCCGACCGAGAGGTCGATGTGGCCCGCGATGATCACCAGGATCATGCCGATGGCCAGGATCAGGATGTACGAGTGCTGCACGATGATGTTGCTGATGTTCTGCGGCTGCAACAGGTCACCGCCGGTGAGCACCGTGAACAGCAGGACGATCAGAGCGAAGGCGATGTAGATCCCGCTCTGCCGCAGGTTCAGGTTGAACCGGCGGGGCGAGTCGGCCGCCGGACCGCCGGGTGCGGCAGGCAGCTGGTCGACCGCGAGGTCGGCGTTGGTGGGCGCGACAGACATCGCGGTTACTCCGTTCCTTTGGTCATGAGGGTCATCAGGCTTTCCTGGGTGGCCTCCGCGCGCGGCACCTCACCGGTGATCCGGCCGGCCGAGAGCGCGTAGATCCGGTCGCAGAGCCCGAGCAGCTCGGGCAGCTCCGAGGAGATGACGAGGATCGCCTTGCCCTCGTCGGCCAGCCGGTTGATGATCGTGTAGATCTCGTACTTGGCGCCGACGTCGATGCCGCGGGTGGGCTCGTCCAGGATCAGCACATCCGGGTTCGTGAAGATCCACTTGGACAGCACGACCTTCTGCTGATTGCCGCCGGAGAGCTTGCCGGTGACGCTCAGCACGCTGGGCGCCTTGATGTTCAAGCTCGTGCGGAAGTCGCCGGCGACCTTGTACTCCTCGTTCTCGTCCACCCAGCCGCGCTTCGCGAGCTTGCCCAGGGCCGCCGCGGAGATGTTGCGCTTGATGTCCTCGATGAGGTTCAGCCCGTACCGTTTGCGGTCCTCGGTCGCGTAGGCGATGCCGTGCCTGATCGCGTCGCGGACCGAGCGCAGGCGGATCTCCTTGCCGTCCTTGATGATCCGGCCGGAGATCCCGATGCCGTACGAGCGCCCGAAGACGCTCATCGCCAGCTCGGTGCGCCCGGCGCCCATCAGCCCGGCGAGGCCGACGATCTCACCGCGGCGCAGGCTCAGGTTGGCGTTGCGGACCACGACCCGGCCGTGCTGAGTGGGGCTGTGCACGGTCCAGTCCTCGATCCGCAGCACCTCTTCGCCCACGTGCGACTCGTGCGGCGGGAAGCGGTGGTCCAGGTCCCGGCCGACCATGCCGGAAATGATCTTGGCCTCGGTGACCTCGCCCTCGACCGCCTGGTCCAGCGTGGAGATCGTCCGGCCGTCCCGCAGGATGGTCACCCGGTCCGCGATCGCCATCACCTCGTTGAGCTTGTGCGAGATGATCACGCAGGTGATGCCCTCGTCGCGCAGGCCGCGCAGCAGGTCGAGCAGGTGGGCGGAGTCGTCCTCGTTGAGGGCCGCGGTCGGCTCGTCGAGGATCAGCAGCCGCACCCGCTTCGACAGCGCCTTGGCGATCTCGACGAGTTGCTGCTTGCCGACGCCCAGATCGACGATCGGGGTCACCGGGTTCTCCCGCAGGCCGACCCGCTCCAGCAGCTGGCCGGCCGCGTGGTTGGTGCGGTTCCAGTCGATCAGGCCGCGGGTGGACTGCTCGTTGCCGAGGAAGATGTTCTCGGCGATGGAGAGCTGCGGCGCCAGGGCGAGCTCCTGGTGGATGATGACGATGCCGCGTTCCTCGCTGTCCCGGATGCCGGAGAACCGGCACTCGGCACCCTCGAACGTGATCTCGCCGTCGTAGCTGCCGTGCGGGTAGACCCCGGACAGCACCTTCATCAAGGTCGACTTGCCGGCGCCGTTCTCGCCGCAGATCGCGTGGATCTCGCCACGGCGCACGGACAGATTGACGTCCTGGAGCGCTTTGACCCCAGGAAACGTCTTGGTGATGTCCCGCATACGCAGGATGGTGTCGCTCATGCTCATCCCCCAGGGTCGGCACGCCAAAAAGGAGCCGGTGCCCGCCGCTGTGCTCAGCGGCGGGCACCGGGGAAGGCACTACTGGAGCTGAGACTCCTTGTAGTAGCCCGAGTCCACGAGCTCCTTCTTGTAGTTGCTCTTGTAGATGATCACCGAGTCGAGCAGCTGCGCCGGGACGACCTTCACCCCGTTGTCGTAGTCCTTGTCGTTGTTCGTCGTGGGCTTCTGGCCCTTGAGGATGGCGTCGGCCATCTGCACGGTGGTGTCCGCCAGCTGACGGGTGTCCTTGTAGATGGTGGCGAACTGCTCACCGGCAATGATCGACTTGACCGAGGCCTGCTCGGCGTCCTGGCCGGTGACGATCGGGTACGGCTGGCCGGCGGTGCCGTAGCCGTTGCTCTTGAGCGCCGACAGGATGCCGATCGACAGGCCGTCGTACGGCGACAGCACGCCGTCGACCTTCACGCCGCCCTTGTACGTCGAGGTCAGCAGGTTCTCCATGCGCTTCTGGGCGACCTCACCCTTCCACCGCAGGATGGCCGCCACCTTGAAGTCGGTCTGGCCGCTCTTGACCACCAGGGTCTTGGCATCGATGTACGGCTGCAGGATCGACATCGCACCGTTGAAGAAGAAGGTGGCGTTGTTGTCGTCCGGCGAGCCGGCGAACAGCTCGATGTTGAACGGGCCCTTGGCGTCGCCCTTCGAGCCGTCCTCCTTGAGCAGCTTCAGGCCGACCAGCAGCGAGGTCGCCTGCTGGACGCCGACCTTGAAGTTGTCGAAGGTGGCGTAGTAGTCCACGTTCGGGCTGTTGCGGATCAGCCGGTCGTAGGCGATGACCGGGATGTTGTTCTCCTTGGCGCTCTGCAGCTGCGTGGTGATCGCCGTGCCGTCGATCGACGCGATGATCAGCAGCTTGGCGCCACGGGTGATCTGGTTCTCGAGCTGCTGGGTCTGCGTCGGGATCTTGTCCTCGGCGTACTGCAGGTCGACCTTGTAGCCCTTGGCCTCCAGCTGCTTCTTCAGGTTGTCGCCGTCGCCGATCCAGCGCTCGGAGGAGCGCGTCGGCATGGTCACCCCGATCAGCGCGCCGCTGTTGTCGGCAGCGCCCGAGGCCTGCTGGTCGACCGACTTCTCGGCCGAACCACAGGCGCCCAGGGCGACCGTCAGCGTCATGGCCGCAGCCACCGACGCGAGCCTCGTCAACTTCATCGTTCTCTCCTTGCGATGGTGAGGTCCCCTATGACGCGCACGACCGGTCAACTTTCCCGCTCGTACGCTCAGAAGTAAACATTTTTAGACACGGTTGTTACCCAGGCGATACGTACTTACCGTGCGTATTGGCGGTAGTACGCCTGATTCCAGCGCACCCGGTCGGCGAAGTCGTGTGTGGTGGTGTTCTCGTCGATGAGCAAGAGCTCGGTGTTGAGCATCGTGGCGAAGTCGCGCAGCGGTTCCACGCCGACGGCCTGGGTGAGCACCGTGTGGTGCGGTCCCCCGGCGGTCAGCCAGGACTCGGCCGAGGTGGCGAGTGACGGGGCCGGCTTCCAGACCGCCCGGGCCACCGGCAGCTTGGGCAGCGGCTCGTCCGGCGCGGTGACCTCGATGGCGTTGGCGACCAGCCGGAACCGGTCGCCGAGGTCGGCCATGCCGATCACCACTCCCGGGCCGGCGGCGGCGTCGAAGACCAGGCGGACCGGGTCCTCGCGGCCGCCGATGCCCAGCGGGTGGATCTCACAGGACGGCCGGTCGGCGGCGATGCTCGGGCACACCTCGAGCATGTGCGCGCCGAGGATCTTCTGCTCGCCCGGGCCGAAGTGGTAGGTGTAGTCCTCCATGAACGAGGTGCCGCGCCCGGTGCCCGTACCCATCGCCTTGACCGCCGCGAGCAGCGCGGAGGTCTTCCAGTCGCCCTCGCCGCCGAAGCCGTAGCCGTCGGCCATCAGCCGCTGCACGGCCAGGCCGGGCAGCTGGCGCAGCCCGCCGAGGTCCTCGAAGTTGGTGGTGAAGGCGCCGAAGCCGCCCGCGGTGAGGAACTGCCGCAGGCCCGCCTCGATCCGCGCCGCGTACCGCAGCGATTCGTGCCGGTCACCCCCGCGGGCCAGTTGCGGGTCCAGCCGGTACGCGTCCGCGTACTCCGCCACCAGCGTGTCGATCTCGCTGTCCGGGATCGCGTCCACGACCGCGACCAGGTCGTTCACGCCGTACGTGTTGACCGAGACGCCGAAGCGCAGCTCGGCCTCGACCTTGTCGCCCTCGGTGACGGCCACGTCGCGCATGTTGTCGCCGAAGCGGGCCAGCCGCAGGCTGCGCAGGCGCTGCACGCCCGCCGCGGCCCGGACCCAGCCGTCGATCCGGGTGACCACGGTCGGGTCGGCGGCGTGCCCGGCGACGGTCTTGCGGGCCACGCCGATCCGGGTCTGGATGTAGCCGAACTCCCGGTCGCCGTGCGCGGCCTGGTTCAGGTTCATGAAGTCCATGTCGATGGACGCCCACGGCAGCGCCTGGTTCAGCTGGGTGTGCAGGTGCAGCAGCGGCTTGCGCAGCGCGTCCAGGCCGGTGATCCACATCTTGGCCGGGGAGAACGTGTGCATCCAGGCGATCACGCCGAGGCAGGCCGGGTCGGCGTTGGCCTCGAGCATGACCGTGCGGATCGCCGCGCTGTCGGTGAGCACCGGCTTGCTGACGATCTCGGCGGAGATCCCCCCGGACGAGGTCAGAAGCTGCTGGATCTGCTGCGACTGGGAGGCGACCTGGTCCAGCGTCTCGGGCCCGTAGAGGTGCTGGCTGCCGGTGAGGAACCAGATCTGGGGCTTCATCGGGTGGACTCCTGTCCGTAGGCATGCTGGTAACGGTGGTAGAGGGAGCCGATGCCGGCGGTCATGCCACAACCCGTCGCTGGATCGCGCGCAGGTTGCGCATGACCTTGTTGGCGCCCCGGCCGAAGTAGTCGTGCAGCTTGGTGTACTCGGCGAACAGCTCGTCGTAGACCGCCGCCGCGTCCGGGTCGGGCTGGTAGACCGCGGTCTGCTTGCGGCCCATCGCCGCCGCGGCGGCCCGCACGTCCGGGTACGCGCCCGCGGCGGCCGCCGCGTGGATCGCCGAGCCCAGCGCCGGGCCCTGCTCGGAGCCGATCACCGACAGCGGCATCCGGAGCACGTCCGCGTAGATCTGCATCAGCAGGGTGTTCTTGACCAGCCCACCGGCCGCGACGAACTCGCGCACCGGCACGCCGGCGGCGTTGAACGTCTCGACGATGGTGCGGGTGCCGAACGCGGTCGCCTCGATCAGCGCCCGGTAGACGTCCTCGGGCCGGGTCGCCAGCGTGTCGCCGACCAGCAGCCCGGACAGCTCGTGGTCGACCAGCACCGAGCGGTTGCCGCTGTGCCAGTCCAGCGCGATCAGCCCGTGCGCGCCCGGCCGCTGCCGGCGGGCCAGCTCGGTCAGGTGCTCGTGGGTGAACTCCGGGCCGAGGTAGCGCAGGTAATGGGCGAAGATGTCGCCGACCCCGCTCTGGCCGGCCTCGTAGCCGTAGAGGCCCTCGACGATGCCGCCGTCCACGACGCCGCACATGCCGGGCACCTCGGCGATCTCGGCGCCGTTCATCACGTGGCAGGTCGAGGTGCCCATGATCGCGACCATCTGGCCGGGTTCGAGGGCCTGGGCGGCCGCGTTGGTGACGTGCGCGTCGACGTTGCCGACCGCGACCGCGATGCCCTCGGGCAGGCCGGTCCAGCCGGCGGCCGCGGCGCTGAGCGTGCCCGCGGCGGCGCCCAGCTGCCCGATCGGCTGGTCCAGCTTGTCGGCCACGAAGCCGGCGAACGCGGGGTTCAGCTCGGCGAGGAACTCCGGCGAGGGGTAGTGCCCGTCCTGGCGGATGCCCTTGTAGCCGGCGGTGCAGGCGTTGCGCACGTACGAGCCGGTGAGCTGCCAGATGATCCAGTCGGCGGCCTCGACCCAGCGGTCCATCCGGCCGTACAGCTCGGGGTCCTCCTCCAGCAGCTGCAGGCCCTTGGCGAACTCCCACTCCGAGGAGATCAGGCCGCCGTACCGGGGCAGCCAGGCCTCGCCGCGCTTGGCGGCGAGCTGGTTGATCCGGTCGGCCTGCGGCTGGGCGGCGTGGTGCTTCCAGAGCTTGACGTACGCGTGCGGCCGGCTCGCCAGGCCCTCGACCTCGCTCAGCGGCGTGCCGTCGGCCAGCGTGGGGACCATCGTGCAGGCGGTGAAGTCGGTGCCGATGCCGACCACCTGGGCGGGGTCGATGCCGGCGGCGCGGACGGCGGCGGGCACGGCGCGCTGGAGCACCTCGACGTAGTCGCCGGGCACCTGGAGCGCCCAGTCGTGGCCGAGCGGGGTGCCGTCGGGCAGGGCGTCGGTGAGCACGGCGTGCGGGTACTCGTGGACGGCCGAGCCGAGCTCGGTGCCGTCGGACACCCGGACGACCACAGCCCGGCCGGAGAGGGTGCCGAAGTCGACACCGATCACGTAGGTCTCGGACGGGGCGTCGGGCATGACTGATACCTCCGGAAGGGGGTGTCACAGGACACACGCCAGACGGCGTGGGATCGAGTGTGAGCGCTAACATTTCCGATGTCAACGGGTGAGTGGTTACAACGCGGCAACCTGGGCGAAACCGCTTCCGGCTGCTCAGGCGGGTGGGGCCACGCTCGCGCGTTCGACCAGCCGGGGCGCGATGACCACCCGGTTGGGCGGGGTCGCGGGGTCGGTGATCTGCGCCAGCAGCAGGTCCAGGCCCGCCTGGGCGACCGCGGCGAAGGAGGGCCGCACGGTGGTCAGCGGCGGGATGAAGTACGCCGCCTCGGGCACGTCGTCGAAGCCCACCACGCTCACGTCCTGCGGCACCCGGCGGCCGTGCTCGCTGAACGCGCGCAGCAGCCCGAGCGCCTGGTGGTCGTTGGCCGCGAAGACCGCGGTCACCTCCGGCATCCGGGCCAGCATCCGGCCGGCGTCGTAGCCGGAGGCCGCCGACCAGTCGGCGTTCACCAGCGGTGGCACCTCGGCGCCGGCCTCCTCCAGGGCGGCCCGCCAGCCCGCGATGCGCCAGGCCGCGTCGTACCACTCCGGCGGGCCGGAGATGTGCCAGACCGTACGGTGCCCGGCGGCGAGCAGGTGCCGGGTGGCGGCGCGCGCCCCGGCGGCCTGGTCCACGGTCACCAGAGTGTGCGTGCGCTCCGGATCGCCGTCGATGGTCACCAGCGGCACCCCGGCCGGCATCCCCTCGAGGGCGTCGTCGGCGGACTTCACCGGCGCGATCACCACCAGCCCGGCGACCCGCTGGTCCAGGTGCCGTTCCACCGCGCCCGCGATCGACTCCCGGTCCAGCCGGCCCACGCTGCCCACGCTGACCGCGAAGCCGGCCTCGGCCGCGGCCTGCTCGAAGGCGGCGAGCAGGGAGGCCGGGCCGTACAGGGTGCTGTTCTGCGCGACGATGCCGATCAGCTGGGAGCGGCCGGTGACCAGCGCCCGGGCCGCGCGGTTGGGCCGGTAGCCCAGCTCGGCGATGGCGGCCCGGACCCGCAGCCGGGTCTGCTCGCGGACGTTGGGATGATCGTTGAGCACCCGGGAGACGGTCTGGTGCGAGACGCCGGCCAGCCGCGCGACATCGGTCATGGCGGGGCTGCGCGCCGCGTGCACGTCCATCGCCGCACCTCGTCCCGTATCGGACAGCCATCCCGCGGCCGGCGCACAAAAGCGGGGTACGACGGTCCCGGAGTGTGGCCGGACCGTCATTGTTAGCGATAACAAGATCCGCGTCAACCAGCCGTTACGCCCGTTCCCCCGGCGACCCGTAGGCTCAGGGGTGATGCCAGCAGCGCCCGTTTCCCCGCCGCCCCACGGCCCTGTCGCGCTCGGCGCCGGCCACGAGACCGGCTTCGCCTCGCTGCGCGCGCCCGCCCCGCCGCGCGCCGAACGCTACGAGCTCGGCCGCTCGCTGCGGGAGCGCTCACCCCGTTCCGACCTGGCACAGTGGAGCCCGGCGGCGGACCGCGCCGACCCGGTCCAGCAGATCATCGACGCGCACGAGGGCCGGCTGCCCTGGCTCGTCCCGGTCCGGGTGGGCCGCATGATCGCCTCGCCGTACGCATTCCTGCGCGGCTCGGCGAACATCATGGCCGACGACTTCGCGTCGCTGCCCGCCACCGGCATCACCCCGGTCATCTGCGGCGACGCCCACCTGGGCAACTTCGGCTTCTACGCCTCCCCCGAACGGGAGCTGGTCTTCGACCTCAACGACTTCGACGAGGCCCACCCCGGCGCCTGGGAGTGGGACCTGCGCCGGCTGGTGACCAGCGTCTGGGTGGCCGGCCGGCAGAACGGCTTCCGCGAGCACGCCTGCGCCGACGCCGTCCGGCACTGCGTCGAGGAGTACCGCGAGCAGATCGCTCACCTCGCCGCGCAGCCGCTGCTGGCCCGCTCGTTCGCCGCCCTGGACGTCGACGACCTGCGCAAGGCGGCCACCAAACCCGGCTTCCGGGACGAGATCGAGCGCGCCGCCCGACGCGCCCGCCGGCGCACCAGCGACCGCGCGCTGCCCCGCTTCACCGAGCAGCACGACGGCACGGTGCGGCTGGTGCAGGAGCCGCCGCTGATCACCCGGCCGACCGAGCGGGAGGTGCAGCACCTGGCCGCCGCCCTGGACGGTTACCTGCGCACGCTGCCGCCGCACTGGGCGCGCATCCTGGCCGGCTACCGGATCGTCGACATCGCGCACAAGGTGGTCGGGGTCGGCTCGGTCGGGCTGCGGGCGTACGTCGCGCTGTGCGAGGGCAGCAGCCCGGACGACGTGGTGTTCCTCCAGCTCAAGCAGGCCCGCCGGTCGGTGATCGCGAAGCACCAGCACGGCGAGTCCGCCTGGCACCGGCACCAGGGCCAGCGCGTCGTGGAGTACCAGCAGGCCCTGCAGACGGTCAGCGACCCGCTGCTGGGCTGGGCGACGGTCGGCGACCGGCAGTTCTACGTGCGCCAGTTCCGGGACATGAAGGGCGCCATCGTGGTCGAGGACATCAACGCGGACGCGCTGGCCGACTACGCCGGGATCTGCGGCTACCTGCTGGCCAAGAGCCACGCCCGGACCAGCGGCGCGTCCATGATCGCCGGGTACATCGGCGGCAGCGACAAGCTCGACCACATGCTCAGCACGTTCGCCCGCGCGTACGCGGACCAGGTCGAGAGCGACCACCAACGCCTGGTCGCCGCGGTGCGCCAGGGCAAGCTACCGGCGGAGAACGCATGAGCGGCACCCTGTCCCTGTCCCTGCCCGCGGTGCTGGAGTTCTGGACGGAACGGCACCTCGCCACGCTGACCACGCTGCGCCGGGACGGCTCGCCGCACGTCGTACCGGTCGGCGCCACCGTGGACCCGGCGGCCGGGCTGCTGCGGGTGATCGCGTCCGGCGGGTCCGCCAAGGTCCGGCAGGTCCGCGCGGGCGCCGACCGGGTGGCGATCTGCCAGGTCGACGGCCCGCGGTGGAGCACGATCGAGGGCCGGGCGGTGGTCCGCGACGACCCGGAGTCGGTCGCCGAGGCCGAGCGCCGCTACGCCGAGCGCTACCGCCGGCCCCGGCCCAACCCGCAGCGGGTGGTCATCGAGGTGACGATCACCCGGGTGCTGGGATCGGCGAGCCTGGGCGCTACTGAAAACTCACGAGCTCCGGAACCGGCTTGAACTTGAGCACGTCGGCGGCCCGGTAGCGCTTGACGTCCTCGTCGTAGAAGAGCTTGTAGCCCAGGTGGAACTGCTGCGGGCGGCGCAGCCGCTGCCAGGTGGCGTTCTTCTCCGAGCGGGTGCCGAAGCCGTCGACGTGCTGCACCAGCGCCAGCCCCGGCCGCTGCCGAATGCTGGCGACGTCCGGCAGCATCGACGCCCGGAACTGGTGCAGCACGAACAGCTTCTGCGGCAGCGCGTGCCTGGTGACCAGGCCGGACAGGTAGCCGGACACCCGGTTGACCTCGGCCGCGCCGACCCGGCCGATGGTCCGGCCGGGCACCTTGCCGGCCGGCATCCGCCACTCCGGGTCCAGCGCGAGCCCGACGTGCGGCTGCACCAGGAACCGCTCCAGCAGCCGGGCCTGGGGCAGGAAGTCGCCGCGGCCCGGCTGCAGGTCGAGGATGACCAGCACCTTGTGGCGGCGGGCGTGGTCCACGTACTGCTGGATGCGGTCGAGCGGGATCATCCGGCTGTAGTCGCCGTCCGCGCCCGGGCCGGCCTGGGCGACGCTGGCGATCAGCTCGTACGCGACCTGCACCTTCCGGTCGCCGGCGAACGGCTCGGCGGCGGCCCGCAGCCGCGGCAGCGTCTTGTCCGGGCTGCGCTCGCCGAGCACGCCGAGCGCGCTGTTGCCCGCGGTGCCGTAATAGGCGACCACCCGGTACGCCGGGAAGATCTTCGTGCCGCCCAGGGGCAGCTGGGCCGGGGGCCTGGCGGCGGCCGGAGCGGGCGCGGGCGAGGTCGCCGGGACCGGGGCACTCGATCCGCCGATCACCGGCCGGGGCTTGTCGGCGCCGCAGCCGGCCAGCGCCACGAGGAGCAGGGTGGCGAGTACGGGTCGCACGTGTTCCTCCTTGGTCGGCGGGGCAGCGGCCACCGTACTGCCGCCCGCGGGTCATGTCAGCGCGCGTACCCCCACCGGATGAGTATGCGCACCCATCCGGGCAGGTCGCGGGCCCGGCAGGGTATCCGGCATGACCTCCACCACCGTGTCCGGCGCCGCCCCCGGCACCCTGGCGGCAGCGACCCCGCCCGGCCGTGACCGCTACGTCGACCTGCTCCGGGTCGCCTCGCTCGGCGTCGTGATCGCCGGGCACTGGCTGATGGCCGCGCCCGTGCTCGGCCCCGACGGCGGCACCCGCGTCACCAACGTGCTGGCGCTGGTGCCGCAGCTGCGGCCGATGACCTGGCTGCTCCAGGTGATGCCGGTGTTCTTCCTGGTCGGCGGGTTCGCGCACGCGACCGCGCTGGCCTCGATCCGGCGCCGCGGCGGCGGTTACGCCGACTTCGCCCGGTCCCGGACCGCCCGGCTGCTGCGGCCGGCGGCGGCGTTCCTGGCGGTCTGGCTGGTGCTGGCGCTGGGCGCGGGGCTGACCGGCCAGGACGACGGCCTGGCCCGGGTGGCCCTGCGGACGGCGGTGCAGCCGCTCTGGTTCCTCGGCGTCTATCTGGCGCTGGTCGCCCTCGCGCCGGCGATGTGGCGGCTGCACCGGCGCTTCGGCGCGCTGGTGCCGGTGGCCCTGCTCGCCGTGGCGGCGGGCGTGGACGTGCTGCGCTTCACCGGGCACCCGCGGGTGGCCGTGCTCAACCTGCTGGTGATCTGGGCCGGGGTGCACCAGCTCGGCTTCTTCTACGCCGACGGCACCCTGCAGCGTGGTGGCCGGCGGCTCGCCCTGCTGCTGGCCGGCGCCGGGCTGGGCGCGGTGCTGCTGCTGACGGGCGTGGGGCCGTACCCGGTGTCGATGGTCGGCGTGCCCGGCGAGGCGGTGTCCAACATGTCCCCGCCGACGGTGGCGCTGGCGGCGCACGCGGTGTGGCTGATCGGGCTGGTCCTGCTGCTGCGGGAGCCGGCGCTGCGGCTGCTCGCCCGGGCCCGGGTCTGGCGGGCGGTGGTGGCGGCGAACGGCCTGGCCATGACCGCGTTCCTGTGGCACCTGACCGCGGCGTTCGTGGTGCTGGCCGCGTTCGGCGGGTTGGCCGTGGCAGCGCCGGGCTCGGTCGGCTGGTGGCTGACCCGGCCGCTGTGGCTGGGCGCGGCGGCCCTGGTCACGGCCGTGCTGGTGGCGGCCTTCCGCCGCTTCGACGAGCCCCGACCCACGGTCATCACGGCCGGCTCGCCGGTCCGGGCCGCCGTCGGTGCGACGCTCTGCACGCTGGGCGTGCTCGGCATCTCGACCGTGGGGTTCGGTGCGCTGCTGGCCGGGCACTCGGCCACGCTGCTGGTCGTGCCGGTCACCGCGCCGGCGGCGCTGGCGCTGATCGCGCTGGGCGCGGGCCTGCTGCGGGCGGCGCCACCGCACCCGGGACGGCGGTAGATTTCAGCGGTGAGCAGCCTGGAGGCGGACCCCGAGGTCGGACACCCGGACGCGACGACGACCCCGGCGGGGGTGGAGGTGCTCGACGGCGCCCCGGTCGCGCTGGGCGGCCCGCGCGGGCTCGCGGTGACCCGGACCCTGCCCAGCAAGCACCGGCGGATGGTCGGCGCGTGGTGCTTCCTGGACGCGTACGGGCCGCATGCGCTGAACGGGTCGCCGGGGATGCGGATCGGCCCGCACCCGCACATCGGGCTGCAGACGGTGAGCTGGTTGGTCGCCGGGGAGATCCTGCACCGCGACAGCCTGGGCAGCCGCCAGCTGATCCGGCCGGGCCGGCTCAACCTCATGACGGCGGGACGCGGGATCTCCCACTCCGAGGAGACGCCGGCCGAGCACAGCGGCGTGCTGCACGGCGTACAGCTGTGGGTGGCCCTGCCCGGCACGGACCGCGACGTCGCACCGGCCTTCGCCCACCACGCGCGGCTGCCGGTGCTCGCCGACGGCGGCCTGACCGCGACCGTCCTCATGGGTGAGCTGGCCGGCGCGGTCTCCCCCGCCCGCTGCTACACCCCGCTGCTGGGTGCGGAGCTCACCCTGGCGGCCGGCCGCCGGGCCACCGTGCCGCTGCGACCCGATTTTGAGTACGCGGTGCTGGTCATCGACGGCGCGGGCACCGTGGCGGACGTGCCGGTCGGGCCGGGGCCGCTGCTCTACCTCGGCGCCGGGCGCACCGAGCTGCGGCTGACGGCCGGGCCGGAGACCCGGATGATGCTGCTGGGCGGCGAGCCGTTCGCCGAACGGATCGTCATGTGGTGGAACTTCGTGGGCCGCGACCACGACGAGATCGTGGCGGCCCGGCAGGCTTGGGAGGAGCGCGCGGGCGGCGGGCGCTTCGGCACCGTCCGCGGCTACGACGGCCCGGACATCCCGGCCCCGCCGATGCCGATCACCCGCCTGGTGGCCCGCGGCCGCACCCGCTGACCTGCGGAGATCCACTGAGTACGCCGCACCGACCCGGCTTGACGCTGGTCGCGGGCGGGCGGATCGTCAGAGGGGTAACCATGCACGCGGGCTGAAGGAGGGCACCGTGAGCCTGCTCGACGTGGGGAAACTAGCCCTCATCACCGTCACACCCACCCTGATCGGCGCCGCGGTCGTCTACACGCCGCGCTGCTGGGCGGCCCTGGTCCGGGCCTGGCCGCACCGGCCCGCCGAGCCGCAGCCGACCGGGCCACCGATCGAACAGCTCGCCGCCGACCTGCGCCGGCTGCTGCGGCTGCACGACGAGCTGACCCGCTCGGCGCACATCGCGATGCTGGCCCACCGCCTCTGGGCGGTGGAGGCGGCCATCGGCGGCCGGGCGGTGGAGGCCGCCCGGGCGCTCGACGTGCCGCACCGGCAGCCCGCGCAGCTGGAGATGCTCACCCGGGCGGAGCTGAGCCGGCTGCTGGAGAGGCTGGCCCTCGCGGGGCTGATCCTGCCGACGCCGGTCGCACCGTTCACGGAGGACGGTCGGCTCTGAGCCGGCACCCGCCGCGGGTGGCGGTGGAGAGTCGAAACGGCGGCGTGTGCACCCGCCGCCGTTCCTCGGCCCCGGCTGGTGGCGACCTACAGAGGGGGGCGGGGGCCGCCGGCCGGGGAGTTCATCGTGGACAGGGTCCAGGCGGCGCAGGACCACCCGGCCCGCGGCGCGTACGGCGCCGAGAGCGTGTCGTGTTTCTGTCACTTCGGCGGCCCGCCGCCGGAACGGGCGGCGGGCCACGGGCCGGCACAGCGCCGGACCGGCCCGTGCTCCCACGGTGACATCCGGACCGGCCATGATCCGTGCGGCCGCGACGTGTCCCTCGCCACCGTCACAGCGGGTGAGCCGGCCGTCGGCTGCCGACGCGCCATTCCGTGTCCCCTTTCTGAGACGGTCATTAAGAATGGCTTAAATTCCGTGGCAGGCCACACCGCGGAAACAATGAGGGCGGTTCATGAATGGGTGACGACCGCAGCCGTCACGGTCACTTTCCGTCAATTGCCAAAAACCTTCCGTGCACCGGGCCTCAAGAATGAACCGCTGGGCGTCCGCATCCGTACTGTCTGTCGACGGTCCATACCCGGCGGGCCGCGGCGCCGGGGCGGATCCGGGCGTCAGGGGCGCTCCGGAGCCGCGTGACGCATCCCCGCGGGCGGTAGCGCTCTACGCAAAACCGTGGTTAACCTTCCAACTCGTACCGCAGGGGGAAGGTGCTACCGGGCGCGTGGGGCGCGGACGCGGTAGCGGAGGACGGGGGACGGATGCGGCAGCGGGCGGACGCAGCGCAGCCTCTGTCGTGCCCCGCCACGGGTCGCCGGGCCGGGGTGACCCGATGAGTTTCGAGGACGACGAATACTGGGAATCGGAGTACGACGACAACCCGAAACGGCCGTACGGTGACACCACCGCGACCGCCCGGGATCCGTACGCCGATGCCGTCGCAGCCCGCTGGGGCGCCGATACCCGTCGTCCGCCGACCCGCGCGAAATACGTCCAAGAGGACGATTTCGACGACTCACCCCAGCAGCCGCAGAACCCGGTCCCGTTCGAGCCGGCCGTCGACGAACTGGCCGAACGCCGCCGCCAGCGCCGGCAGGACGGCTACCAACGGTCACCGAATCGCGACAAACACATCAAGCAGGCGTTCGACAGCGAGCGCCCGAGCTGGCTCGACGACCCCGCGTTCGCCCCGGCCGACCTGGACGCGGCGCCCGTCTCACCGCCCGGCGCCGAGGGCTGGCAGCGCCGCAGCCTCGACTTCGACGAGCTGGAGTACGACGACCGCGACTTCGACGAGCGGGACTGGGAGGAGCAGCGGCGCTACACCGCCTCCCGCCGCAACCGCGTCATCGAGAGCTGGGACGACGCCCCGGCCGCGGACCAGCAGCCCCGGCGCGGCCGGCGCGACGTGGCGCAGCCGGTCAGCGGGCGCGCCCGGGTGTCGCCGCCGGTGCCCACCGAGCCGCCCACGGAGCGTGACGGTGAGCTCGTCGCGGGCCTGTACCGGCCCCGCAAGCAGGACTTCGACCCGCTGGTGGACGAGCTGCCGGCTGCGGACGTACCGGAGGAGCAGACGCCGGAGGACGGCAGCGGACCACGGGTGGTGAGCAAGGCCCCGGGACCGGTGGTGCCGCGCGTGCTGAGCAAGGCGAAGCCGCCGGCGGCCCCGCGCGTGATCAAGAAGGCCGAGCCGCCGGCGATGCCCCGCGTGGTCAAGAAGGCCGAGCCGCAGACGGCGACGCCACGGGTGGTGACGCCCGCGCTGCCGAACGTGCCGAAGACCCCCGCGGCGTCGGCGCCCGCGGAGATCATCCGGCCGGCGACGCGGCGGCCGGACGTGCCGGCGACGCGGCGGCCGGACGTCCCGGCGACGCCGGACCAGGGCGGATACGAGCGGGCGCCGCGGAACGCTCCGGGGCAGGGCGGGTCGCAGCGGAAGCCGCGGGTCGGTTTTGTGTCGCCGTCGGGGGTGTCCGCGGAGGCGCCGGTGAGCCCGGCGGGGTTCGACGAGGTGCGTCCCGGGTCGCCGGCCGCGGGGCGGGCTCCGGTCAGCCCGGCCGCCTTCGACGAGATGCACCCCGGGTCGCCGGCCGCGTTCGACGGCGGGCGTCCCGGGTCAGCGGGCGCATTCGACGGCGGGCGTCCTGGGTCGGCGGGTGCGGGGTGGGCTCCGGACGCTCCGGCCGCGCTGGTTCCCGGGCAGGATCCTCGTGCTGTGCCGCCGGCCGGCCGGCCGGGTGCTGTGGGGCCGGCCGATACCCGCGCGGCGGAACCCGTCGGGCTGCTTCCCGGCCAGGACCCCACCCGCCCGGGTGCGGTGCCGCCGGGTGGCGATCACCGGCCCGCGAGCGCGCCGCCGGCCGGTCCGGGCAACCGGCCGCCCGTCCAGCCCGCCGCCGCGCCACCGCCGATCCCGGCGTCCACCCCGGCGCCGATCCGACCGGCCGCGCCCACACCGATCCGACCGGCCGCGCCGGCGCCGATCCGGCGACCCGCGTTCGGCGAGACGCCGCAGAGCCCGGCCGCTCCGCAGGCACCGGCGGCGTTCACTCCGTGGGCCGACGGCGACCAGGGCGCCACGCCGCGGGACGACCCCCGGTCCCCGCACGGCTTCCCGGCCGGCACCGACCCGCGCGCCGTGCCCGTGCACGACCCCCGCTATTCCCCGCCGCAGCACCCGCAAGACGCTGACCAGCAGGCCCTGCACGACCCCCGGGCATTCCCCCCGCCGGGACCGGCCGCCACGGACCCGCGCGGCGTGCCCGTGTACGACCCCCGCTACTCCCCGCCGCAGCACCCCCGCGGCCTCCACGACACCGACCCCCGCATCGCAGCTCCCCGCGGCCTGTCCGAGACCGACCCGCGCATCGCGGCTCCCCGCAGCCCGTCCGAGACCGACCCGCGCATCGCAGCTCCCCGCAGCCCGTCCGAGACCGACCCGCGCATCGCAGCTCCCCGCAGCCCGTCCGACACCGACCCGCGCATCGCGGGCCCGCGCGGCCGGCGTCCCGCGTCGGCCGCGGGTGGCCGGACGTCCTTCGGCGACGGCTCGACGGCCGAGACGCCGATCGTCGGCGGACCGCGCACCGCGATGATCACCTCCACCGGTACGCCGACCGCCGTCCCGCCCTCGCAGCGGCCCCCGTCGCGCACCGCTCCGGCCGCCTACACGCCACCGTTCGACCGGCCGGTCAGCAGCGTCCCCGCCCAGGTCAGGCCCGTTACAGCCATGCCGGTGTCGCCCGCCGCCACCGGCCCCGCGCTCGAAGGAGAGGTGCTTCCCGCCCGGCACACCGGTCCCGCCGCACCCGGC
This sequence comes from Actinoplanes sp. NPDC049599, assembly GCF_044465625.1. Classification (NCBI taxonomy): domain Bacteria; kingdom Bacillati; phylum Actinomycetota; class Actinomycetes; order Micromonosporales; family Micromonosporaceae; genus Actinoplanes; species Actinoplanes sp. NPDC049599. The sequence goes on from NZ_JBITLX010000002.1 coordinate 226,897, forward strand.
CGGAGCACCGACGAACTGCCGATCATCAGCCCGTCGTCGCAGCCGGAACCGCCCACGGTCGGCCTGGTCCGGCCGGAATCCCCCGCACCCGCGGGCGCCGACGGGCCGGGGCAGCACCGCGGCTCGACGGTGCAGGTGCCTGCCCAGCGTCCGCCCACGGCCGACCGCATCGTCGTGCCGGAGCAGGCCGCGCAAAGTCACCTGGCCGAACCGGACACCCAGGCCCGCCCCGGCCAGCCGCGGCACGCCGGACGCCCGACGGCGGTGCCGCCGCAGCCTCGCCACGGCGGCACGGACACCCCGCCGCAGCCGGACGAAGCCGCCCGTTACGCCGGCGCCCAGCAGCAGTCCGAAACCACCTGGCAGACGGAAGCCGCCCAGCAGGGCCAGACCGCCTGGCAGACCGATGCCGCCCAGCAAGGCGACGCAGTGCGGCCGCAGACCGATGCGGGTCGGCACACCCAGGCTGGTCGGCGGGCGGAAGCCGCCCGCCAGGCCGATCTACTGGCCCGCCAGGCCGAGGCCAACCGGCAGGCCGACGCGGCACGGCAAGTTGAGGCAGAGCGGCACGCCCAGGCCGAGCGCGACGCCGAGGCCGCCCGCCAGGCCGCTGCCGCTCGCCAGGCCGACGCGGCCCGCCAGGCCGAAGCCGCCCACCAGGCCGACCTGCTGGCCCGCCAGGCCGAGGCCAACCGGCAGGCCGACGCGGCCCGCCAAGCCGAAGCCGCCCACCAGGCCGACCTGCTGGCCCGCCAGGCCGAGGCCAACCGGCAGGCCGACGCGGCCCGCCAAGCCGAAGCCGCCCGGCTTGCCGAGGCCGAGCGCCAGGCGGAAGCAGCCCGGCAAGCGGAAGCCGCCCGGCAGGCGCAAGCTGCCGCCCGCCAGGCCGAGATGGAGCGCCAGGCGGAAGCAGCCCGGCAGGTCGAGGCCGCCCGGCAGGCGGAAGCAGCCCGGCAGGAAGCGGCGCGCCAGGCCGAGGCCGCCCGGCAGGCCGAGATCGCTGCCCGCGAGGCCGAGGCCGCCGCCCGCCGCGCGGAGGCAGCCCGGCAGGCCGACGCTGTCCGCCGCGCCGAAGCAGCCCGCCGGGCCGAGGAGGCGGACCGGCAGGTCGAGCAGGCCCGCCAGGCCGCCATCGCCGCCCGCCAGCTCGAGGCCGAGCAGCACGCCGAAGCGATGCGCCGGGCCGAGGAAGCGCGCCGGTTCGAGGCCGAACAGCGGGCCGCGGCGGTCCGCCGCGCCGAGGAAGCCCACCGGGCCGAGGAGGAACGCCGCGCGGCGGAACTGGCCCGGCAGACCCAGGCGACCAGGCTCGCCGAGGCAGCCTTCCGCGCCGGCGGCGTCCCGACGGCTCCTGCCACCCCGCCCCACCCGGCCGCGCCCGACCCGGCCACCACCCACCACGCGGCCGCGACCAACAGCCAGGCCGGGGCGAGCAGCCAGACCGATACCCGCAACCAGGCAGCGCCCACCTCGGCCGTAGCGGCGCCGCTACGGACCGGGCCGGTCAAGAATCCCGGGTCCGCCGCACCGGTCTCGCCCGTCCCACCGGCCACCCGGCCGGGCCCGAACCCCGCCGCGAACGCCGCGCCGATAGGCCGCCTGATCACCTCCGGGCCGTCGGAGCCGATCAAGTACGCCGACTCGGAGCTCGGCCCGACCTGGTTCGGCGCCAAGCCCAAGCCCGACACCGACACCGACACCGACACACCCTCGGCGAAGCCCGCCGACAGCGACTCACCCCTGTCTCCGGAGAGCGCGACGCAGGACCCGCCCGCGGCCGACGCCGACGGCGCCGTGCTCGATCTGGACATCACCGGCCTGATGAACGGGCTGGTCGGCGCCGCGGGTGTCATGTCACCGGAGCAGGCGCCGGACGAGCAGCAGCCGGCCCCCGACCCCACCCCCGCGCAACCCTTCGGCGGGCCGGACGCCTCCCCCGCCACGGTCGAGCCCGCCCGGCCCAAGCCGCTCGGCCCGGAGGATCTGGCTGCGATCCGCTGGCGGCTCGACGGCGCCACCCTGCGCGAGGTTGTCGACGACCGGGACGCGCTGCGGGAGCTCGGGGAACGGCTCGACGGACCGCTCGCCGACGAGCAGGACAACGTCGCGCGGGCCGGTCTGCTGAGCGTCCGGGCCGAGGTCTACCGGCTGCTGGACGAGCTGGGCATGGCCGCCGCCGCGAGCCGGTTGGCGCTGGCGCACGCCGAGTCGGCCGGGGATGTGCAGGCCACCGTCATCGCCCAGGCCGAGCTGGCGCACGTGTTGCGGCTGCGCGGCGACTACGCCGAGGCCGACCGGCTGTTCGAGCAGGCCGCGAGTTCCGAGGCGCCCGAGCTGCTGCGCAGTGTCGTGCACGAGAACGCCGGGCGCAGCGCCTTCGATCAGGGGCGGCACATGGAGGCCCTTGATCATTTCGCCCGGGCGGTGCGGCTGGGGCTGCCCGACGACCAGGAGCTCATGCAGCGGATCGATGTGGCGCTCGAGGCGATCTACATCCACGTGCTGCGGGACGGCTGGGGTCCGTACCCTCGGTTGCGCCGGGAGATCCTCGGCCTGGTCAGGGCCGCGGTTCCGGAACGAAGCTAGGCACCCGGTCGACGTTGTGCCGCTCGCCGGCGACCGAGACCCGGCCGCGGCCGGAGGTCTTCGCCTGGTAGAGCGCCGCGTCCGAGGCCGCGACGAGATCCGCCACCGTGCGCACGTCCCCGGGCAGCACCGCGAGGCCGATGCTCACGCCCGGCGGTCCACCCGGCAGGTCGTGGCGGTCCGCGATGGCGGCCCGCAGCGCGTCGGCGACGCCCACCGCGGCGCGGCGGCCCATCCGCAGCAGCAGGACGAACTCGTCGCCGCCGAGCCGGGCGGCGACGCCGCTGTCGCCGGCGACCCGGCGCAGCGCGTCCGCGACGGCCCGCAGCACCCGGTCGCCCTCGGCGTGGCCGAAGGTGTCGTTGATCGCCTTGAAATGGTCCAGGTCGATCGTGAGCAGGGCCAGCGAGCCATCGGTACGGTGTGCCCACCCGCCCGCCGCAGCCAGCGCCTCGTCGAAGTAGCGGCGGTTCGCCAGGCCGGTGAGGTGGTCGGCGTGCGCCTGTTGTTCCAGCACGTCGCGCAGTCGGTCGGCGCGGATCCGCAGGCTCTGCACCACCGTCGCGGCCATCGTCATCGCCAGCACCATCGCGACCCAGTCCGAGGCGCCCTTCTGCGTGCCGAGGACCGCGAACACGGTGGCCGCGTCGCCGGCGAACACCAGCACCAGGTTGGCGTAGAGGACCCGGCGGCTGAGGAAGTTCGCCGTGTACAGGATGGGCCAGAGGTAGAACAGTTGCGCGCCGGTGGAGGCGTCGTGGGTGGCGAAGTTCAGGCCGGCCACGACCATGGTGGCCACCGGCGGGGCGAGGAACCAGAACGCCCTCGGCAGCACCGCGGGACGGCGCCAGCAGACCACCCCGATCACGGCCATGAAGATGCCGATCGAGAACGCGACGGTCAGGGTGAGCGCGCTGATGCCCGGTACGAGGCACGCGGTCACCAGCACGTACGGCGAAGCGGCGAGGGTCAGGTATGCGACCGCCCGCGAGGCACCGTGCAGATCACGGAGCTCGTAAGCGGGGGCCTCCACCCGATGCGACACGCTCTTTGTTCGGCCACCGGGCCGCCCACTTGAGGCTTTCCTGACATGGGTCAGGCTGGTGGGACAGGTGGGACCGCCGGGCCGCGCCGGGCCAGAGTGACGCCCAGGCTGGCGAGGCTGACCAGCAGCAGCGCCGCCACCTCCCGCAGGCCGAGGCGCTGGTGCAGCACGACGAGCCCGGCGACGGCCGCGGCGGCCGGTTCGAGGCTCATCAGGATGCCGAAGACCCGGGTCGGCATCCGGCGCAGCGCGTTGATCTCCAGCCCGTACGACACGACCGACGACAGCAGCGCGACCGCGGTGGCGCCCAGCAGCAGCGACGGGTGCGCGAGCACCGCCGCCGCGCCGTCCGTGCCGAACGGCAGGACCAGCACCGCCGCGACCGCCAGCGCCACCGCCAGCCCGCCGGTGCCCGGCACCAGCGTGCCCAGGTGCGCGCTGGCCAGGATGTACCCGGCCCAGCACAGCCCGGCCGCGAACGCGAGCAGCAGCCCACCCAGCGGCGCCGTCAACCCGGAGCCCAGGCCGAGCAGCGCCACTCCCCCGCCGGCGAGCAGCGCCCAGAGCAGGTCGACCAGGCGGCGGGTCTGCGCCAGCGTGAGCAGCAGCGGGCCGAGGAACTCGACGGTCACGCCGACGCCCAGCGGCACCGTCCGCAGCGCCAGGTAGAAGAGCAGGTTCATGCCCGCCATCGCCACGCCGAGCAGCACGGCCGCCCGCCACGCGGCGCCGGACCAGGCGCCCACCTTCGGCCGGAACGCGACACCGAGGACCACCGCGGCGATGGACAGGCGCAGCAGCGTGACCCCGGCGGCGCCGAGGTCGTCGAAGAGCGTCCGGGCGACGGCGCTGCCGACCTGGACGGACGCGATGGCGGCCAGCACGAGCAGCGGCGCCGGCACGGTGGTGCGTTCGCGGACGGTGCTGGTCATTCGGTCCGCAGCGCGACGACGGGGTCGAGCCGGCCGGCACGCTGCGCGGGCACCACCCCGAACACGATGCCGACCAGCGCGGAGACGCCGAACGCGAGCGCCAGCGACCACCAGGTGACGGCGGCCGGCACCGGCGACAGGCGGTCGACGAGCAGCGCGGCGGAGATGCCGAGCGCCATCCCGATGACGCCTCCGATCGTGGTGAGCAGGACCGCTTCCAGCAGGAACTGCAGGCCGATGTCCCGGGGCCGGGCGCCGACCGCTTTGCGCAGGCCGATCTCCCGGGTCCGTTCCCGCACGGAGACCAGCATGATGTTGGAGACGCCGACCCCGCCGACGAGCAGGCTGATCCCGGCGATGGCGGCCAGCACCCCGGTCAGCACGCCGAGGATGTCGCCGAGCACGCCGAGGATCTGCTCCTGGGTGACGGCGCTGAAGTCGCTGTCGGGGTGGCGTTCGCTGAGCGTCGCGACGACGTTCGCGCCCAGGGTGTTGATGCGCTCGCGGTCGGGGGCGCGGATCGCCAGGCCGTCGACGCGGTCGGTGCCGAGCAGCCGCTGGGCGGCGGTGATCGGCACGTGCACCTCGTTGTCGCGGTCGACGCCGAGGCTCTGGCCGAGTCGTTCGAAGGTGCCGATCACCCGGAACCGCACCCCGCCGATGGTGATCTGCCGGCCGATCGGGTCGCGGTCGCCGAAGAGCTGGTCGGCCACGCCCGCGCCGAGGACGGCGACGCGGCGGGCGGTGTTGACGTCCGAGCGGGTCAGGTAGCTGCCGCGGTCCAGCCGGCGGACGAAGACGGTCGGGGTGGTCTCCAGGACGCCCTGCAGGCTGGAGAAGGTGGACCGGCTGCCGGCCCGGACGGTCTCTCCGGAGGCGACCGTGACGGCGACCCGGCTGCGGTCGCCGACCACGCGGGAGACCGCGTCGACGTCGTCCAGCGACAGGGTCGACACCGAGGGCGCGGAGCCGGCCTCGAGCCGGCCCGGCACGACCAGCAGCAGGTTGGAACCCAAACCCTCGACCTGCTGCTCGATCTGCTGCTTGGTCCCGGTGCCGATGGCCACGAGCGCAACCACGGCGGCTACGCCGATGACCACGCCGAGCATGGTGAGGATGCTGCGCAGCCGGTTGGCGCGCAGCGCGTCCAGGGCGACCCGCCAGGCCTCAGCCAGCCTCACGCGCCGCCGCCCCCGGCCGGCCCGTCCACAGCCACGCCGCCCGCAGCCACGCCGCCCGCAGCCACGCCGCCCGCGGGCGCGCCGGCGGCCGGAGCGCCCGCGACCACACCGCCCCCGGCCGGAGCGCCCGCGACCACGCCGTCCGCGGGCGCGGCGACGGCGGGGCCGCTGCCCGCGGGCGCGCCGGCGGCGGCTGTCGGTGCTGAGGAGTCCTCGACGATCAGCCCGTCGCGCATCACGATCTGGCGGTGGGCCCGCGCCGCGACGTCCCGGTCGTGGGTGACCAGGACGACGGCGACGCCCTCGGCGTTCAGCGACTCGAGCAGGGCCAGCACCGATTGGCCGGTGGTGGTGTCGAGGTTGCCGGTGGGCTCGTCGGCGAGCAGCACCGAGGGGCCGGTGACCAGCGCGCGGGCGATGGCGACGCGCTGCTGCTCGCCGCCGGACATCTGGTTGGGCCGGTGGTCCATCCGGTGGGCCAGGCCGACCCGGGCCAGCATCTCGGCGGCGCGGGCCCGGCGCTCGCGGCGGCCGATGCCCCGGTAGACCAGCGGCAGCGCGACGTTGTCCCGTGCGGTGGTGCGGGCGAGCAGGTGGAACGACTGGAAGACGAAGCCGATGGTCTTGTTGCGCAGCAGCGCCATCTCGGGCGGCGACAGCTTGGCGACGTCGCGGCCACCGATCAGCAGGGTGCCGCCGGTGGGCCGGTCGAGGCCGCCGAGCAGGTGCATCAGGGTGGACTTGCCGGAGCCGGAGGCGCCCACGATGGCGAGGTAGTCGCCGTCGGCCACGGTCAGGGAGACGCCGCGCAGGGCGGGAACGGAGACCCCGTCCAGGTCATAGGTGCGCGAGACGTCCGTGGCGACGATCGCCGGGGGGCCGGCGGCGGTGCTCCGGCTGGTGGTCACGGCACGGTCTGCCCGGGGCTGACCTGGTCTGCACCGCCCACGATGATCTGCTGCCCCGCGCCGATGCCGGAGACCACCTGCACCTTGTCCTCCCCCTGCACGCCGAGGGTGACCGGGACCCGCTCGGCCCGGCCGCCGCGGACCGTCCAGACGGTGTCGCGGCCGTCGGCGGAGACCACCGCGGACGCCGGCACGGTCACCGCGTCGGCCGCCTGGCGGACCTGGAGCCGGACGATGGCGCTCATGCCCGGGCGCGGGGTCGGCGCGGGCCGGCCGTCGGCATACTCGCCCCTGCCCAGGGTGAGCCGCACGCGGTAGGAGACGCCGCCGCGTGCCGAGGTGGTGGGCAGCAGGTCCACGGCGCGCACGGTGGCCTGATAGGTGGCGCCGGTGGCGGCGTCGAGCTCGGCGGTGGCCTTGCCGCCGGCCGCGACCAGTAACACGTCGGTCTCGTCCACCTCGGCGGCCAGGCCGAGCTTGCCGGTGTCGACGATGGTGAGGATCGGGGTGCCGGGGCCGACCGTCGCGCCCCGCGGCACCGCGGTGTCGACGCCGGCCGGGGTTGCCTGGGCCGGGGCGCCGGCGGCGGCCGCCGCGGCGGGATCGGCGAGCAGGTCGGTCAGCGATGACGAGCCGCCGGTGGCGGTGCCGCCGAGCTGGACCACGCCCGAGACGGGGGCGCGCAGGGTGAGCGCCTCGACGGCCGCCTCGGCCAGGTCGTATGCCTGCTGGGCCTGCAGCCGCTGGGCCGTGCCGAGCGCGCTGACCGCCTGGCCCAGGCTCGCCACGCCGCGCTGCACCGAGCGCTGGGCGGCGCCGGCCGCGTCGGAGGCGGCTTCGTACTGCTGCTGGGATGCCGTGACCTGGGCCAGCAGCGCGGCCTTGAGGTCGGCGTCGGTGACCTTGGCGGCGGCCTCCCGGGCGGCGGTGAACGCCTTGTCGGCGCGTTGGTCGGTGCGCTGCCGGGCGGCGGTGAAGCCGGCCGTGCCGCCGCCGGCCGGCACGCCGCCGGAGGACGCCGCGTCCAGGGCGCGGGCGGCCTGCTCCAGGCGCTGCTCGGCGGCGGGCGACTCGATCACCGCGACCACCTGACCCTTGCGGACCTGGTCACCGGCGTCGTAGCGGAGCTCGGCGAGGGTGCCCTCGGCGGGTGAGCTGACCGTGGCGGCGGCGCGGGCGGTCACCGAGCCGGAGGCCTCGACGATCTCGGCGACGGTGCCCATCGCGGCGGCGCCGACGGTGACGCCGGACGGCTCGTCACCGCAGGAGGCGGCGGTCAGCGGCGGCAGCAGAACGACGGCGACCAGCAGCGTGCGGGCGCGGCGGCGGGGGCGAGACACGAGCGCCACTCTATGCCGGGGCACCGACGAAAAACCCGGGCCGATCGGACACCTGATCGATATCGGTCGCACACGGTTTGATACCGCACGGCTGTCGGTTATCCGCCCGATGGCCGACCGGCACCTGACTGCCCAGCTCACGGCCGGATGTGAGGCTGGTGACCGAGCCCGCTCGACGAGCTCACCACATGGCACAATCGGCCGACGGTTGAACCGGGTGCCCCTCGGCATCCGTAACCCAGGTCACGTGCCACATCCGCGTAAGCGAAGGACGGGACCCATGCAACGCGCCGACGAGCTGACGGTGGTGCATCACGACGACACCGTCAGCCGCTTCATCGATGTCACCTACACGCTGGACCGCCAGGGTCTGCGGGTGCTGACCGCGGCCGGCGACGAGCAGGCGTTCGGCCGGCACGACGTGCTCACCACGCACGCCAGCCTGGCCCACCGGGAGCTGGCAGCCTGACCCCGGCCCACCCCGCGTGCCACGAAGGCCCACCGCGCGCCCGGAAAGGCCGCGGCTCACCCCCGTACCGGAAAAAGAAGGCCCGCCGGCAGCAGCCGGCGGGCCCTCGCGGAGCCGATCAGGTGCCCGGCCGACGGCCGATGACCTTGACCGTCATGCCGATCTTGCCGATCTTGTAGTACTTCTTGGCGTCCGCCGGCAGCAGGTTGACGCAGCCGTGCGAGCCCCGCCACGCGTCGTGGATGTACGTGGTCGTCTCGTGGAAGCCCCGGCCGCCGATGAAGCGCTGCCAGTACGGCAACCACACGTCGTACGGGTCGGACCATTCCTTCTTGGTGCGCTTGTTGATCTTGAAGGTGCCCGCCGGCGTGCGGTACCCCTTCATGCCGGTCCGGGTGACCGTCGGCTTGGCGTAGACCTTGCCGTTCTTCATCACCCAGGTCGTCTGCTGCGTCAGGTTGATGCAGAACGTGTAGCCCGACTTCTTCGCCTTGCACTTCGACGTCTTCGTGGCGGCGATCCGCTTGGCCACTCCGTGCGTCGTCGGGCCGGCCAGGCCCGCGGCCGGCTTGATGCCGAACCGCTTCTGGAACTTCTTGATCGCGGCGCAGTCGGCGGCGGACTGCTTGCCGTCCACCGAGACCGTGCCGTAGCCGCCGATCTTCTTGAGGTAACCCTCGACCTGCTTCTGGTACTTGCCCGTCGAGCACGAGGCCGCGGCGGCCTTCGTGACGACGACGGCGGTTATCGGTGTGACACTGACCGGCGCGGCGCTGGCCGCGGCCGGGGACAGCAGCACCGCGCCGAGCCCACCGCCGACCGCCAGCGCCAGCGCGGCGGCGGCGAGGCGTGCGGAAACCCGTTGCACTCCCAAATCGTCCTCCCCAGGAGATGTGTCCGCACATCGAAGCACACCGGTGCTCCTGGGAAGGTCAGCCGGACGACCGTGGCATCAATCCGGGAGGTGGCACCTCACTGCGGGGTGGCGAAATCCTGCACCCAGTAGGGGGTGCGGTCGGCCGCGAACGCCAGGCCCACGCCCACTTCGCGCAGGTCACAGTCCATGATGTTCGCCCGGTGCTCCGGGCTGTTCAGCCAGCCGGTGACGACCTCGGCCACGCTGTCCTGGCCGCGGGCGATGTTCTCGCCGTACCGTGACCACTGGTAACCGGCGTCCTGCACCCGGTCACCGGCGCGCTCACCGCGCGAGTCCTCGTGCGCGAAGTAGCCGCGCCGCGCCATCTCGGCGGCGTGCCGGTTCGCCGCCACGATCAGCCGCCGGTCCACCGCGAGGTTGTCGCAGCCGCCCCGCCGCCGGCTCTCGTTGACCAGGGTCAGCGCCTGCTGCTGCACGGAGCCGTGGGGGTCGGTGGAGAGCGCCTGGCTGGTCGTCACGTCCTGCTGCGCGGCCGCGACGGTCGCGGACCGGCCGCCGCGCGCGGGCTTGTCGGCAGCCGGCTTCCCGGCGGGCCGGTCGGCCGCCGCGGCGGGCTTCGCCGCGGTCGGGGAGGCCGGCGCGGGACGGGTCACGGCGTCGTCGGCAGCCGGGCGGCCGGGCGTCGCGGCGCCGGGCCGCTGCGCCGCCGGCTTCGCCGGATCAACCCCATCCCCCGGCTCGGTGGCGGCGGGCGCGGCCTGGCCGGCCGGATCCATCGGTACGGCAGGCAGCCCGGCACCCACCGGCACGCCGTCAGCACCCGGCAGCTGGGGGATCTCCGGCAGGTCGGGCAGAGCCGTGGACGGCGCCGCCGGCGTCTCCTCCGCCACCGCGGTGGTGGCGAGCATGATCCCGCCGGCCAGCACCGCCGAGACCGCGGCGGTCACCACGACAGCTGACTTGCGCATCCCGTTTGTCTCCCTCTGCCTCGCCGCGCCGCGCCCCGTGCGCGCCGCCCTCGAGGTGGACCAACGGCAGGACCACCGGGCGGTGACTGGGCCAGGTTCCGGCCACTTCTCCCCCGATGCCCGGCCACACCGCCGTTGAGCTGGGGTTTCGCGGGAAAGCCGGAAGCACCGACGTCGCACAAACGCACGGACAAAAAGGACACTTCACCCTTTCGGGGTAGCCCGGGCGGGCGCACTTGTGGACCGCTGCGGAGGTACTGGGACCCCGGCGGGCATCGCTAGCGTGCTCCGGTGCGCAACCGCTATCTGGACCTGCTCCGCGCCGCCGCCATCGCCCGGGTGATCGTCTACCACCTGTTCGGCTGGCCGTGGCTGTCGATCCTGCTGCCCGCGATGGGCATCATGTTCGCCCTCGCCGGCTCGCTCACCGCGGCTTCGCTGGACAAGCGCGCGGCCGGCCAGGTGATCACCTCGCGGCTGCGCCGGCTGTTGCCGCCGCTGTGGTTGCTGGCGGTGGTCGCGGTGCCCGCGATGCTCTACCTCGGCTGGACCCGCCAGGACGGCGGCGACGAGCCCCTGAGTTGGAAGCTCGGCCTGTGGCTGCTGCCGATCGGCGACCCGCCGGGCAGCGAGCGCGGCATCGACGTCTGGGAACCGCTCTGGTACATCCGGGCGTACCTGTGGTTCGTGCTGCTGTCGCCGCTGCTGTACCTGGCGTACAAGAAGATCGGCTGGGCCGCGGTGGCCGCGCCGATCGTCGGCATCGCGGTGCTCGACAAGACCGGCTTCACCCTGCCGTTCGGCCGGGCCGACGCGGCGATGTGGGACTTCGCCACCTACGGCGCGTGCTGGATCGCGGGCTTCGCCCACCACGACGGCCGGCTGGCCCGGATCCGCCCGGGCCTGGTAGTGGCCGCCTCGGCGATCCTCGGCCTGGCCGCGTTGTACTGGCTGCGGGGCCACGCGGACGACGCGGGCTGGGACCTGAACGACGTGTCGGAGTCGCAGGCGCTGTGGTCGCTGGCCTTCGTCCTGCTGGCGCTGCGCTGGCAGCCGGACACGAGCTGGCTGGAGCGCAACCCCCGGGTGAACGGCGCGGTGAACCTGCTGAACGCGCGCGCGGTGACGATCTACCTGTGGCACAACATCGCGATCGCGGCGATCTGGCCGGTGCTGACAGTGCTGACGCTGGACGACCTGGGCGACCTGGACGGGCCGACGGACCTGATCGCCTCGCTGGCGTTGACGGCGGCGGCGGTGCTGGCGTTCGGCTGGGTCGAGGACCTGGCGGCACGCCGGCGGCCGGCCCTGTGGCCCACCGGTGGCGGCGGGCCGCGAAAGGTCGATCCTGCCCCCGCGACCGGCGCGGACGAGCCGGCCTCGCGGCCCACCGGCGCTCCGGGCCCGGTCGCCGGCTTCGCACCCTCCGGTGTGGACGTTCCCGCTCGCCGGGACGGCCCGCCGGCACCGGGTGCGGCGGTGGAGGCGCCCTGGGCGAGGGCCGCGGCGGCGCCGATCGTGCTGGGCGAGTCGGGCTTCATCGCGCGGCAGCGGGGCTACGTCGCGCCGTTCCCCGAGGCCGAGGTGAACTTCGGGCTGCCCGGCGCCGGGGCTCGGCACGCCGCTCCGTCCGTACCGGTCATCTCCGGGCCGCAGGGGCCGGTCGAGCCCGCCGGACCGGCCGGGCCACCGGCGCAGGCCCGGCGGCACGATCCGGATGACCGGGAGGCGGCGATCCCGTGGTTCGGCGGGGAGCACGACGTGCCACGCTGACCCCCGGCGCCGGGGTTTCGGGGACGCGACGGACTGAAACATTCTCGCTAAATAACCCGAAATGACGGCTAGCCTTAGCGAATGGTGCAGCCGGGACAAATGGCGCCATCTGCAGAGGCGCCTGCGGGAAACAGCTCGCTCGTCTTCCGAGCCGGGCCGCTGCTCTGTGCCCTGCGCCTCGGCGAGGTCATCGAGACCATGCGGCCGCTGGCCACCCACCCGCTGGCCGGCACCCCGGCGTTCGTGACCGGCATCTGCATCCTGCGCGGCATCCCCACGCTGGTGATCGACGTGGCCCGGCTGCTCGGCGGGGCCGCGGCCGAGGTGTCGCGGTTCGTGGCGGTCCGGACCGAACGCGGCCCGGTGGCGTTCGCGACCGGGACCATCCTCGGCGTGCGCGCGGTCAGCGCGGACGGCGCGGAGCCGCACGCGGCGCTGCTCGGGGACGCGCCGGCCCGGCTCATCGCCGCCGTCGGCACGATCGACGCCGTGCCGGTGCTGCTGTTGCAGAGCATGCGGCTCGTACCGGACGAGGTCTGGGCCGCCGCGGCCGCCCTGGCGGTGCCGTCATGACCGTCGCCGCCGAGCTCACCCGGTTCCGCGCCCTGCTCGCGACCAAGCTCGGCTGGACGTTCGACAACAACGACGCCCCGCAGCTGGCCGAGGTGCTCGGCAGGCGGTCCGACCAGTACGGGCTCGGCCGGGCGGCCTACCTGGACCGGCTCGCGGCGAACGACTGGGACATCGAGCTGACCACGCTCGCCGAAGAGCTGACCATCAACGAGACCTACTTCTACCGCCACGGCGAGCAGTTCCGGGCGCTCGCCGAGATCGCCCTGCCCGAGCGGATCGAGGCCCGCGCGGCGCAGCGGGTGCTGCGCATGCTCTCCGTCGGGTGCTCCTCCGGCGAGGAGGCGTTCACGCTGGGCATCGTCGCCCGGGAGAGCCGGCCCGACCCGGACTGGATCATCTCGGTGCTGGGCCTGGACGCCAACCCGGCGGTGCTGCGCCGGGCGGCGCGGGGGCAGTTCTCGGCCTGGTCGCTGCGGGAGACCCCGGACGGCATCCGGCAGCGGTGGTTCCATCCGCACGAGGGCGGTTTCGAGCTGGCCGCCGCCATCCGGTCGCTGGTGCAGTTCCGGCAGTACAACGTGACGAACGACGACGAGGCCCTGTGGCACGCGGACCAGTACGACGTGGTGTTCTGCCGCAACCTGCTGATGTACCTGACCCCGGAGGTCCGCGCGTCCCTGGTGCAGCGGATGACCCGTGCCCTCGCGCCGGGCGGTTACCTCTTCCTCGGGCACACCGACTCGCTCGGCAGCCGTCCCGACGGGCTCGAGCCGCAGCACACGCACCAGACGTTCTACTACCGTCGCCCGCCGCGGGGCACCGCTGCGCCGGTCGCCGCGGGTCCGCAGGCCGGGATGGTGTCGGCGGGTCCGCGACCCGTGCCGCCCCCGCCGGCGGAGTCCGGCGTCCACGAGCGGGCGATGCGGCTGCTGATCGACGAGCGGTTCGCCGACGCGCTGCGGATCGTCGAGGACGAGGCCACCGACCGGCCCACGCCGCGTGACCTGCTGCTGCGCGCGGTGCTGCTGGCGCACGCCGGCCGCATCGACGACGCCGAGATGGTCTGCCGGCGGCTGCTGGACGTCGACGGTCTCTACGCCGACGCGCACCATCAGCTCGCCGTCTGCCTGGAGGGCGGCGCGGCGGTGGACGTGGCGATCGGGCACTACCGGCTGGCCGCGTACCTGGATCCGGACTTCGCGATGCCGCGGCTGCGGCTGGGCCTGCTCGCCCGCCGGCGCGGGGAGAACCGGATCGCCGGGCCGGAGCTGGACCGGGCGCTGACCCTGCTGCGCCAGGAACGCGACGAGCGGATCGCGCTGTTCGGCGGCGGCTTCGGCCGGATCGCGCTGACCACGCTCTGCCGCGCCGAGCTCGACGCCTGCGGGGCGTACCGATGACGCCGACCGACGTGACGGACCGCCTCGCCGACCTGCGCGCCGACTTCGACCGCTCCTTCACCGAACCGGCGCGCCAGCACGACGCCGAGTACGCCGAGCTGCTGGCGATCCGGGCCGGCGGCCGCCCGTACGCGCTGCGGCTGTCCCAGGCGTCCGGCGTGCACTCCGACCGCCCGGTCACGCCGCTGCCCGGTCCGCAGGCCGCGCTGCTGGGTGTCGCCGGCTTCGGCGGGGCCATTCTGCCCGTCTACGACCTGGCGGCGCTGCTCGGGCATCCCGTGCCGGAACGCCCCCGCTGGCTCGCGCTCGCCAGCGGCACCCCGCCGCTGGCACTGGCGTTCCACGGTCTCGACGGCCACTTCCGGGTCCCGGCCTCGATCATCGTCGCCGAGGCGGACGGCCGGGCGGGGCGCGACGTGCTGCGCGGGATGGTCCCGCTGCCGGGCGGCATCCGGCCGATCGTGGACCTGCCGGCGGCCCGGGCGGTCGTGCACCAGCTGACCGGACACACCACGTACAACACCGAGGAACGGTGACGGGGATGGCCAAACGAACCTTCGGCAACAAGCTCGGGCTGGGTTTCGGGCTGACCGTGGCCCTGACCCTGATCATGGGCGCGTCCTCGGTCGCCGCCCTCTCGATCGTCGTGACCTCCAAGGACGACGCGATCCGGGAGGCCGTCGACGACCTGGTCAGCGCCGAGCACCTGAGCACCAAGGCGGAGAGCCGGATCAGCGACTACCGCGGCTACCTGCTCAACGGCACCCAGGACTACCTGGACCTGACCAACCGCGACCGCGAGGACTTCCTCGCGCTGGTGGTGCAGTTGCGCGGCACCATCACCGAGCCGGGCACGCTCGCCCTGCTGGAGGCGGTGTCGGCCGCCGAGGCCGAACACTCGGCCGCCCTGCAGCCGGTCATCGAGCGACGCAGGACGATCAAGGACCTGACGGC
This sequence comes from Actinoplanes sp. NPDC049599, assembly GCF_044465625.1. Taxonomy (NCBI): domain Bacteria; kingdom Bacillati; phylum Actinomycetota; class Actinomycetes; order Micromonosporales; family Micromonosporaceae; genus Actinoplanes; species Actinoplanes sp. NPDC049599. Next base: position 241,903 of record NZ_JBITLX010000002.1, read on the forward strand.
GATCAGCAAGCTGAACACGATCGAGGTCACCCCGGCCCGGACCACGTTGCAGAACGCGATCGCCGCGCTGACCACCAAGGTCCGCACCGACGTGGAGCAGGCCCGCCGGGACTCCTCGGCGCGGGCCACCCAGGGCATCGTGCTGATCATCGTGCTGGGCCTGCTGGCGATGGGCTGCGGCGGCTACATCGCCTGGCGGCTCAACCGCGATCTGCGCCGCGAGGTCGGCGCCGCGGTCGGGCACATCCAGAGCTCGTCGGCGGAGCTCGAGGCCGCCGCGGCGCAGCAGGCCTCCGGCGGCCGCGACCAGGCCAGCGCGATGAACGAGATCACCACGACGATCAGCGAGCTGCTGATCACCTCGCGGCAGATCGCGGAGAGCGCCCAGCGGGTGTCCAAGATCGCCGAGGACACCGCGGATGCGGCGGCGACCGGTGACACCACGATCGACCAGACCCGGGCCTCCATCGCGGCCATCCGCGCGCAGGTGGACCAGATCGTCCAGCACATGCTGGCGCTGGGCGAGAAGTCGCAGCAGATCGGCGGCGTCGTGGACCTGGTCTCGGAACTGGCCGAGCAGACCAACATCCTCGCCATCAACGCGACCATCGAGGCCAGCGGGGCCGGCGAGTGGGGACGGCGGTTCGCCGTGGTGGCCGAGGAGATCCGCAAGCTCGCCGACCGCACCGCCGGGTCGGCCAAGGAGATCCGCGCGCTCATCGACGACGTCCGCGGCGCCGTCAACACCACGGTGATGGCCACCGAGATCGGCGCCAAGTCGGTGGATGCGGGATCGCGGCAGTTCGACGACGCCACCAGCTCCTTCCGGCGCATCGCCCAGCTCGTCGCCACCACCAACGACGCGACCCGCGAGATCGAACTGTCCACCAAGCAGCAGACCACGGCCGTCGAACAGGTCAACGTGGCCGCTTCCGACACCGCCCGGGTGACCCGGGAGACGGAGGCGAGCGCCGTGCAGACCCGGCAGACCGCTTCGCACCTGTCCAACCTCTCCGGCGACCTGCTCGACCTGGTCGGCACCGGTCGGCGCTGATGAGCCAGGATCCGCTGCGGTACTTCCGGATCGAGGCCCGCGAACTGGTCGACCAGATCAGCGCGGGCGTCCTCGACCTGGATCAGCAGCCCGGCCCGGACCTGGTGGCGCGGCTGCTGCGCTTCGCCCACACGCTCAAGGGCGCCGCCCGGGTGGTGCGGCAGCAGGAGATCGCCGACCGGGCGCACGCCTTCGAGGAAGTCCTGGTGCCGCACCGCAGTGGCGGCGAGCCGGTGCCCGCGGAGCAGATGCGGGAGCTGCTGCGCCTCAACGACGAGATCGAGGAGCGGGTCGCCGCCCTCGAGCCACCCAGCGCGGCACCGCCCGCTCCCCTGCGGTTCCCGCCGGGGATGACACCCGGCGGCCCGAGCCCGGCCGCCGGCACCCGGCCTGCCGCACAGCACGAGTCCGCGCCGGCCACCCGCAGCGCGAGCGCCGAGGCGGACGCCCGTCCCGCCGCGCCACCGGACACCGGTCCCACGCCGGATGAGCCGCCCGGCACCCGGCCTGCCGCATTGCACGAGTCCGTGCCGGCCGCCCGCAGCGCGACGGCCGACGTGGACGAGCTGCTCGACGCCGTCGGTGAGGCGCACGCCCGGTTCGCGCCGCTGCGGACCGGCGGGCAGTCGCTCGACCGGCTCACCCGCTCCGCCGAGGCGCTCGCCGACCAGCTGCGGGTCGGCCGGACCGCCGCGCACACCGACGCCGCCCGGGTCGTCGCCGCCCGGCTCGCCGCCGAACTCGGCGCGCTCAACCGGCGGATCACCGACACGGTCGAGCAGGTCGAGCGGGAGCTGGACGAGGTGCGTGGCCGGGCCGAACGGCTGCGGCTGGTGTCGGCCTCGACCATCTTCACCGCCCTGCACCGCGCGGTGCGCGACGCCGCCGACGCCCAGGACAAGCGGGTGCGGTTCGAGGGCCGGGGCGGGGACCTCCGCCTGGATCCGCAGGTGCTGACGCTGGCCGGCAACGCCCTGCTGCACGTCGTCCGCAACTCCGTCGCGCACGGCATCGAGGCCGACGCCGACCGGCTGGCGGCCGGCAAACCCGTCGAGGGCAAGGTCGTCGTCGCGGTCGAGCGGCGGGGACGGTTCGTGGCGTTCCGCTGTACGGACGACGGCCGCGGTTTTGACCTGGCCGCGGTGCGGCGTACCGCCGAGGAGCGGGGTCTGCTGATGCCCGGTGGCACCCCGCCCGACGAGCAGGCGCTGGTGGACCTGGTGCTGCGCGGCGGCATCAGCACCTCGCCGACGGTGACCGAGGTGTCCGGCCGCGGCATCGGCCTCGACGTCGCCCGGGACGTCGCCGACCAGCTCGGCGGCGAGGTGTCCGTGCGGACCGAGGCCGGCCGGGGCGTCGCCGTCGAGCTGGTGCTGCCGCTGGCCCTGATGTCGCTGCACGGGCTGATCGTGGAGGCGGCCGGCACCGTGGCCACGGTGCCGCTCGACGCCGTGCGCACCTGCGTACGGCTGCTGCCCGAGCAGGCCACGGCCGCGGCCGTCACCGGGAAGCTGGCGCACGACGGCGAGGCGATCCCGTTCCTGTCGCTGGCCCGGGCCCTGTACGCCGGCACGACGGTGCCGGAGGGCGGCGGGCCGACCGTCGCCGTCATCGTCGGTCTCGACGGCGAGGCGGTGGCCGTCGGCGTCGACCGGCTCGCCGGCACGTCCACCCTGGTCGTGCGGCCGCTGCCCGACCTGGCGCCCGCCGCCCCGGTCATCGGTGGCGTGTCGATGGACCTGGACGGCAACCCGCGGCTCGTGCTGGACGCCCAGGGGCTGGTGACGGAGACCCTGCGGCTCGGCGGGGGTGGCACCGCGCCCGTCGAGCCCGTACGCCGGCTGCCCATCCTCGTGGTCGACGACTCGCTGACCACCCGGATGCTCGAACGCAGCATCCTCGAATCGGCCGGGTACGAAGTGGACCTGGCCGCCTCGGGCGAGGAGGGCCTGGACCGGGCCCGCTCCCGCCGGTACGGGCTCTACCTCACCGACATCGACATGCCGGGGATCGACGGGTTCGCCTTCGTCGCCGAGACCCGGGCCGACCCGGAGCTGGCCGAGGTGCCCGCCATCCTGGTGAGCTCCCGGGCCAGCGCCGAGGACCGGCAGCGCGGCGTCGCGGTCGGCGCCAGCGCGTACGTGGTCAAGGGCGAGTTCAACCAGGAGGAGCTGCTCGCGCACATCCGCCGGCTGGTGCCGGCATGACCGGCGCCGGACGCCGTGGCCCGCGAGGACGGCGCGCATGATCCGCGTACTGGTGGTCGAGGACTCGGCGACGATGCGGCACGCCCTGCGCGAGGCCCTCGCCGCCGATCCCGACCTGCAGGTGGTGGGCGAGGCGCTGGACGGCGGGCAGGCCGTCGAGATGGTCGGGCGGCTGCGGCCCGACGTGATCACCATGGACATGATGCTGCCGACGATGAGCGGGCTGGTGGCCACCGAGCACATCATGGCCGAGTTCCCGACGCCGATCCTGGTGGTCTCCTCCGCCGACCGGCAGGAGCTCTTCAGCACCTACAACGCGCTCGCCGCCGGTGCCGTCGACGTGCTGGAGAAGCCGCGCGGCGACGACAGCGACGCCGGCTGGGGGCGGCGGCTGTGCTCGACCGTACGGCTGGTGTCGCGGATCCGCGTCATCACCCACCCGCGGGCCCGCCTCGACGGCCGCAACCGCGGCAGATCCACGCCGGCGCCTGTGGTCGGCCCCGTCCCGTTCACCAGCGACGAACGGCGGATCAAGGTGGTGGCGGTGGGCGCCTCGACCGGTGGCCCCGGCGCGCTGACCGAGCTGCTGCGGGCCCTGCCGGTCGGGTTCGCCACGCCCGTGCTGTGCGTGCAGCACATCGCCGCGAGCGAGCCGTTCGCCGTGGCGTTCTCCGACTGGCTCGCCGGGCAGACCGGGCGCAACGTCAGCTACGCCCGGGACGCGACACCGGTGAGCACGCTCTCCAACCAGATCCTGCTGGCCCCGCCCGACCGCCACCTGCTGGTCCGCGACGGCGCCCTGCGGCTCAGCGACGCGCCGCCCCGGCACTCCTGCCGGCCCTCGGTGGACGTGCTGTTCGAGTCGGTGGCCGCCGAGTACGGCCCGAACGCGGCCGGCTGCCTGCTGACCGGGATGGGCCGCGACGGGGCCGACGGCCTGCTGCAGATGCGGGCGCGGGGCGGGCAGACGTTCGCCCAGGACGAGACGAGCTGTGTCGTCTACGGCATGCCCCGGGAGGCGGCGCTGCTGGGTGCGGCCGCGTTCATCATGTCGCCGCCGCGGATCGCCGCGCATCTCGCCGGGATGTCCTCCGGCGCGGAGGCCCGGCGATGAGCCGACGGGACGACGTCGTGGCGCAGCCCGCCCAGCGCCACGAGCCACCGGCGCCCGGCTGGCGCATCCCGGAGCTGCCGACCGGTGAGCCGTACCCGGAGTGGACCGCCGACCGGCGCACCGTGCTGATCGTCGACGACAGTCTCACCGTACGGATGGATCTGCACGAGGCCTTCGAGGCCGACGGCTTCCGGTCCATCCTGTGCGCCGACGGCGCCGAGGCGCGGGCGGCGTTCAGCGGGGCGCACTTCGACGTCGCGGTGCTCGACGTGCTGCTGCCCGACGCCGACGGCGTCGAGCTGCTGCGGGAGTTGCGGGCCGACCCCCGGCGGGAGAGCACGGTGACCGTCCTGCTCTCCAGCGAGGCCGAGGTCGCCGACCGGCTGTACGGCCTGCGCACCGGCGCCGACGAGTACGTCGGGAAGCCCTACGACGCCGGGTACGTCGTCGCCCGGGCCCGGCAGCTGCTCGGCGACGATCCGTTCCGCGCCGACGACCGCACCACCGTGCTGGTCATCGACGACAGCCTGACGTTCCGGGAACGGCTGAGGGAGCTGCTCGAGCCCGAGGGGTACGCCGTCCTGACCGCCAACTCCGGCGAGGAGGGCCTGCGCACCGCCGCCGACCGCCGGCCGCAGGCGGTCATCGTGGACGGGGTCATGCCGGGCATCGACGGCGCGACGGTGATCCGGCGGTTACGGCTCGACCCCGCCCTGCGCGACATCCCGTGCCTGCTGATGACCGCGTCGGACGACTACGCGACCGAGGTGCAGATGCTGGAGGCGGGCGCCGACGCGTTCGTCCGCAAGCAGCAGGACCTGGCCGTGGTGCTGGCCAAGCTCGCCGCCGTGCTGCGGACCAGCGCCGCGCAACTGCCGATCGAGGTGACCGGGAGCCTGCACGGGCCGGGCAAGGTGCTCACCGTGACCGCCGACCGGCGCCGGCTGGGCGCGCTCGGCGACGCGCTGCGCGACGACGGCTACGACGTGGTGGCGGCCGGCACCGGCGACGACGCGCTGGACCTGCTCGCGGCGCAGCCGGTGGACTGCATCGTGCTGAGCACGGACGCCTCCGGCGCCGAGGCCCGGGAGATCTGCCGCCGGATCAAGGAGGTGCCACAGATCGGCGACACCCCGGTCATCATGACCGGCGACGACGACGAGGCGCTGCTGGACTGCCTGGCCGCGGGCGCCGACGACTACGTGCGCGCCGCCGACGGCGTCGAGACGTTGCGGGCGCACGTCCGGGGCCAGATCCGGCGCAAGCAGTCGCTCGACGAGAGCCGCCGGATCCGCGAGGAGCTGATGCGCCGCGAGCTCGACGCGGCCGGGGAACGGGCCGCCCGCCAGCTCGCCGAGACCCGGGCGGCGCTGGTCGAGGAGCTGGAGTGGCGCAACCGCGAGCTGGAGGCGTTCAGCGGGTCGGTCTCGCACGACCTGCGCGGGCCGCTGCAGATCATCAGCAGCTTCGCGGAGACCATCCTGGACGAGGACGAGGAACCGCTGAGCGCGCAGGTCCGGCACCGGGTGGAGCGCATCCACGCCGCCGCCGAGCGGATGGCCGACCTGGTGGAGTCGCTGCTGATCCTGGCCCGGGCCAGCCGCGGCGAGCTGCGCCGGCAACGCTTCGACCTGACCACGACGGTCTGGCAGGTGATCGGCGAGGTCGAGGCGCGCGAGCCCGGGCGGGCCATCCGCTTCACGGTGACCGAGGGGATGACCGCGGACGGCGACGAGGGCCTGGTCCGGGTCATCCTGGAAAACCTGATCAACAACGCCTGCAAGTTCACCCGGCGGGTGTCGCACGCGCTGATCGAGATCGGCTGGAGCGGGCCGGGCGACAACCCGAGGTACCACATCCGGGACAACGGGGCCGGCTTCCCGTCCGGCCAGTCGATCGAGCTGTTCCGGCCGTTCGCCCGGCTGCACGACGCCGCCGACTTCCCCGGCACGGGCATCGGCCTGACCACGGTGCACCGGGCGGTGGAACGGCACGGCGGCGAGATCCACGCCGAGGGCGAGGACGGGCACGGCGCGACGTTCTGGTTCACGCTCCCGCCCGTCCACCGTGGACCCGGCCGGGCCACCTGAGGACCGGCCGCACGGGCCGCCCGGGCGCGGGCCGGGTCAGATCAGGCCGAACCAGGGCAGGCACGGCTCCAGTCCGTCAACCGTCACGGTTCTGCCGTGGCCCGCGGTCTGCCAGGCCTCCGCGGTCAGCCGCAGGTGTTGCAGCTCCGCCACCCCGCCGCCCGGCACCGCGATCAGCCCGACCCCGTTGTCGGTGTAGCCGATCCGCCGGGAGACGCCGAGGGAGGCCGCGTTGCCCGCCACCGCCGAGGAGACCGCCGCCACCGCGCCGAGGTGGTCGAACGACAGGCCCAGCACCGCGGTGCGCATCGCCACCCCGAGCCCGCGCCCGCGCACCTCCGGCACCAGCCACGACGCCGAGTCGACCGTGCGGAGCACCGGGAAGTCGTCCCCCTCCAGCGTCTGCACCCCGATCAGTTCTCCCCGGTACGCGACCGCGAAGTGCAGCACCCACGACGACGGCGACCAGGTGCCGAGCGCCTTCCAGTAGCCCTGGTAGAACAGCCGGCGCTGGTTGTGCTCGTCGCTGAGGCCCGGGAAGAGCTCAAGCCGCGGGTCCTGCTCGAAGTCCGCGGGCAGGATCGCGGCCAGCGCGGGCAGGTCGGCCTCCCGGACCGGGCGCAGCGAGACCTCGCGGCAGCCCAGCCGCAGCCCGTGCAGGGGCCAGGTCGTCACGGCGCGAATCCCGCGTGCCGGATCACGTCGCCCCGGCACAGGTCGAGCGGCCGGGTGGTGTCGACGAGCCGCCACTGACCTCGATCAGCGTCTCTTTGGTCATCCACCGGGTGCAGCCGGTGGACGCTCCCGATGCGCCTACCATCGCAAGGATGATCGCGCGCATGTGGCGTGGCTGGGTCGCCACCGACCGGGCCGCCGAATACGTCGCCTACATCAAGGCCACCGGCATCGCCGCCTATCGCCGGACGCCCGGCAATCGGGACGCTCAGATGTGGACCCGGGACCTCACCGACGGGCGCACCGAGGTTGTCACGCTGAGCTGGTGGGAGTCGCTCGACGCCATTCGGGGGTTTGCGGGCCCGGACGTCACCCGGGCGGTCTTCTACCCCGAGGACGACGACTTCCTGCTCGACCGCGAGGAGACCGTCACCCATTACACCGTCGCCTGAAGGATCCGGCGCAGCCAGTCGATCCGGGCCGCGCGGGCCGCTCGGGACACCGCCGCCTCCGGGACCAGCGCTTCGAAGCCGTGGTAGCCGCCCGCCCACACGTGCAGGTCCGCGCGGCCGCCGGCGGCGCAGATGCGCTGGGCGAACGTGATGTCCTCAGTGAGGAAGAGGTCGGCCGTGCCCACGTCGATGAAGGCCGGCGGCAGGCCGGTCAGGTCGGTGGCCCGCGCCGGCGCCGCGTAGGGCGGGACGTCCGGGCCGCCGCGGGCCGCGCCGAGCAAGGCGGTCCAGCCGGTCAGGTTGGAGATCGAGCTCCAGGTCTCGTAGGGGCGGACCGGGGCGTGCACGTTCCGGTCGTCCAGCATCGGGCAGATCAGCATCAGCCCGGCCAGCTCCGGGCCGCCGCGGTCGCGGTGCAGCAGCGCCGTCGCCGCGGCCAGGCCGCCCCCGGCGCTCGCGCCCGCCAGCACCAGCCGGCCGTCGATCCCCAGCTCCTCCGCGTGCGCGAAGGACCAGGCCAGCGCGGCGTGGCAATCCTCGACCCCGGCGGGGTACGGGTGTTCCGGCGCGAGCCGGTATGCGACGGAGACGAGCACGACGCCGGCCTGCTCGACCCAGTCCAGCACCGCGGGCAGATCACTGCGCTCGTCCCCGGCGATCATCCCGCCGCCGTGCAGATAGACGACACCCGGCAACGGCCCCGCGGCGCCCGCCGGCCGGGCGACGAGGACACCGACCTCCCCCGCCTGCCTGCTCTCCAACGCGATCCGGCCGTCCCGCGCCAGCACCTCGTCGTCCGGCGCCAGCTCGGCACCGAGCGCGCGCCGGGCCGGCAACACCTCCAGCGTCAGCGGCCGCGGGCTCGCCGCCATGATCTCCGGCAGCGGAGCCCGCAACTCCGGATCCACCGCGTCCAACTCCCCACCGCCCACCGTGCCACCTCCATCCAACGCCGAGCCCTCGTCTGCGGCAGCGCCTCCCGGCAGCCGAAACGCGTCCGCCGGGCCGGCCCGAGAGCCCGACGCGACAGGTGAATCGTTACCGGCAAAGGGATCCGCGGGAAACTCGGTCACCCCGGCAACCTACCCGCCGGGTCCGACAAAAACCGGCGGTAGGCTCGCCCGGTGGAGGATCGGCGACCGGTCCGCGGCGTCATGTTCGATGCCGGCGGGGTCCTGACGCGACCCGTCGGCGGCCGCTGGAACCCCCGCTACGACTTCGAGCGCATCGTCGCAAAGCACCACCCACACCTGCGCACCGAGCTGTTCGAACGGGCCTTCACAGCCGGGCAGCGCTTCCTGGACGCCTCGACCGTCACCGCGGACCGCACGGCCTATCACCGGACCATCCTCACCGCGCTCGGCATCCCCAACCCGTCGGAGCGCCTGCTGACCGAGCTGGAGGCCCCCGCCGCCGGCCCCGTCATCGAGCTGTACCCCGACGTCCGCCCGGTGCTCGAGCAGCTCCGCCGGTGGGACGTCCGCATGTCGGTCGTCTCCGACAACTGGGCCGGCCTGGAGGCGACGTTCGCCGGCCTGGACGTCGGGCACTACTTCGCGGGCTTCGCGATCTCCGAGCTCCTCGGCTGCCGCAAGCCGGACCCGCGGATGTACGCCGAGGGCAGCCGGCTGCTCGGGCTGGAGCCGCGCGACTGCTTGTTCGTCGACGACGATCCCGAGCTCGTGGCGGCCGCCCTGCGCCTCGGCTATCGCGGGGTCACGCTCAACCGCGACACCGATGACCCCGCCGGGAGCGGCGTCACGCTCGACCGCGACGCCGATGACCCCGCCGGGAGCGGCGTCACGCTCGACCGCGACACCGATGACCCCGCAGCCGGCGGGGTCATCGGGTCGCTGCGTCAGGTGCTTTCCCTCAGCCGTCCGTGGCCAGCGCCGCGACCGGGCTCACCCGCGACGCCCGCCGGGCCGGCAGCACCCCCGCCACCGCCGTGAACACCACCAGCGCCGCGAACACCGCGGCCAGCTGCCACACCGGCAGCGTCAGCGGCGCGTTCACGCCGAGTGCCTTGATCGACAACCAGGCGTACGGCACCCCGAGCAGTAAGCCGATCGTCGCCCCGATGACGCCGTACAGGCTGGATTCCGCCGTCAGCATCGCGCGCAGGCCGCCGCGGGACAGGCCCACCGCGCGCAGCAGGCCGGACTCGCGGACCCGTTCCACCACCGACAGTGCCGTGGTCGTGCCCACGCCGACCACCGCGATCAGCACCGTCAGCCCGACCAGGCCGATCGCCACCGCGAGCACCGCGTCGATCGCCAGGTTGATCTCGTCGCGCTGGTCGGCCAGCACCTCGACCCCGACCCCGGGGCGGCCCTGGGTGAGCTGCTGCATGGCCTTCTGCCCGGCGGTACGGCCGTCCTCCCCGGGCCGCGCCGCGTCGGCCAGCAGCCCCGAGTACGTCGCCGGCGCCCCCAGCTTGCTCAGGTCACTCGCGTCCAGCAGCACGTACGACTGCAGCGGCCCGCTGTCCGGCAGCAGGGCCGCCACCTTGACCTGCAGCTGCTTCTTCCCCGCGGTCAGCGTGGTGGTGTCGCCGACCGCCAGCCCGCTCAGGTCCGTAGCGAAGCCGGAGATGGCGACCGCACCCGGCCCGACGCCGGCCAGCGAGCCCGCCGACACGTCGATCTTGTCCAGGGTGGGCAGTGCGGCCAGGTCCAGGTCGGTGGCCTGCAGCTGGGGCTCGGTGCCGCCGATCCGGACGTTGTCGAGCCGCCGGTAGCCGGTGACGTGGGCCAGGTCGGTGCTGGCCCGCGCCTGGTCGATCAGGCCGGCCGGCAGCCGCTCGCCGCCGTTGGCGGTGAGTTCGAAGTCGGCGGGCACCGCGGAGGCCAGTTCGCGGTCGACCAGCACCCGCACCGACGAGCCGGTCACCACGACCCCGGCGATCAGCGTGACGCCGAGCGCCACCACCACGGAGACCGCCGCGGCCCGCCGGGGCGCGCCGCCCACGCCGCCGACCGCGAGCCGGCCCACCGCGCCGAGCCGGCGCAGCGGCCAGCCGACGGCGGCCAGCACCGGGCGCACCAGCACCGGGCCCAGCGCCATCAGGGCGAAGAACGCCAGCGCCCCGGACAGGACCACGGTGAACAGCATCGGGCCCGGGTCGTAGTTCTTGGCGTCGCGGCCCGGCAGGTGCGTGATGACGTACCCGGCCGCGGCGCTCGCGCCCAGCAGGAGCAGCAGGCCGAACGCCCAGCGCAGCTTGCCGATGTCGCGGCGGCCGGCGGTGGTGCTCGCCGCGCGCAGCGCCTCCAGCGGGGCGACCTTCGCGGCCGAGAACGCCGGCGCCAGCACGGCCAGCACGGTGATCAGCACCGACAGCGCGACCACGCCGGCCGCGGGCAGCACGGGTACGCCGGGCGAGGACACCGCGAAGTCGAAGGCGCGCAGCACCGGCGGCAGGGCGTGGCCCACCGCCAGCGCGCCGAGCACCCCGGCCAGCCCGGCGACGAAGCCGGTCAGCGCGCCCTCCACCGCCAGCGCCCGGCGGATCGAGCCGCGGCCGGCGCCGACCGCCCGCAGCAGCGCGAGCTGGCGCATCCGCTGGGCGAAGACGATCCGGAACGTCGAGGTGGCCACCAGCCCGGCGGCGACGACCGCGATGGCCACGAACATCGCCACGACCGCGAACAGCTCGTTGAGGTCGGACGCCGCCGAGTTCGCCTCGTCGGTGCGCACCTCGGCGCCCGAACGTACCTCCGGCCGCTCGGCGCCCTCGGCCGGAGCGGGCATCGCCTGCACGGTCCGGTCCACCGCGGCCCGGACGGCCGCGGCGTCGGCGCCCGGCGCCAGGCGCAGGTCCACCCGCGCCATCGAGCCCCCGGTGCCGAGCCCGAGCACGGTGGCCGTCGGCGCGTATGCGGTGAACCCGTAGTCGCCGTTGCCCTCCGCCAGCCCGGTGACCGTGAGCCGCACCGGCTTGCCGGGTTTGCCGTCGTCGTCCCAGACGGTGAACAGCGACAGGGTCGTGCCGACCGGCAGGCCCATCCGGTCCGCCGTCCGCGGGCTGACCGCGATCTCCCCGCTCGCGGCCGGGAACCGGCCCTGGGTGACGCGGGTGACGGCGAGCGGGCCGCTGCCCGGGTCCGCCAGGATCGTGAGGTACTGGCCGCCGGTCTCGCCGGAGAACTCGGCCCGGCCGGCCGCGTCGGCGACGCCGGGCACGGCCCGCAGCTGCTCCAGCGCGGCGGGGGCGAGCGGGGCCGACCCGTCCACCACGAGGTCGACGGTGGCCGGGGTGCCGCTGAGCCCGTCCAGCACGCTGCGCTCGGTGATCTGCTGGGCCAGCACGGTGGCGTAGACCACGAAGGACGCGACGAGCATGGCCAGCCCGGTCAGCAGCAGCCGGGCCGGGCGCCGGGCGACGCCGGCGAGCTGGGTGCGCAGGACGTTCACCGGTGCGATCCCAGGTGCTGCAGGGCGTCGGCGATCGACGCGCGGTCGGGACGGTCCAGGTCGCCGGCCACCCGGCCGTCGGCCAGCAGCACGACCCGGTCGGCGTACGCGGCCGCGCCCGGGTCGTGGGTGACCATCACGATGGTCTGGCCCAGGTCGCGCACGGAGCCGCGCAGGAACGACAGCACCTCGGCGCCGGACCGGGAGTCGAGGTTGCCGGTCGGCTCGTCGGCGAAGACCACCTCGGGGCGGGAGACCAGTGCCCGGGCCAGCGCGACCCGCTGCTGCTGGCCGCCGGAGAGCTCGCTGGGCCGGTGGGTGAGCCGCCCGGCCAGCCCGAGCACGTCGGTCAGGTGGGCGAACAGACCACGCTCGGCCCGGGCGCCGGACAGGTCCAGCGGCAGCGTGATGTTCTGCGCGGCGGTGAGCTGCGGGAGCAGGTTGAAGGACTGGAAGACGAAGCCGATCCGCTCCCGGCGGACCCGGGTGAGGACCTTGTCGCTGAGCACCGTGAGGTCGGTGCCGCCGAGCAGCGCCCGGCCCGAGGTGGCCGTGTCGAGGCCGGCCAGGCAGTGCATCAGCGTGGACTTGCCGGAACCGGACGGCCCCATGATCGCGGTGAACTGGGCGCGGGCGAAGCCGACCGTCACACCGTCGAGGGCGCGGACGGCGGTCTCGCCGCTGCCGTACACCTTGACCAGGTCCACGGCGGCGACGGCGGTCATGCCGTCGGCCGGGCCGGCCGGCGGTGTCGTCGGCGCGGCGGCCGGGGACTGCGTTCTCATCAGGGTGCCTCCAGGGGTCGGCGAAACTGTGAGCAGCCTGATGGCCGGTGGGCACCCCGCACATCGGCCCGCAGCGGGGATCGCCGGGCGCGGCGGGTCTGTCTTTCGGCCGATGGAGGCGGGTTGAGCAGCGGTTACGCTGGGTCACGATGTTGACGCGACCCCAGATGATCCGCCGAGGCGGGCAGCTCACCACCCTGTTCGTGATGGGGGTGTTCGGGCTGGTCGACCTCGTCGCCGCGATGGAGAGCGGCGGGCCGCTGCTGGCCCTCGTCATGGTCGTCGGCGCGCTGGCGACGGCCGCGGTCTGGCTCCCCCCGCACCGGCAGGGCTCGGTACGGCTGCCGCGCGCCGCCATGGTGCTGGCCGGGTTCTCGCTGTTCCTGACCATCGGCCTGGGCGGCCTGTCCGCCGGGCTCGGCGGCAGCTTCGGCCTGGCCGAGACGGTCGGGCTGCTCGCGGTGCTGTTCGTGGTCTGCCGCCGGGCCGAGGTCCGGTGGGCGGTCGGCGCCGTGCTGCTGCTCGGCATGGCGATCGGCTTCATCCCGCTGCGGGCCGGCCTCAGCGCCGACTACGTGATCGCCGGCCTGGCCCTGGGCCTGGTCGCGACCGCGGTCATCGCGCTGGCGGTCTACCTGCGGATGATCGAGTCGACCCGGCTGCGGGCGATGGACTCGGTCCGCGCCGAGCAGCGCGCCGAGTTCGCCCGGGACCTGCACGACTTCATCGCCCACCACGTGACCGGCATCGTCGTGCAGGCGCAGGGCGCGCGGTTCATCGCCGAGCAGGACCCGAAGCGGGTGCTGCTGGCGCTGGAGCAGATCGAGGCGGCCGGCGCCGAGACGATGGCGTCGATGCGCCGGATGGTCGGGGTGCTGCGGGACCCGGACGCCCGGCCGGACGCGCCGCTCGCGCCGCTGGCCGGGGTGGACGAGCTGGGCCCGCTGCTGGAGCAGTTCAGCAACGCCGGGGACGTGCTCGCCCGGCTGCACGTGGACGGGAGCACCGTGGGGGTCCCGGTGGAGGTGTCCACGTCGGCGTACCGGGTGGTGATGGAGGCGCTGACCAACATCCGCCGGCACGCCAAGGACGCCCGGGTCGCCGACGTGTGGGTGCGCCGTACCCCGGACTGGTTGCTGGTCCGGGTGGCGAACGACGGCGCGCCGCCGCGCGCCGCGCTGCCGCGCGAGCAGCCGGGGTACGGTCTCGTGGGCCTGACCGAACGGGTCCGCGCGGTCGGCGGTCGCATCACCGCCGGGCCGGGCATCGACGGCGGCTGGGTCGTCGACGCGGCCCTGCCGCTCGACCAGGAGGTGACGCGGTGATCCGCGTGATGATCGCCGACGACCAGGCGATGGTACGGACCGGCTTCGGCATGATCATCGGTGCGCAGCCCGACATGGAGCTGATCGGCGAGGCCGCCGACGGCGTCGAGGCGGTGGCGATGGCCCGCCGGCTCAAGCCGGACGTCGCCCTCTTCGACATCCGGATGCCCCGGATGGACGGCCTGGAGGCGCTGCGGCTGCTGGCCGGCCCGGGCGTCGCGGACCCGATCAAGGTGGTCGTCGTGACGACCTTCGACCTCGACGAGTACGTGCACCAGGCGCTGCGCAACGGCGCGGCCGGCTTCCTGCTGAAGGACTCGGGCCCGGCGCTGCTGGTGGAGGCGGTGCGCGCGGCGGTCTCCGGGGACGCGCTGATCAGCCCGTCGATCACCGTACGGCTGCTGGAACACCTCTCCCCGCCGGCCCCGACCGGCGACGACGGCGGGCTGTCCCCGCGGGAGCTGGACGTGGTCAAGCTGGCCGCCCGCGGGCTGACCAACGCGGAGATCGCCACCCAGCTGTTCATCTCGGTGGGCACGGTCAAGACCCACCTGGGCAGCGTGCAGACCAAGCTCGGCGCCCGCAACCGGGTGGAGATCGCGGCCTGGGCCTGGGAGCGCCGGCTGGTCGGCTGAGCGGGCCTACGCCGCCGGGAGCGGGATCCAGTAGCGGCGCAGCCGGCCGATCTCGGTGTCGCGGATGTCCTCCAGCTCGCCGCCGTTGTGCTCGATGACGCGGCGCGAGCCCTCGTTGTCCACGGTGCAGGTGACCAGCACGCGGGGCAGGCCGAGCTTGGCGGCGTGCGGCAGGACCGCGCCCAGGGCGTACGACGCCAGGCCGCGGCGGCGCGCGGACGGCCGTACCCCGTAGCCGATGTGGCCGCCGGCCCGCAGCAGGAAGTCGTTGAGCTCGTGGCGCAGCGCGATCGCGCCGAGCACCTCGTCGTCCTCGACGATCCACCAGTACGTGCAGTGCACCAGCCCGGCCGGCAGCAGCGTGGCCGGGTCGCTCTCCCGCAGCAGCCGGCGCACCCAGGCGGCGAAGCCGTCCGCGCTGTCCACGTCGTCCTCGGGGCGCAGGCCCGCGCCGTCCTGGTGCACGCCGCGGCCCCAGTCGTCACGCGACCGCAGCCAGGAGCCGTGCAGCCGGGCGGTGGGGGCGATGAGATCAGCCATGTCCGCGACAGTATCGGGCGCGGCGGTCAGCCCGGCAGGGCGCCGGCGGCGTCGCCCGGCTCCAGCCGCTCCAGCAGGCGCCGGGCCACCGCGCCGAGCTGGTCCAGCTCCGCGGTGGACAGGGCGTCCAGGATCAGCGTACGGACGGCCTCGACGTGACCGGGCGCGCTGGTCAGCACCTTCTCCCAGCCGGCGTCGGTGAGCACCGCGTTGGTGTAGCGGCCGTCGGAGGGGCAGGCCCGGCGCTCGATCCAGCCGCGCGCCTCGAGGCGCTTGACCACGTGCGAGAGCCGGGAGAGCGAGCCGTTGGCCAGGGCCGCCAGGGCGCTCATCCGGCGGGTGCGCTCCGGCGCCTCGGAGAGGTTCGCGAGCACCAGGTATTCGAAGTGGCTCAGGCCCGAGTCCCGTTGCATCTGCGCGTCCAGGGCCGCGGGCAGTTTCAGGAGCAGGCCGCCCAGCGGGAGCCAGGCCCGCAGCTCATCGGTGCTGAGCCAGCGAGGGTCGTCGGTCACGGACCCCATCGTACCGCTGGTTTGAAGCTTCAAGCAGGGCCGAACGGCCTACGCCGCCAGGGTGAGCAGGCCTTGGATCTGCGCCTGGCGCCGGGTGGTCATCGTCTCGGCGAGCGCCTTGGCCGGCGGGTACTGCCCGCCGGTGGCCTCCATCCGGGCCACCTCGACGCAGTTGTGCAGGTGGCCCAGGAGCAGGCTCACCGCCGTACGGTCGAAGTCGGGCCCGCGGGCCGCGGCCAGCTCGGCGAGGTCGGCCGGGCGCAGCGAGTGCGGGTCGCCGTGGCCGGCGTGGGCGCCCGCGGACGGGTCCGCGGACGGCGGCTGCTGCCAGCCGGTCAGCCAGCGCTGCATGGTGCCGGCCTCGGTCTGCCACTGCCCGCCCAGCTCGGTGATCAGCGCGCGCACCCGGGGATCGGCCGACCGCCGCTCCGCCAGCTCGACGACCTGGTCGCCCTGGCGGATGTAGTCGAGGCTCATCTGCAGGAACATCACGTCGGTGGCGTTGAACGCGGGCGGCGGGGGCGCCGGGCCGGCCGCGCAGCCGGCCAGCGCGAGCAGCATCAGCAGGGCGGCGGCGAGACGGCGCACGGAACCCCCTCCGGTGGTGGTGCGGGCGGGTCCACGCCGGTGGCCGTGGACCCGCCCGCCGGGGTGACTAGATCCGGGACCAGAGGGCCGGCACGTTCGGCGGCTCCCAGCCGGCCAGCGCGGTGTGCGCCTGCCGGCAGCTGTACGAGGCGCCGCCATAGGTGACGACGTTGCCCACCGCGTACGCGGTGCCGGCCCGCCAGGTGCCACCGGCCGGCGGCTGGGTGGTGGGCGGCGTGGTGGGCTGGGTGGGCGGCGGAGTGGTCGGCGGCGGAGTGGTGGGCGGCGGAGTGGTGGGCGGCGGGGTGCCGCCACCGCCGCCGATGTTCACGTCCACGCAGGAGTAGAACGCGTTGATGGTGTCGGCGATGTTCCACCGGGCCAGCACGGTCTGCCGTCCGGTGAAGCCGCCCATGCTGACCGTGTGCGACTTGGTGGCGCCGGGCTGCGCGCCGCCGTCGTTGAACGAGGCCAGCCGGGTGCCGCCGATGAAGTACTCCCACGTGCTGGTGGAGTGCCGGGCGGTGAGCACCCAGTTGAACGTCACGGACGAGCCGACCGTGGTGGCCGGCCAGTTGCGGCTGTTGTCGTTGAGCACGGCGAAGCGGCTGCCGCCGCCGTTGCACTGCGTCGAGCCCTTGGGCGCCTCGACGCTCTGCGGCTCGTAGACGATGTCGCCGCAGTTGGCCACCGCGCCGCGGGCGCAGTTGGCCTGCCGGCTGGGCGGTGAGGAGATGTAACCGTGCGCCGAGGCCGGTGCCACGGCGACGAACAGTGAGGCGCCGACCGTGGCGACGGTCAGCAGCGGCAGGGTGGCTCTTCTTCTCATGAAGCGCTCCTCTTCATGGGGGCGGCAGGCCGGACTGGGGGACCCGGCCTGCCGCGGGCAGGATCGAGACCGCGCCGGAGCATCCCGGAGTGGATCGATATCGCCCGATGGATGGAAGCTCCGTCGGCGGTACGCCCAACTTAAGTTAAAGCTTGTTAACAGTAAATAGAGCTAACGAAGTTTTTCGATCCCTGCGGCACCGCGCCCCACCGATGGCGCGGTGTTTCGTCAGGTTCCGGCGCTTCCCGCCGATCAGTACGGAGTGCCGGACATCCACGACGTCATCGACCGCCGCGCGGTGACCTCCGTCTTCCAGCCCCTGGTCGAGATCGCCTCCGGCCGGGTGCTGGGCTACGAGGCGCTGAGCCGCGGCCCGGCCGGCACCCCCTGGGAGTCGCCGGTCGCACTGTTCGCGGCAGCCCGCGCGGCCGGGCGCGACAGCGAGCTCGACTGGGTGTGCCGGGCCTCGGCCTACCGGGCGGCGCTGGACGCCGGCCTGGAACTGACCCTGTTCGTCAACATGGAGCCCACCGCCTGGGGCACGCCCTGCCCGGACGACCTGGCGCCGGTGGTGGCCCTGGCGCAGCGCCGCCTGCGGGTGGTCACCGAGATGACCGAGCGGGCGATCGCGGCGAACCCGTCCGGGCTGCTCGCGGCGGCGGCCAGCTGCCGGGCGGCGGGCTGGGGCGTGGCCCTGGACGACGTGGGCGCGGAGCCGATGTCGCTGGCACTGATGCCGTTCGTGCAGCCGGACGTGGTGAAGCTCGACATGCAGCTGCTGCACGCCCCGGACCACCCGCACACCGCGCACGTGGTCGCGGCCGTCGCCGCGTACGCCGAGGCCAGTGGGGCCACCGTGCTGGCCGAGGGGATCGAGACCGCGGCGCACGAGAACATCGCCCGCACGATGGGCGCGACCGTGGGCCAGGGCTGGCTGTACGGGCGCCCCGGCCCCCTGCCCGCCGTCCCCGAGCCGGTGACGGGCCGGCTGGCCCTGCTGCCGCCGCCGGCCGTCGACCGGACCGCCGCGACCCCGTTCGAGATCGTCGCGGCGCACCGGCCGACCACGGTGACGAGCAAGGCCACGCTGATGCCGATGAGCAAGTACCTCGAGTCGCTGGCCCGCGACAGCCACCAGCCGCCCGTGCTGCTCGCCTGCTTCCAGGAGGCGCGGCACTTCACCGCGGCGACGGCACGCCGGTACACCGCGATCGCGCAGCGCAGCCCGCTGGTGGCCGCGCTCGGCATGGACCTGAGCGACGAGCCCGCGCCCGGCGTCCGGGGTGCGCACTTCGCGGCCGGCGACGCCCTGCGCGGCGAGTGGAACGTGCTGCTGGTCGGCCCGCACCAGGCGGCCGCGCTGGTCGCCCGCGACCTGGGCGACCAGGGGCCGGAGGCGGAACGGCGGTTCGAGTTCGCCACCACCTACGACCGCGCGCTGGTGGTCGCGGCGGCCCGCTCGCTGGTGCACTGGCTGGCGCCGACCGGGCCCCGCACGCTCCCGGACCTGCTGGCGATCTGACACCGTCGTCACGGTGTGCGGGCATTTGCCTGCGGTGCGCGGTTGCGGGGGTTTCCTAGCTTGCCCATGTGATCTTGTCGATGTCCCGCCGAGCCCTGACCACCGCTGTCGCCGCCCTCCTCGTCCTGCCCCTGGCGGCCTGCTCGCCCCCGACGGATCCGCCGTCACCACCCGGCGCCTCGGCCTCGACCTCGGTCTCGCCTGCCGGCTCCCCCGCCACGCCGACGGAGCACCGGGCCGCCCCGGTCAGCCGGCCCACCCCGCCGGTCAAGGGCAAGGGCTGGACCTCCGACGACATCCCGGTCTTCCCGCCGGCGCCGCCCGCACAGCCGATCGTGCTGCCGAAGTCGGCCGGGGTGCCGTACCTGTCGCGGATCCCGACCCGGCAGCCGGTCGCGTTCATCACCATCGACGACGGCTACCTCAAGTCGCCGGAGGCGCCCAAGCTGCTGGCGGCCGCCGGGGTCCCGGTCACGCTCTTCCTGACCACCGACGCGATCCGCGACGACGAGCCGTACTTCGAGCGGCTGCGGCAGCACGGCGCGGTGATCGAGGCGCACACGATCACCCACACCGAGCTGCGGGGCCGCCCGTACGCCCGCCAGCGCCACGAGATCTGCGGCTCGGCGGACCGGCTCGGCGCCCGCTACCAGCGCCGGCCGGTGCTGTTCCGGCCGCCGTTCGGCACCAAGGACGCCACCACGCTGCGGGCCGCCCGGGACTGCGGGATCAAGGCCGCTTTCATGTGGACCGAGACCGTCCACAAGGGAAAGGTCCGCTACCAGCAGGGCCGCCGGGTCAAGCCGGGCGACATCATCCTGATGCACTTCCGGCCCGCGTTCGTCAAGGACTTCCTGGCGGCGCTGCGGGCCATCCACCGGGCCGGGCTGACCCCGGCGTTGCTGGAGGAGTACATCCCGAGCTGATATACGACTGAACACTGCCTGGGAGCCCGGGACGCGGGCATAGTGACCCCAGGGAGATGGTCACTATGGGGTCGGGGCTGTTCCGTCTGTCCAAGGGCCGCCGCTGGCTGCGCGGGCACGTCAGGGTGGTCGTGACGCCCGGCGCGCGCACCACGGTCGTCACGCCCCGCGGGCCGGCCCCGGAGATCACCCTCTCCGTGCGCCGCCGCCCGGCGCCCAGCCGGGTGACCATCACCGAGGCGCCGTCATGACCGCCCACCTGCGCGCCTTCCTCGGCGCGGACGACGCGGCGCTGACCCACGAGCTCACCCACGGCGGGCCGATGGAATCCGTGCTGAGCGCGATCGGCCGGCCCCTGTCCGACCCGGCCCGGGGGGCGCTCGCCGCGGAGCTGGCCACGGCCACGGGCGGCCTGCTCGAGGAGGAGCTCGGCGCGATCCTGCTCTCCGGGCTGATGGGCTACCACCGCCTGATCGACGCCGCCCGGGAGACCGCCGCCGAGCCGGACGTGACCCGCCTGGTCGCGCTCGACGACCACCGCGTCGAGGTGGTCTCCGAGCCGCACCTCGACGTGCTCGTCGACCGCGAGCGCGTGTACGAGCTGCGGCTGACCCTGTGCGTGGCGTTCACCGTGCAGGGCCTGGCCGCCACTGTCCGGGCCGGCCGCCTGGCCCACGTGCGGATCGGGCGCTGCACGGCCGACGTCGAGCTGTCCTGGGCGCAGCGCACCCTGCTGCGCCGCAGCGACCTCGTCGACGCCCCGCTGATCATCCGGCTCGGCGGCGGGGTCCCGGTCCCCCGGGCCGCCGAGCCCGAGCACGCCCGCGGCACCGCCCGCGTCCGCCCGGCCCGGGCCTGACCGGTCGGCGCCCGGGCAGCCCCGGTCAGGAAGGCGCCTGGCTGGGCCGGTCCTGGGCGCGGCGCTGGAGGAACTCGTAGACGTCCTGGGCGTCGACACCCGGGAAGGTGCCCGGGGGCAGCGCCGCCAGCAGGTGCGAGTGCACCCGGGCGCTGGGCCAGGCCTGCCCGCCCCAGCGCTCGACCAGCTCCGCGGGCGGGCGCCGGCAGCAGGTCGGGTCCGGGCAGGTCGACACCGTACGGCGGGTGGTGTCGCCGCCGCGGAACCAGCGGGCGTGCTGGTACGGCGTGCCCACGGTCACCGAGAACTCCCCCGAGCGCGTCGACTCCACGTGCACCGTGCACCAGTACGTGCCCTTGCCGGTGTCGGTGAACTGGTAGAACGACGAGTACGGGTCGTCGGCGGCGAAGACCGTCCGGGAGGCCCACTTGCGGCACACCGGCTGGCCCTCGATCGCGCCGGTCACGTCGGTCGGGAAGCGCACGTCGTCGTTCTCGTACGCCTTGTAGACCGTGCCGCTCTCGTGCACCCGGGCGAAGTGCACCGGGATGCCGAAGTGGTGGGTCGCCAGGTTGGTGAAGCGGTGCGCCGCCGTCTCGTAGGACACCCCGAAGGCGTCCCGGAAGTCGTCGATGGCCAGCGCCCGGTCGGCCTTGGCGTCGCGCAGGAAGTCGGTGGCGAACTTCTCCGGCATCAGCAGCGCCGCCGCGAAGTAGTTGACCTCGACCCGCTGGCGCAGGAAGTCGCCGTAGTCGGCCGGGTCGTGGTGGCCGAGCACGAAGTGCCCGAGGGTCTGCAGCACCACCGCGCGCGGGTCGTGGCCCTTGCCGCTGGCCACCTGCGGCAGATAGATCTTGTGGTTGCGCAGGTCGGTCACCGAGCGGGCCGAGCCGGGCAGGTCGCTCACGTAGTGCAGCGAGAAGCCGAGGTGGGCGGCGATGTCCAGGATGCCGCGCTGGGACAGCGGCCCGGTGGTGTGCCGCACCGACTCCAGCACCTTGGCGGCGGCCAGCTCGATGTAGTCGAAGTAGTTGTCCCGCTCGCGCATCTCGATGCGCAGCTGCTGGTTGGCGCGCCGGGCCAGCTCGGGGGTGGCGCTCTGCTCGGTGAGCAGCCGGGTCAGCTCGGCGTGCAGCCCGATCAGCGACTCCAGCGCGTCGGCCGGCAGCCGCCGGCCACCGCGCACCATCGGCAGGCCGAGCGCCTGGTAGGCGGGCTCCCGCTGGAAATGGGCCAGCTCGATCTCCAGCCCGGCGCGCCGGCTCGGCGCCTCCGGTCGCAGCAGGTCCTGCATCGGTACGCCCAGCGCGCCCGCGATGGCCTGCAGCACGCTGAGCTTGGGCTCGCGTTTGCCGTTCTCGATCAGCGAGAGCTGCGAGGGTGCCCGCCCGACCGCCGCGCTGAGCTGGTCGAGCGTCAGGCCCTTGACCCGGCGCTGGTGCCGGAGGCGCTGGCCGAGGGTCACGAGATCAACATCCTCCGGCGGGTTGACATTCAGTTTTCCGCCGCGGGTCAGTTCGGAAGCGGTCACGGCTTTTGACGGTAGCAGAATATTCGCGTTTCTTCTGCTCACATTTGCCTGGAGAAGACCTTGCGCACTCCGTGAGAGTGAAGTTCTGCCACCGCAGCACCACAGCGCAAAAGCACGGAAGGGCAATCACATGACTGATCAGCTGACCGAAGTCAGGGGCGGTACCGCCGCGGACCTCACTCGGGCGTGGGCCGGCGATCCCCGTTGGCTGGGCGTGGCCCGCAGTTACACGGCGCACGACGTCGTCAAGCTGCGCGGCAGCGTTCAGGAGCAGCACACCCTGGCCGAGCGGGGCGCCCGCCGGCTGTGGGAGCTGCTGCACGACGAGGAATACATCAACGCGCTCGGCGCCATGACCGGCGGCCAGGCCGTGCAGCAGGTGCGGGCCGGGCTCAAGGCGATCTACCTGTCCGGCTGGCAGGTGGCGGCCGACGCGAACCTGTCCGGGCACACGTACCCGGACCAGAGCCTCTACCCGGCGAACTCGGTGCCGGCGGTGGTGCGCCGGATCAACAACGCGCTGCTGCGGGCCGACCAGATCGACACGGCGGCCGGCCGGCACGAGCGGGACTGGATGGCCCCGATCGTCGCCGACGCGGAAGCCGGCTTCGGCGGGCCGCTGAACGCGTTCGAGCTGATGAAGGCCATGATCGTCGCGGGCGCCGCGGGCGTGCACTGGGAGGACCAGCTGGCCTCGGAGAAGAAGTGCGGCCACCTCGGTGGCAAGGTGCTGATCCCGACCGCCCAGCACATCCGCACCCTGAACGCCGCCCGCCTCGCCGCGGACGTGGCCGGGGTGCCCAGCCTGATCATCGCCCGCACCGACGCGCTGGCGGCCGACCTGATCACCACCGACGTGGACGAGCGGGACAAGCCCTTCCTCACCGGCGAGCGTACGGCCGAGGGCTTCTTCCGGGTGCGCAGCGGCCCGGACGCCGCGATCGCCCGCGGTGTCGCCTACGCCGAGTACGCCGACCTGATCTGGTGCGAGACCGGCAAGCCCGACCTGGAGTTCGCCCGCTCGTTCGCCGAGGCCGTGCACAAGGTGCACCCGGACAAGATGCTGGCGTACAACTGCTCGCCGTCGTTCAACTGGAAGCGCAACCTGGACGACGCCACCATCGCCCGGTTCCAGAAGGAGCTCGGCGCGATGGGCTACAAGTTCCAGTTCGTCACGCTGGCCGGCTTCCACGCCCTCAACCACTCGATGTTCGAGCTCTCCAAGGGCTACGCGACCGAGGGCATGAGCGCGTACGTGCGGCTGCAGGAGGCCGAGTTCGCGGCCGAGGCGCACGGATACACCGCGACCAAGCACCAGGCCGAGGTCGGCACCGGCTACTTCGACGCCGTCTCCACCGCGCTGAACCCCGAGAGCTCCACCACCGCGCTGTCCGGCTCGACCGAAGCGGAGCAGTTCTGATGGAACCTGTCACCGTCGCCCCGTCCGACCACCCCGACATCCTGACCCCCGAGGCGATCGCTTTCGTCGTGGCGCTGGACCGAGAGTTCGGCGCGCGACGGGTCCAGCTGCTCGACCGGCGCCGGCGCCGCCGCGCCACCCGGACGACCGAGCTGGACTTCCTGGAGTCGACCAGGCAGATCCGGATCGACGGCACCTGGACCGTGGCGCCGCCGGCCGAGGACCTGATGGACCGGCGGGTGGAGATCACCGGGCCGCCCGAGCGCAAGATGACGATCAACGCGCTCAACTCCGGCGCCAAGGTCTGGATGGCCGACTTCGAGGACGCCACCTCGCCGACCTGGGAGAACGTCGTCTCGGGCCAGCGCAACCTGCGGGACGCGCTGGACGGCAAGCTGGACTTCACCGCGCCGGACGGCCGCGAGTACAAGGTCGGCACCGACCTGCCGACGATCATGGTGCGGCCGCGCGGCTGGCACCTGCCGGAGTGCCACGTGCGGATCGGCGGCCGGGCGGTCTCCGCCTCGCTGTTCGACTTCGGGCTGTACCTGTTCCACTGTGGCCGCAAGCAGATCGACCGCGGCAGCGGCCCGTACTTCTACCTGCCGAAGCTGGAGAGCCACCTCGAGGCTCGGCTGTGGAACGACGTGTTCGTCTACGCCCAGCAGCTGCTGGGCATCCCGCGCGGCACCATCCGGGCGACGGTGCTGATCGAGACGATCACGGCGGCCTTCGAGATGGAGGAGATCCTGTACGAGCTGCGCGAGCACTCGGCGGGACTCAACGCGGGCCGCTGGGACTACCTGTTCAGCATGATCAAGAACCGGCCGGACGTGGTGCTGCCGGAGCGCTCGCAGGTGACGATGACGGCGCCGTTCATGCGGGCGTACACGGAGCTGCTGGTCAAGACGTGTCACAAGCGCGGCGCCCACGCGATCGGCGGGATGGCCGCGGTCGTGCCCAGCCGCGACCCGGTGGCCGCCAAGCGCGCGCTCAACCAGGTCCGCCAGGACAAGCGGCGCGAGGTCGGCGACGGCTTCGACGGCTCCTGGGTGGCCCACCCGGGCCTGGTGGAGACCTGCCGGGAGGTCTTCGACCAGTGGCTCGGCTTCGAGCCGCACCAGATCGTGCGCAAGCGCGAGGACGTGCGGGTCACCGCCAAGGAGCTGCTGGACGTGAAGTCCAGCGCGGTCACGGTCAGCGAGGTCGCGCTGCGCACCAACGTCAGCGTGGCGCTGCGGTACGTCGCGGCGTGGCTGGGCGGGCGCGGCGCGGTGGCGCTCGGCGGGCTGATGGAGGACGCGGCGACCGCGGAGATCTGCCGCACCCAGCTGTGGCAGTGGATCTCGACGGGCACCCCGACCGACTACGGCGTGCCGGTGACCGGCGGCCTGGTGACCCGGATGCTGCGCGAGGAGCTCGACGTGCTCGCCGAGACCGGCGCCCTGGACGAGGAGTCGGCCCGGTGCTTCGGCCAGGCGCGGACGCTGCTGACGGTGCTGCTCACCGAGCGCACCTGCCCGGAATTTTTCACTCTGCCCGCGTACCTGCGGCACATGACCGGCGGTTGTGTGACGCCGGCGGCGACAGTTCCGGCCTGACTGGGAGCAACGGGCACGGCCCGGTGGCGATGCGCCGCCGGGCCGTGCCCGTTTGTGCGGCCCGTGTGCCCGTGTTGACGGACGGTGAGAAAGCTTGCGTCGCGCCGGGCCCGGCGGGCGGCCTTCCGGGATGACATGCTGGGTCGTCAAGCCCGTCAGCAGCGCTGGGAGGACACGCCGATGTTGCCGCTCAAGACCCAGAACCTGCCGTCCCTGGCCGCTGCCCTGCCGGTGCCGGAGTACGACCGTGACGCCCTGCGGACCGGCATCGTGCACTTCGGCGTCGGCGGCTTCCACCGGGCGCACGAGGCGATGTACCTGGACCGCCTGATGGCCGTCGGCCAGGCGCTGGACTGGGCGATCTGCGGGGTCGGCGTGATGCCGGCCGACCGGCGGATGGCCGAGGTCATGCGGGACCAGGACGGCCTCTACACGCTGGTCGTCAAGGCGCCCGACGGCACCCTCGAGGCGCGGGTGATCGGCGCGATCAAGGAGTACCTGTTCGCCCCGGACGACCCCGAGGCCGTGATCGAGAAGATGGCCTCGGCCGAGGTGCGGATCGTCTCGCTGACCATCACCGAGGGTGGTTACAACTTCAACGCGGTCACCGGCCACTTCGTCGCGGACAACCCGGACGTCCAGCACGACCTGCAGCCCGGCACCGCGCCGCGGACCACCTTCGGGCTGATCACCGCCGCGCTGGCCCGGCGGCGCGAGCGCGGGCTGCCGCCGTTCACGATCATGAGCTGCGACAACATCCAGGGCAACGGGCACGCCGCGCGGCGCAGCTTCGTCGCGTTCGCCACCCTGCGGGACGCCGAGCTGGGCGAGTGGGTCGAGCAGCACGTGGCCTTCCCCAACAGCATGGTCGACCGGATCACCCCGGTGACCACCGACGACGACCGCGCCGAGGTCCGCAAGCGGTACGGCGTGGCCGACGCCTGGCCGGTGGTCTGCGAGCCGTTCACCCAGTGGGCCCTGGAGGACGCGTTCCCGCAGGGCCGCCCCCCGTTCGAGGAGGCGGGCGTGCAGGTGGTCGCGGACGTGGAGCCGTACGAGCTGATGAAGCTGCGGCTGCTCAACGCCGGCCACCAGGCGCTCTGCTATTTCGGTTACCTGGCCGGCTACCGGCTGGTGCACGACGTCGCGCAGGACCCGCTGTTCGCCCGCTTCCTGCTGGCGTACATGGACCGCGAGGCCACCCCGACCCTGGAGCCGGTGCCCGGCATCGACCTCGACGCCTACCGGCACCAGCTCATCGAGCGGTTCTCCAACGACCAGGTCCGCGACACCGTGGCGCGGCTCTGCGCGGAGAGCTCGGACCGCATCCCGAAGTGGCTGCTCCCGGTGATCCGGCACAACCTGGACACCGGCGGCGAGATCCTGCGGTCCACGGCGGTGGTGGCCAGCTGGGCCCGGTACGCCGAGGGCGTCGACGAGCAGGGCAACCCGATCGAGGTCGTGGACCGGCTCGGCGACAGGCTGACCGCGGCGGCCCGGCGGCAGCGGGAGGATCCGCTGGCCTTCATCGCGGACCGGGACCTGTTCGGCGCCCTGGTGGACAACGAGCGGTTCGTCTCGACGTACCGGTCGGTGCTCTCCTCGCTGCACCTCAAGGGCGCACGGGCGACGCTCGAGGAGCTGGCCGGCGCCTGAGGCCGGCAACCCGGAGAAATTTCGCGCGACGCGGCAACCAAAGTGCCCCGGAACGGCCACCAATGGTCGGCATTGTTTCCGTTACCGGAAAGGCACTTCATTGTCCTCCCCCATGCCCCTCGCCGCCCGTCTCCGGCGGTTCCGCGCCGGCGCCATCGCGGCCGCGCTGGCCTGCGGCCTCGGCGTCGCCGCGGTCACCTTCACGCAGAACGCCTCGGCCGCCGCCTGGCCGTCCGCCACCGGCCTGGTGAAGGTCGGCGCCACCACGAACGTCACCGGCACCTTCGACGGCGGCCTCAAGCGCTACTTCGGCATCGGCGACGGCGGCCAGAGCGAGAGCCAGGACCCGATGTTCAAGCTGGCCGACGGCGCCACGCTGAGGAACGTCATCATCGGCGCCCCGGCCGGCGACGGCGTGCACTGCAGCGGCTCCTGCACGCTGGTCAACGTCTGGTGGGAGGACGTCGGCGAGGACGCGGCGACGTTCAAGGGCGGCACATCGGCCCGGTACACGGTGGACGGCGGCGGCGCGAAGTCGGCCTCCGACAAGGTGTTCCAGCACAACGGCGGCGGCACGCTGACCGTCAGGAACTTCCAGGTCAGCGACTTCGGCAAGCTGTACCGCTCGTGCGGCAACTGCAAGACGCAGTACAAGCGGGCGGTGGTGCTGCAGAACATCACCGTGACCGCGCCGGGCAAGTCGCTGGCCGGCATCAACACCAACTACGGCGACACCGCGAAGTTCTCCGGCATCACGATCGTCGGCGACAGCAAGAAGAAGATCAGCATCTGCGACCGCTTCACCGGCAACAACACCGGCGCGGAGCCGCCGAAGACGGGCTCCGGGGCGGACGGCAAGAACTGCCTCTTCAGCGCCTCGGACATCACGTACAAGTAACCGCTCCCCCGGAACAGCCGGGCCGGCGCCTCCCCGCGCCGGCCCGGCCCCGCGGCGGCAGGGGACGCGGATCCGGGCCGCCGCTAACACTTTTCCGGTCGGTTCCGGCGAACTCTGTCCTGACGGACAGAGATCCTTTCTTGCGGCTTAAGCGCCTGTCGGGCGCACGTGCGGCCTGCCTACCATTCCGGCGGCCGCACGATCCGGCCGGCTTGCTTGTTCCGCCAGTTGGGGAGTCACTGTGCCGCCTGCCACGTCCCACGAGCCCGCCACCGGCCCGCCGGCGCGTCCCGGCCGCCATGCCCGGCGCGGGCCGGCCGTGGCCGCCGCCGGCGCCGTCGGGACCGCCGCCCATGCCCGGCACGGGCCGGCCGCAGCCGCCGCCGGCGCCATCGGGACCGCCACGCATGCCCGGCGCGGGCCGGCCGTGGCCGCCGCCGGCGCCATCGGGACCGCCGCGCTGATCACGGCGATCGTGGTGTCGGTGAGCCTGACCCGGGCGTCCGCCCGCCAGCAGCCGGTGGCCGCGCCGTCGAGCCCGGCGACAGCTGCCGGTGCGCCGCCCGCCGCCACGGCTCCGGCCTCCGCGCCCGTCTCCGGCAGGCCCTCGCCGGCCGCCACGAAGCCCTCACCCGCCGCCACCCGGATGGCGCCGAGGGCCGGTTGGCTCCCGATCGACCCGGCCGCCTGGGACGCGCAGGTCGCCAAGTACCGGGCCACCAAGGCGCAACCGGCGGGCGACGCGGGCAATCTGCCGGAATTCCGGGCCGACTGCCGCTACAGCCACCGCAAGGCGGACGACCCGATCGTCTTCCCCGGCCTGCCCGGCGCGTCGCACATGCACTCGTTCGTCGGGAACAAGGCCGTCGACGCGCACACCGAGGCCGCCGACCTGCAGAAGTTCACCGCCACGACCTGCAAGCCGGTCGTGGACCATTCCGCCTACTGGGTGCCGACGCTCTACGAGGCCGCGACCGACAAGCCGGTGGAGACCACCGGTTTCCGGGTCTACTACCGCTCGCTGCGGAAGAACTCGGACGGCGTCCGGCCGATGCCGAACGGCCTGCGCATGGTCGCCGGCGACGCCAAGAAGAAGCAGCCGACCCCGCGCGGCGCGCAGGGCCAGTTCTACTGCGCCTTCTACGGCCCCGGCGACATCAACGGCTACGCCCGCAGCGACAACGGCAACTGGCCGATCTGCGGCGAACCGGCCAGCCTGCACTTCATGCTGCAGTTCCCGGACTGCTGGGACGGCAAGCACCTGGACAGCCCGCACCACAAGGAACACGTGACCTTCGGCACCGACGCGGGCTGCCCGGCCGGCCACCCGGTGCGGATCCCGGCCCTGACCTTCGACATCGCGTACGGCGCCAAGGGCACGAAGGGCGGCTACTACCTGTCCTCGGACCCGACGGGCCGAAGCGCCTCGTCGATGCATGGCGACGCCTTCGCGATGTGGGACGTGAACGCAATGAACCAGCGCGTCCGAAACTGCATCGCCCAACGCCGAACCTGCAACAACACCAGCTACGACCCCTTCTCCGCCTAGCCTTCCCGCAGATCTTGGTGAGCTAAAACGTTCCAGCCACACCCCACCGCTACAAGGTCCACCACTCACGCCCCTTTCCTCCTGGAATGAACCCCTCAACCTCCACACACCCTCCAAGGGCTAACCCCGCATACCGGACGAACCCGGCAAAGGGCTGGGTCACGGGGAGACCGTGATCCAGAAATGGCGAAAGTCGGGCGGTCGGTCTCGCGCGGAGCCAGATCATGATTGAGGCGATGGTTACCGTTGCGACGGCCCGGAACTGCTTGAGCCGGTTGAAGGATCGTTCTACCTGGTCGCGGTCCTCGTACCGCTCGGCGTTGAAGTTCGGCGGCCGGCCACCACGTGGGGGCCGGGGGCCCCCACCGTCCCAGCGCCACCACCTAACGCTGCGCCTCGAAGTGGTCCTTCATCGCCGGGTAGTAGTCGTCGAAGCTCGGCATCGGCCGGTCATCGCGCGCCGCCACCAACGCGTCCAGGTAGTACTCCCAGCCCGGACCGACCTCGCCGACGTTCTCCGTGCCGGTCAGGTGCTGGGTGAACAGCAGCTCGGTCACGCCGGCCGACTCGGCCAGCACCAGGTCCAGATGCCAGCTGCCGTGCTCGTCCACGTTGGAGATGGCCAGCCGGCGCGGCGGCTCGCACGCGTCGATTGTCATGTCCATCCACGGCCGGCCCTCCTCGTGCGCCATCTGGACCTTGATGGTGGTGCCCGGCGCCGCGTCACCCTCCCACGGGCCGAACCAGCGGGCGGTGCGCTCCGGGTCGGTGAGGCTCGCCCAGACGTCGGCGATGGGGGCGCGGAACGTGCGGGTCAGCACGAGGTCGGTGCCGAACAGTCGGCCGGTCGGTGTCGGGCTCATGCGGTCTCCTTCTGCGAATTCTGCTCTCCGGCGGCCGTCTGCCGCTCCCGGCGGGTGCGGTAGACCTCGGTCTCCAGCGCGTCGAGGCGGTGCTGCCAACCGGACGGGCGGGTCAGCCGGCCCAGCCACCCGGCCAGCTCGTCGAGCGGCGCGGTGACCAGCGTGTAGACCCGCCGGCGTCCGTCGGCCGTGTCACGCACCAGGCCGGCCTCGCGCAGCACGCGCAGGTGCCGGCTGACGGCCGGCCGGCTGATCGCGAACCGGTCGGCGATCTGCCCGGCGGAGCGCGGCTCGTCGCGCAGCATCAGCAGGATCTCCCGCCGCACCGGATCGGCGATCGCGCCCGCCACCTCGTCCACGCCGGAAGCGTAACCAGTATGTTACGCGTCAAGCAAGTGAGCCCCGCCGATCATGCAAGTTGCAACACTGTGCAATTGCATGACTACGGTGTGACACTGGGCGGCACGGGGCAGGACGTAACCGCCGGCAGGAAGGCCTTCATGAACCGCGGCGAGCGACAACTGCAGGACACCCTCGGCACCCGGCAGCAGGCAGACGCGTTCCAGGCGCGCCAGACCCTGGACCATCTCAACGACACGATGCAGACCTTCATCGGCCGGCAGACCATGGTCTTCCTCGCCACCGCGGACGTGCGCGGCGACTGCGACAACACCTTCCGGGCCGGGCCGCCGGGGTTCGTCCGGGTGCTCGACCGGGGGCGCCTCAGCTGGCCGGAGTACCGCGGCAACGGTGTCATGGCGAGCCTCGGCAACATCACCGAGAATCCCCGGGTCGGGCTGCTCTTCATGGACTTCGACCAGGTCATCGGGCTGCACGTGAACGGCACGGCGGAGCTGGTCGAGGACCCGGGCGGCCAGGCGGACACCCCGCCGGGGCGGCGCGCCCGGCTGTGGGTCGTCGCCCGGGTGCAGGAGGCCTACATCCACTGCGCGCGGCACATCCCGCGGCTGGTGGAGATCCCCCGGCAGCGGGGGCGGTCCGCGGCGGCGGAACAACCGAAGAAGAGCGACTACTTCGTCCCCGAGCCGGCGTGCCGGTCCCGGCCATGACGGTGCGGGCGCGCCGGACCGGCCGATCCGGACGCTCACCCGGGCGGAACCGGCCGCGCCGACCAGCGCAGCGCTCCGCGCGAGGACGCCCACCCGGGGCCCGGCTCAGGAAAGCCGGTCGCGGCCAGGAAAGCCGGTCGCAGCCCGGCCCAGGAAAGCCAGTGGCGGCCCGGCTCAGGTAAGGCGGTGGCGGCCCGGCTCAGGTGAGGCGGTGGCGGCCCGGCTCGCGGTGGGTCGGCAGGCGGCGGCCCGCGGCGAACTTCTCGATCAGGTCCAGGTCGGCCGGTTGCAGGCCGCGCGCCGCCCGCGGCGCGATCAGCAACGCCCGGCCGGCCGCGGTCAGCGCGTCGCGTTCCGGGCCCGGCGGCGGCAGGGCCTCGTCGTCGGTCCAGATCAGCCGGCGGCCCTCGGCCAGCACGTCGCGGGCCGCCGCCAGCTTGAGCGGCCAGCATTCCGCGCCGCGGGGCATCGGGTCGGCGTCCAGCGCGCGGGTCAGCTCGGGGAGTTGCCAGAGCCTCTCCAGGCGCTCCGCCTCCGGGCACCAGGTGGTGCACCAGCGGACCTCGACCGCGCCGCCGGTGTGCAGCGCGCGGATCCGGTCGACCAGCAGCGGCGCCCAGCACAACAGGTACGACATGTTGTCGGCCCCCGACCACACCAGCGAGCCGCCGGGGGCGGCGCCCCAGCCCGGGGTGGTCGTGTTGACGACGCCGTCGACGTCGAGAAGCCAGACGGGCCTCTCGACGTCGATCACGCCACGCAGTCTAGTTCTGGTCGGCGACGAACGAGACGACCCAGGCCAGCGCCGAATTCCAGTTGATGGTGAGTTCGTTGGTGGACCAGGACTGGATGTCGTCGATGTAGCAGAACTGGCCCACGCAGCCGGTCAGCTTGCTCTGCGCGTACGGGTCCTGGATCGAGGAGTTGGCGCCGCCGGCCAGCGTGCCCCGCGGCGGGTTGGGCAGGTTGGCGTCGAGCTGGCGGGCGTACCAGCGGCTGTGCTGGTTGTGCGAGCTGACCTCGCCGTAGCCCGTCACGTACGACTGGTTGAGGGCGTTGCGGCCGAGCAGGTAGTCCATGCCCTCGTACACCGCGGCGCGGAACCTGTCGCGGCCGGTGATGTCGTACGCCGACGCCACCACGACCAGGTTGTTCAGGATCAGGCTGTTCGAGCCCCAGTCCCACATGTTGTTCGCCGGGGCGTACGGGACGCCGTACGGGTGGGCGGCCTGGATCGCCAGGTACTTCTCGGCGCCGGCGACGATCGAGGCGCGGACCTTGTTGCGGCCGGGCAGCTTGTTCGGCACCAGGGCCAGGTCGAGCCGGCCGGCCGCGGCGGTGCTCGCCCAGTCGAAGGCGCCGGCGGCGAAGATGTCGGCGGTGTGCACCGGGGAGGCGAGCACGGCGTCGGCGTACTTCTTCTCGCCGGTGCTCAGGTAGAGCTCGGCGGCGGCCCAGTAGAAGTCGTCGTCGACCTTGTCGTCGTTGTAGGCGCCACCGCCGTTGCCGTCGGAGGCCGGGGCGTAGCGGGCCGGCTCGGCCAGCGCCGCGGTGTACGCGGTGCGGGCCGCGGCCAGTGCCTTGGCGGCGAACACCCGGTCGTAGCGGCGGTAGATACGGGCGGCCTGCGCGGCGGTGGCGGCCAGGTTCAGCGTCGCGGCGGTCGACACCGGGTGCAGCTCACGCTGCTGCGGGTCGAGGTGCGGCAGCAGCGGCAGGCCGGTCCAGTTGGCGTCGTGGATCTTGTGGTGCACCATCCCGGCCAGCGGCTGCCCGGCCGGCACCTGCATCTTGAGCATGAACTCCAGCTCCCAGCGGGCCTCGTCGAGCAGGTCCGGGACCTTGTTGCCGCTCTCCGGGATGGCCAGGGTGCCGTCGCCGAGCTTCTTCGGCTCGGCCGTGCGCTCGTACTGGTTGAGCAGCTCCCAGGTGGAGATGCCGCCGTTGACGACGTACTTGCCGTGGTCGCCGGCGTCGTACCAGCCGCCGGTGACGTCCAGCCGGTAGTCGCAGACGCCGGCCTGGCAGGGCACCGCGCCGTCGCCGAGGTTCGGCGCGACGTCGACGTGACCGGCCGGGCGGGCGTAGCCGGGGCGGAGGTCCTCGCGGATCGCGACGCCGCTGCGCTGGGTGTAGTACATCTTCAGCGAATCGGCGCGCAGCTGCTCGTAGACGGCGGCGTCGATGTCGAACGGCCGGCTGGTCTCACCGTCCGCGACCAGCGTGTAGCCGGTGCCGCGCTTGCGGTAGCCGGAGAAGTCGATCGTCTGCACGTTCTGCCCGGACGACACGTCGACCCCGCGCGGCGCCGACCAGCCACGCGCGACGGTGGCGCCCGCCGCGTTCTTCAGCTGCCAGGGCAGCCGGGCCGTGGCCTCGGTGACCACCGTGGCCTTCTTCGGCCCACGCGGCAGGTAGGCGACCTGGTTGACCCGGACCCGCGGCCCGGTGTCGGGCACATACACCTCCGGCGGCACGCCGCCGACCAGCGAGACGTCGTCCAGGCACAGGCCCCAGGCGTCGGCGCTGCCGCCGACCTGGAGCGCGACCTGCGCCTGCGCGGTGGTCACGGTCGAGGTGAAGGTGTACGAGTACGTGTCGCCCGAGACGGTCAGGGCCGGCGACGCCTCGAAGTACGTGTCGTACGGCGAGACCGCGAGCCCCACGATCGCCCGGGCGACATGCCCATCGGGATCGCCGCTGGCTGTGAACGAGTACCGGTAGGTCTCGCCCGCGACGAGATCGATGTCGTTCTGACCGACGGCAGCGTCCCATCGGTTGGTCGTACCACCGGGTACGTCCACGCAGGCCTTGCCGTCGCGCAGGGTGATGGGCATGCCGGAGGTCGACCACCACGGGTCGGTGCCGGCGGTGAAACCGCCGTTGACCACCTGCTCGACCTCGTCGGCGGCGGCCGCCGGACCGGCGGGAACGGCGAGCAGACCGGCCACGAGAAGGGCGGCGGCGCCGAGGGTACGGATCACGAAGGTCTCCTTGGGAGCGCTTCCATCAGTCAGTTCAGATATGTTGATCCCTCCGTCACGACCTGTCAACACGTGCGAAACGTTCGGTGATCCGCCCTGCCTACGATGGCGGGCGTGTTGATCCGTGCATACGACGAGCTCGACTGGGACGCCATCGCCCGCATCCACGACGCCGCCCGGCTCGACGAGCTGCGCCACTCCGCCGGCCTGGACGCCTTCCTGACCCTGGCGCAGACCGCCGAGGGCGAGGGCCTGTTCGACGGGCTGCTCTGGGTGGCCGAGACCGGCGGCCGGGTGACCGGCTTCGTCGCCCTGGACGGCAATGAGATCACCTGGCTCTACGTGGACCCGGCACACTACCGCCGGGGCATCGGGCGGGCCCTGCTCCGGCACGCGCTCGGCCACGCCGGCGGGCGCGCGGAGGTGACCGTCCTCGACGGAAACCCGGCGGCGCTGGCGCTGTACCGCAGCGAGGGCTTCGTTGTGCGGGAAACCCGGACGGGCCCGCTGGTGGGCAACAAAAGCTTCACCGCGACCGGGCACA
Organism: Actinoplanes sp. NPDC049599; assembly: GCF_044465625.1. Classification (NCBI taxonomy): domain Bacteria; kingdom Bacillati; phylum Actinomycetota; class Actinomycetes; order Micromonosporales; family Micromonosporaceae; genus Actinoplanes; species Actinoplanes sp. NPDC049599. The sequence continues at coordinate 276,548 of NZ_JBITLX010000002.1, forward strand.
TCATGGAGCGCCGGACCCACACCGAGCAAACCGGCACCCGGGAGGTGTACCGCAACCCGTGGATGACCGTCCGGGAGGACACCGTCCGGCACCCGGACGGCACACCCGGCATCTACGGCGTCGTCGAGAAACCCGACTCCGCCCTGGTGCTCCCCCGCTGGGCGGACGGGTTCTGGCTGGTCGAGCAGTACCGCTATCCGGTACGCCGGCGCGCCTGGGAGTTCCCGCAGGGCAGCTGGGGTCACGGCGCCACCGGCACGGCCACCGAGCTGGCCCGCGCCGAGCTGGCCGAGGAGACCGGGCTGCGCGCCGCCGAGCTCACCCACCTCGGCCACCTGTACGAGGCGTACGGCTACGCCACCCAGGGCTTCGACGTGTACCTGGCGACCGGGCTGACCCCGGGCGAGCCGGACCGGGAGGCCGGTGAGCAGGGCATGGTGCACCGCCGGTTCACCGACGACGAGGTGGCCGAGGCGATCCGCGGCGGGCTCGTCGTGGACGCACCCTCGCTGGCGGCGCTGACCTTGTACCGCCTCGGTCACCCGTCGGGATGACCACGGTCGGCTCGCTGTGGGCGTACCGGTAGGGGGTGACCTGGGCGGAACCACCCGCGACACCGGCCGTCCGGCGGTGCCGGGCGTAGCGCGCTGCCCTTAAGGTCTCAGCTGTGGCGATGCAGTACGGCTTGGGGATCGATCTCGGCACCACCCAGACAGCGGCGGCGGTCCGCGTGGACGGGCGGATCGAGATCGTCCGGCTGGGCGGACGCCGGGCCGAGATCCCGTCGCTGGTCTTCGTGCGCCCCGACGGCGGGCTGCTGATCGGCGAGGCGGCCGAGCGCCGCGGGCAGGCCGAGCCGGGCCGGCTGGCCCGCGAGTTCAAGCGGCGGATCGGCGACCCGGTGCCGATCCTGGCCGGCGGCGTGCCGTTCTCCGCGCACGCGCTGACCGCCAAGCTGCTCCGGCACGTCCTGGACGAGGTCATCAAGCTCCAGGACGGCCCGCCCGCCGTGCTGACGGTGACCCACCCGGCGAACTGGGGCCCCTACAAGCGCGAACAGCTCGACCAGGCGCTGCGGTTGGCCGACACCGGCCCGGTGCTGCTGCGCACCGAGCCCGAGGCGGCGGCGCTGCAGCACGCGACCGCCCGGCGGATCGCTCCGGGTGAGACGGTCGCGGTCTACGACCTGGGCGGCGGCACGTTCGACGCGGCGGTGCTGCGCCGCGAGGGCGAGGGCTTCCAGCTGCTCGGCGAGCCGGAGGGCATCGAGCAGCTGGGCGGGGCCGACTTCGACGAGGCGGTCTTCGGCCACGTGCTCGGGGTGCTCGGCAGCCGCCTGGACAGCCTGGACCCGAACGAGCCGGAGGTGGTCACGGCCCTGGCCCGGCTGCGCCGCGACTGCGTGGAGGCCAAGGAGGCGCTGTCGTTCGACACCGAGGTGATGATCCCGGTGGCGCTGCCGGGCGTGCACACCCGGGTCCGGCTGAACCGCTCCGAACTGGAATCGATGATCGCCCCGGCCCTGGCCGACACGGTGGCGGCGATGCACCGGGCACTGCGCGGCGCCGGGGTGACGCCGGACCAGCTCGACGCGGTGCTGCTGGCCGGCGGCTCGTCCCGGATCCCGCTGATCAGCCAGCTGCTGTCGACGGCGTTCGAGCGGCCGGTGGTGGCGGATCCGCACCCGGAGCACAGCATCGCGATGGGGGCGGCGGTCTCCACGGCGCTGATCACCGGCGGGGTCTCGCCGTTCGCCGAGGCGGTCGCGCCGTTGCCGGCGGCTCGGCCCTCGAACACGCCGGCCGCATCTTCCGCGGCGCCCGCCACCACCGGACCGATCGCTTCTTCCACGGCCGCGACCACTGTGCCCTCCGCGAGCGGGCCGTCCGCGAGCGGGCCGTCCGCGAGCGGGCCGACCGCAAGCGGGCCGACCGCGAGCGGGCCGACCGCGACCGCGCCCTCCGCGAGCGGGCCGACCGCGAGCGGGCCACCCGCGACCCACGCGACCACGCCCTCCAGAACCAGCGCGACCGCGACCGGCACGACTGTGGCCGGGTCTTCCGCGACCGACGCGACCGGCGCGATGGCGAGCGCTGGTTCCGGGACCGCGACCGACGCGGGCCAGCAAGCCCTCGCCGCCCCAGGCGCCAGGTCCCCGGCCCCGGCCGGGGCCACGGCCGATCCGGATGCCACGAGCACGACCACCCCGGCCCCCACCAGGCCCAAGGCCGCGGCCGGCGTCCGCGCTCCCGGCCTGGGCGAGTCCACCGCCGCGACCGGCGTCACGACTCCGGCCGCTGGCGGATCGGCAGCCGGCGCCGCTGCCGGTGCCGCAGCCGGCGTCAAGGCTCCCGCCCTGGGCGAGTCCGCCCACCCGGCGCGCGTCGCTCCCCCGGCCGGTGGGTCGGCCGCTACCGAGACCAGGGCCGCAGCCACCACAGCCGGCGGCACGGCAGGTCCGGACACCCACCGTCCTCGGTCCGCGGCACCCCCGCCGGCCCGTCAGGCGCCCGCTGAGCGCCGGGATGCCACCTCCCCGGGCGGCTCCCGCACCACGGTCGACAATCGACCGGTCCGGCCGCACAACGGCGTCCCCGCGCAGCCCGCTCCCCTCGACACCGCGGCCACCCGGGTCGCGCCCAAGATCACCGAGGATGCGCGGCCCACGCAGGTCACGCCCGGCAACAGCGGCCAGCCCGGTTACCGGCCGGTCAGCGACGGCCCGCCCGGGAACCGGCCGGTCAGCGACGGCCCACCCGGGAACCGGCCAGTCAGCGACGGCCCACCCGGGAACCGGCCAGTCAGCGACGGCCCACCCGGGAACCGACCGGTCAGCGGCGGGACAGTGCACAATTCGGCCGCATCGGTGGCATATCAGCGCGGCGCCGCGGCCGTACCCGAGAAGACCAGCCAGGTCTTCGCGTCCGCCGCGGCCCAGCGGACCGCGCCCTTCACGCCCGGCCCGCCGGTCCACTATCCGCCGGCCGCGGCCGGGCCGGACGAGCCGTCGCCGAAGCGGCGCGGCCGGGTGCTCGTGCTCGTCGGCGTGCTCACGCTCGCGATCCTCGCCGGTACGTCGATCCTGGTCGCGCTCAACCGGGGTGACGGGAAGAAGGGCGGCACCGGCGCGCAGAACCCGGCGTCACGGCCGCCGGCGTCACCGTCCGTCAGCGCGGCGCCGTACCCGACCGACACCATGCTGATCCGCGTCGACACCGGCGGTGGCCTGCCGCCGGAACGCAAGTCCGGGGTGTTCCTGCTGACCCCCGGGCAGCCCGGCCGCACCGAGGTCGCCAACACCGGCCGGGACGTGCTGCCGGAGTGGTCGCACGACCGTGAGCGGCTGGCGCTGACCCGCTACCAGCCGGGCGGCGGCAGCACGATCTGGGTGATGGACGCCGACGGCACGAACTCCGAGAAGGTCGTGGAGAACGTCACCGACGGGCGGGTGGCCTGGTCCGCCGACGACAGCAAGCTCGCGTTCATGCGCGTGGTCGGCGGCAGCCCGCAGATCTTCATCATCGAGATCGGTAAGTCGAAGGCGACCCAGCTGACCCGGGCGCCCGGCAAGAAGGACGACCCCGCCTGGTCGCTCGACGGCGATTCGATCGCCTACTGGGCGTACAAGGGCGGGCAGCGGCAGATCTTCGTGCTCGATGTGGACAAACCCGACGAGCCGGGCCGGCAGATCACCGACGGTGCCAGCGGGCCCGGCGTCGACCCGGCCTGGTCACCGGACGGCTCGGAGATCGCCTACACCCGGGGTACCGGCACCGACAACTCGGACATCTGGGTGATCGGCAGCGACGGCTCGGGCGCCCGCCGGCTGACCGACCACAAGTCCCGGGAGATGGATCCGTCCTGGTCGCCGGACGGCAGCTGGCTGGCCTTCACCCGGGGCGTGCTGGAGAAGCCGAAGATCGTGATCGTCAAGGCGGACGGCTCCGAGGAGAAGACGCTCACCAAGGGCGACGCCCGCGAGGGTCACCCCTGCTGGTCCTGATCGGCCCGCCACTCGTCGGCCCGGATCGCCATCACCGTGGTGCCCGCCGGCCCCTCCGGCGGGTCCAGCGCCTGCTCCGCCACGAAGCCCACCTTCTCGTACGTCCGCCGGGCGCGCGGGTTGAAGGGGTAGACCTCGAGTTCGATGCGGTGCAGGCCCAGCTGCTCGAAGCCGTAGCCGACGATGAGCCGGGCCGCCTCGGTGCCCAGCCCCCGGTCCCGGCCGTGCGGCCCGAACATGGTCCGGAAGTTGCAGCTCCGGTGCCGCGCGTCCCACTTGTTCAGCACGACCTCGCCGACCCAGGCACCGGTGGCCCGCTCCTCGACGGCGAGATCGAGCCGGTCGGGCTGGTCGGCGCGGCTGTCGTACCACTCGCGCATCTTCTGCTCGGCGGCCGCGTCCCAGACGATCGGCTGGCTGCCGGTGAGCCGCACCACCTCGGGGTCCCGCAGTGCCTCGCAGATCGCCGGGTGGTCGCCGGCCACGAACGGCCGCAACACCACCCGGGAGCCGACGAGAGTGGGTTTGACGGAAAAGTCGACGGCCATCGGCCGATGATCGACGACCCGCCGCCGCCCGGCAAGCACCTTTCCCGGGACAAGCGCGGGGTCGCGGTGCCGGACGGGCCTGACCGGTCCGCCCGGCACCCACCTCCACCGGGATCAGACCCGGGTCGCGAGGCAGTCAGCGGGTGCGGCGGCCCATCAGCCCGGCGGCGACCGTCACGCCTACCGCGGCGACCGCGACCTGCAGGATCAGTTCGATCCAGTCGATGCCCGCGGTGTCGTCGACGCCCAGGGCCGCGGCCAGCAGCGTGCCGAGCAGCGCCGCCACGATGCCATCAGCAGGGTCAGCCAGATCGGGATGCGCTGCGGGCCCGGCACGACCAGGCGGCCCAGCGCGCCGATGATCAGGCCGATGACGATGGCGGTGAAGATCCCGGTGATCTCCATGTCGGCTCCTCCCAGCGAGGTGGATGCCGATGGGTTCCCGTGCCCGCGGGGCCGGCAAACGTCGGCTACCGGGCCGCTGCTGTGACGGGCACCTCATCCAGGTCGACGATCTCGCGGCCGAGCGGCCAGAACGCGGCCGGGACCAGCTTGAAGTTCGCGACGCCGAACGGGATGCCGATGATCGTCACGCATTGGGCGACGCCGGCCAGCACGTGGCCCAGGGCCAGCCACCAGCCGGCGATCACCACCCAGAGCACGTTCGCGAGCCCGGAGGCGACCCCCGCGGTGGGCCGGGTGACCAGTGTGCGGCCGAACGGCCACAGCGAGTACGAGGCCAGCCGCAGCGCCGCCACGCCGAACGGGATGGTGACCACGAGGGCGAAGCACAGCAGGGCCGCGAGACCGTAACCCAGCGCCAGCACAAAACCGCTGCCGAAGATGAACCAGAGGACGTTCAGGATGAGGCGCACCAACCCAGCATGACGCGCCCCCGCCAGCTATCCCGGTCCCGGTGCCGGCCGGACCGCGGCCAGCAGGCCCTCGCAGCTGCGGGTGACCGCGCGGGCGGCCGTGCGCAGTTCCCGCGCCGAGAACGGGTGCTCGGCCAGCATCTGCCAGCGCGCCAGCGCCTCCCCCGCCGCCGCCATGATCCGCTCCGGCGCCGCGTCCGCCGGCAGGCCCAGGCGCAGGTACGCGGCGCTGCCCGCCCCGCCGAGCAGCAGGTCCATCTCGGACAGTTGCGCCGCGGTGCCCGGCAGGCGTCCCGAGCGCAGCAGGTGCAGCAGCCGCAGCTCGACGAACTCGTGGGCGCTGGCCCGGATCCGTTCCGCCTCGGCGGCCGGCGCCGAGCCGGGGTCCAGGTATTCGTCGAGGACGGCGAGGGCCGAGCGGGCCTTGAGCACCTCGCTGCGCCCGACGAACTGGGCCGCGAAGACCTCCCGGAGCCGGTCGATGCCGCTGTGCGCGGTCAGGGCGGCGGCCAGGTCGGCGGAGTCGTGCACCTTCTGTTCGCGGATCAGCCGGACCGACAGCCGTACCCCGAACAGGCCGAGGCGGCGCAGCGCCTCACGCCGTTCCGGTGCCGACGACGCGAAGCGGTCGGCGGTGAGCAGCAGCTCCACCACGTCGGCCATCGGCGCCGTGGCCACCGCGGCCAGCGTGCGGTACTCGTCCTCGCGCAGCGTCGCGCCCGCCGCGCCGAGCAGGCCCGCGACCGGCACGACCACCGGGCAGAGCCGGCGCAGCCGGTCGTCGGCGGCGTAGCGGGCGGCGACCCGGGCGGCGGCCTCCATCGCGTCGAGCCGGGCCCCGCCGATCTCGTCGGCGCGGGACAGCACGCCGACCGTGTTGACCGGGGTGCCGCTGGCCAGCTCGTCGCCGTGGAACGACTCCAGGAACCGCACGTCGCCGGCGTGCAGGTGGCGCAGCAGGTAGATGACCGCGTCGGTCTGCGCCGGGCGGTCGGCCTCCGCGTCGAGGAACGCCGTGGTCCGCAAAGACACGTCGGTGGAGAGCGACGCGATGCCGGGGGTGTCGATCAGGGTGTGCCGGCGCAGCCGCGAGCTGGGCACCCGGACCTCCAGGTGGCCGACCTCGGCGGCGGGCCGGTCGAGGGTGATCCGCACGGCGCCGCCGACCCGGTGGAACGGCAGCGCCCGGGTGCTGCCGTCGGTCAGGTGGGCGGTGACGGCGTAGGTCGGGCCGTCGGCGTACCAGGTGACGATGCGGGTGCACTCCCCCGCGTCGGTGGGCGCCAGGCCCTCGCCGACCAGCGCGTTGAGCAGCGTGGACTTGCCCGCCTTGACCTTGCCGGCGAGCGCGACCCGGAGCGGCTCGCCGAGCCGGCGGCGGGCGTCGGTGATCGCCGCCCGCACCGCCGGGTCGGCCGTGCCGGCCAGCGTCCGGTCCAGCAGGTCCCGCACGTCGTTGAGCAGGGTCATGCCAGCCGGTCCAGTTCCGCGCGCAGGGCGGCCAGCTGCTTCGCCCGGGCCTGGCGCTGGTCGTTCGGCAGGGCGGCCGTCTCGCGGACCGCCGAGGCCGCGGCCGCCGTCGAGCGCTCGACCGCGGCGGCGCGGGCGGCGAACTCGTCGCGGAGCAGCCGCTGGGTGCGCCGGACCGCCTCGCGCGAGTCGCGGCCCACGTGGAACGACACGTCGTCGACGTAGCGGCGCAGCTCGGACCGGGCCTGCTGGCGGCGCTGCTGGATCTGCCGTTCGCGTTCCTGCTTGACCAGCCGGCGACCCAGGGTCAGGCCGGCGATGATGCCGATCGGCGCGGCGACGGCGATGTTGAACAGCGCGCCGAGGGCGCCGAGCATGTAGAAGCCGCCGTAGGTGATCCGGGCGGCGGTGAACGCGCCGAGGAACTGCTGCATGCCGGAGCGGTGGAAGTCCACGTCCAGGTCGGACACCTTGACCAGGCCCTGCTCGGGGGCGGGCAGGTCCAGGTCGAGGCCCTCGTACTCCAGGTCGAAGCGGGCCGCGACCTCCTGGGCCAGCTGCTCGGTGCGGTTCGCCAGCAGCATCAGGTTGTCCACCGCGGCCGCGGCGGCCTCCCGGGCGGCCCAGGCCTGGAAGTCCTGCCAGGTGTCGCGCGGGTCCGACTCGTTCAGCAGCTCCTCGCCCTCGCGCAGCATCGTGCGCAGGCGTTCGCGCAGGTCGTGGTCGACGTCGGCGGTGAGGTCCTGGATGCCGTCGCCCAGCACGGTCTGCCAGGAGCCCAGCGTGCGGGTGCGGCGCTGCTTCTCCGCGTACCGGTGGACCAGCGTCTCCGCCGCGGCGGGTGAGCTCGCCGCGGCCTGCTCGGCCGCCACTCGCTCGCGCAGCTGGCCCACCACGAACGCCAGCTCGGCGCGCGCGGCCGTGCGGGCCCCCGCGCGGGCCGCACCGAGCACGTCGCGGCGCAGCAGCTCGACCAGCCTCGGGTAGCCGGACTCGGCGTTGAGCTCGGCGTTCTCCCGGGCCTGGGCGCGCAGCCGGAGGAACGACGAGACCGGCACGATCGGCACGTCGATGCCCGCCGCGGCCAGGTGAGCGGCGTTCAGCTCGACGATGCGCCGCCACTCGTCGTAGAGGTCGATCTTGGTGACGACGCAGCAGGCGACCGGGCAGCGCTCCAGCACCCGGCGCAGGAACGCGACCTCGGGCGCGGTGAGCTCCTGGGACGCGTCGGTGACGAACAGCGCCGCCGCGGCCCCGGTCAGCGCGCCCAGGGTGAGGTTGCCGTGCGCGGAGTTGAGGCCGCCCACGCCGGGCGTGTCGACGAAGGACAGGCCGGTGCCGAGCAGCCGCCGGTCCAGCCGGACCTCCACGCTGCGTGCGGTCGGCGTGGCCGCGGTGACCTCCGGCAGGAGCTGGTCGAACGGCACCACGACGGCCTCCGCGGAGCCGTCGGCGGCGGGCACCCGCAGCGTGACCGAGGGCTCCTTGCCGTAGCGGAGCACCGTGGGCACAGCAGTGCCCACGTCGGGGTCGACCGGGCAGACGTCGGTCCGCAGCAGCGCGTTGACCAGCGTGCTCTTGCCCTGCTTGAACTCGCCCACCACCGCGACGGTGACCTCTTCGCCGCGCAGCTGCACCGTCGCGCGGTCCAGCCGTCCGGCGAGGTCGGGCCGGTCGTGTGCCACGGCCAGGCGGCGTGCGCCGGCCAGCTCGGCGAGCAGATCCGTGGCCAACGGCTCCCTCACTCATCTCGTCGCGGCCCTGCTCAGAGGCTACGCGGGCGGCGCAGGCCGGAGAAGGTCACCCCGGCGGGCCGCGCGCACCGTGCGGACGGCGACGACGGACCAGGTGGCCAGCAGCATGGCACAGAGGGTCACGGCGATGGCTGCCGGCAGGGCCGAGGCGGTGCCGCTGCACCGGCGGCTGCGGGCGGTGTGGCCGGCCGCCGGGCAGCTCATCGGCCCGGCCCGGGACCTCTACACGATCGCCCGCCGGCGCCGGCCACAGTAGACCGCCGGCCCGCAGGTGATCTGTACCGGGTCAGCCGGATCCGCTCGATGATCGGCGCTTACGGGCGCTGTATCCGTTCGTGCCCAACGGTCCGAGCAAGACCATTCGGTCCGGCGCTGACCTGGGGAAACGGAGCAGACAGATTGCTGACAGTGAGCGTGGCGCGACGTCCGTGCCAGGCTGCCGCCAGGCCTGTGCGGGCCGGTCTGGGGGCTCGTCGTGCGTCGTCTTCTGTGGACAGTGGCCGTGGCCGCCCTCGTCGCGCCGTTCGCAGCCGCGGCGCCCGCGCAGGCGGCGGTGACCCCGGTCGCGAAGGTCAACTTCCAGCCGGCCGCGTCGGCGGTCCCGGCCGGCTACACCGCGGACACCGGGCTCGGCTACGACGCCGCGCGCGGCTCGGGCTGGGTGACGGCCGGCACACACGACCCGCTGGACCTGAGCCGCAACACGCGCGACCGCGCCCGGGCCGGGATCGACGCCCGGCTCAACACGCTGATCCACCTGCAGTACGGCGACGTCGGCGGCACCAACGGCGTGACCACTCCCGGCGCATGGGAGTACGCGCTGCCCGCCGGCACCTACCAGGTCACCGTGTCGGTCGGCGACCAGCCGGCTTACGACAGCGCGCACACCGTCCGCGCCGAGGGCGTGACCGCGGTGTCCGGCTTCGTCTCCACCGCCGCCGCCGAGTACCGCACCGCCACCGTGACCGTGCCGGTGAGCGACGGGCGGTTGACCGTCGACGCGACCGGCGGCACCAACACCAAGCTGAACCACCTGGAGATCGCGCGGGTCGGCGCGCCCGAGGCGCCCACCGGGCTGACCGCGACACCGGGCGACTCGCAGGTCGCGCTGGCCTGGACGGCGTCCGCCGCTGCCGGATACCGCGTCTACCGGGGCACCACCCTGGTGTCTGGCACCGCTCCGGTCGCCGCGACGAGCTGGCTGGATCTCACCGCCGCCAACGGCACTGCGTACTCCTACACCGTGGCCGCCGTGGACAGCGCCGGCGCCGAGTCGCCGCGCTCCGCTGCCGTCACGGCCACTCCGGCCGCGTACGCGCTCAAGGTGAACTTCTCCGACGCGGCGACCGCGCCGCCGGCCGGCTACGTCCGCGACTCCGGTGACGCGTTCGCCGCTGCGCGGGGCTACGGCTGGGTGCAGCTGGGCACCGCGACGCCGCTGAGCCTGGCCGGCAACGGCCGCAACCGGAACCCGGCCGCCGGGCAGGCCGACGTGCGGCTGGCCACGCTGATCCACGCCCAGCTGCCGGCCGGGTCCACCGGGGTGACCACGCCCGGCTCGTGGGAGGCCGTCGTGCCGAACGGCACGTACACGGTGACGGCCGCGGTCGGCGACGCGGGCACCGCCGTGGACAGCACGCACTGGCTCAGCATCGAGGACCAGAACGCCGTCGCCGCCTTCACCCCGGCCGCGTCGGTCAAGCACGCCACCGCGACCCGGACGGTCCGGGTCACCGACGGGCGGCTCACGCTGAGCCCGGCCGGCGGCACCAACACCAAGCTCAACTACGTGGACGTGGCCAGCGTGCCCGGCGCGGGCGCGATCCCCGGCGTGCGCACCAGCACACCCGCCAACGGCGCCACCGGTGTGCCGCCGACCGGCAGCGTGGTCGAGGATCTGGTCCTGCCCAACGGCGGCGTCGACCAGGCCACGCTGACCGCGGCGACGGTGACGCTGACCCGGGTCGCCGACGGCACGGCGGTGCCGGCCACCACCATCACCAGCGGCGGCGGGGACGTCGTGAACCTCTCCCCGACCGCGCCGCTGGCGGCGAACACGACGTACCGGTTCAGCCTGACCAGCGGGGTGCAGGACGTCAGCGGGCGGGCGTTCACCCCGTACTCGATCGTCTTCACCACCGGAGCCGGCGGCGGCACCGGCGGGGCCGCCTTCGACAAGGTGGTCGGCGTCGCGACCGGCGCGTCCTTCACGACGGTGCTCAAGGGCCCCGACAACCGCCTGTACGCGGGCACGCTCGACGGGCGCATCTTCCGCTTCCCGGTCAACGCCGACGGCACCCTGGGCACCGCCACGATCAACACCGCGGTCCGGGACAACGCGGCCGCGCTGGGGCTGCCCGGCGCGCCCGCCCGCACGGTGATCGGCATGGCCTTCGACCCGGCCGGGAACCTCTGGGTGACCGACAACTACGAGTACGTGGGCCCGCTGAACGTGCCGGACTGGTCGGGCCGGATCGGCCGGCTCAGCGGCACGAACCTGGCCACCTACACGCCGGTGGTGGTCAACCTGCCGCGCTCGGTCAAGGACCACGAGACGAACTCGCTCGCCTTCGGACCCGACGGCGCGCTCTACGTCTCGCAGGGCGCGAACAACGCGATGGGCGCCGCCGACTCGACGTGGGGCAACCGGCCCGAGCAACTGCTCAGCGCGGCCGTGCTGCGGTTCGACACCGCGGCGTTCACCGGTACGCCGATCGACGTGAAGACGGCGGACGGGGGCGGCTACGACCCGTACGCGGCCGGGGCCCCGCTGACCCTCCACGCGACCGGGGTGCGGAACGCGTACGACCTGGTCTGGCACCGCAACGGCCACCTGTACGCGCCGACCAACGGCTCCGCGGCCGGCGGGAACACGCCCGCGACGCCGGCGCCGCTGCCCGCGTCCTGCGCGCGCCGCGGCTACACCGGACCGGCCGTGCCGGGGCTGACGTCGGTGCCGACCGCCGAGACCGACTACGTGTTCGACGTCAAGCCGGGCCGCTACTACGGCCACCCGAACCCGCAACGCTGCGAGTGGGTGCTGGCCGGCGGCAACCCGACCGCGGGCACGGACCCGTACCAGGTGGGCGCGTACCCGGTGGGCACGCTGCCGGACCCGAACTTCGACCTGGCCGGCACGTACGACGCGGGCCTGCACGCCTCGGCGAACGGCGCGATCGAGTACCGCGGCGGCGCGCTGGACGGCAAGCTGCTGGTGGTGCGCTACTCGGCCGGGCAGGACATCGAGACCTTCGACGTGGCGCCGAACGGCACGCTGAGCAACCGGACCACGGGCCTCACCGGCCTGACCGGATTCAGCCAGCCACTCGACGTGACCCAGGACCTGAGCACCGGGAATCTGTACGTGACGGAGCTCGGCGCGAGCCGGATCACGCTGCTGAGGCCGCGCCCCTGACCGGCTCGTGGGGAAATCACCCGTCCGGTGGCCGAAAAAACGGCACGCCGCAACCGGGGCGGTATCGAGATGTGCGAAGCTGCGCGCCTACATCTCGACCCTCGTCTTCGGAGGCATGCCGTGGCAATGCTCCTGTCCATCGTTGCCGCCCTCCTGGTCGGCCTGCTCGCGGGCTGGCTGATCTGGGGACGGATCCTCGTCAACCGCCGGTCCGCGGCCGCGGCTCCCGCTGCGGCGACGGCTGTCGCTCCGCCGGCCACCGAGACCGCCGCAGAGCCGGAGCCGGTCACCGACACCGCCACCGACCCGGTCGCGGAGCCGGTTGCCGAGACCGCCACCGAGCCCGTCGCGGAGCCGGTTGCCGTGACCGCCGCCGAGCCGGTTGCGGAGCCGGTCGCGGCCATCGTGGAGGCCTCGCCGGCCGAGGCGCCTGAGTTCGACGCCGAGCCCGTCGCCGCGGAGACCGAGCCGGTCGCGCACCCGGAGCCCGTCCTCACCGCCGCGTCCGACACCTCGCCGGTCGCTACGTCCGACAACTCTTCGGTAGCCGCGTCTGACACCTCGGTGACCGAGCCCGTCGCCGAGCCGGACGCGGTGGCCGAGCCGTTCGCCGACACCGAGACCGTTGCGGTCGCTGAGCCCGCCGCCGACGCCGAGCCGTTCGCCGACGCCGAGCCGGTTGCGGTGGCCGAGCCGGCTGCCGTCGTCGTGCCGGAGGCTGAGCCCGTCGCCGCCGCCCCGGTTTCCGCCGGGACCGGCGCCGCGCCGGTGGGCGACAAGCTGACCCGCATCGAGGGCATCGGCCCGAAGATCGCCGCGACCCTGGCCGCCGCCGGCATCACCACCTACCGCGAGCTGGCCGACGCCGACCTCGCCGACCTGCGGGCCACCGTCAAGGCCGCCAAGCTGCGCCTCTCCCCCAACCTGGCGACCTGGCCCGCGCAGGCCCGCCTGCTGGCCGAGGGCGACCAGCGCGGCTTCCATGCCCTCGCCGACGACCTGGCAGCCGACCGCGCCCCGGCCGTCGAGCCCCTCACCACCGCCGAAGCCACCACCGCCGAAGCCACGGCTGCGGAAGCCACCGCGCCGGCGGCCACCGCCCCGGCGACCACCGCCCCGGCGACCACCGACCCGGTGATCGCGGCCCCGGCGGCGCTCACCGAGCCGGCCCCCGCGCTCGACCCGACCCCGACCCCGACCCCGACCCCGACCCCGACTCCGACCCCGGAGCCGGCGGACAGCACCGAGCCCGCCACCACCGAGAGCGCCGAGCCGACCGCGAGCGCCGACCCGGTCCCGGCGCAGCGCACCCCCGACAGCACCGCACCGGCCGCCCCGGACGACCTGATCCGGATCGAGGGCATCGGCCCGAAGATGGCCGCCGCCCTGGTCGCCGCCGGCATCACCACCTTCGCCCAGCTCGCCGCGGCCGACGAGGCCACCCTGCGGGCCGCCATCGCCGCCGCCGGGATGCGCTTCTCGCCGAGCCTGGTGACCTGGCCGCAGCAGGCGAAGCTGCTCGCCGACCGCGGCGTCCTGCAGAACTGACCGGAAACGCCACGAAGGCCCGGCCCCGCACCTGAGCGGGGCCGGGCCTTCGCCGTCACTCCTGTCTGGACAGCCTGGGGCCGGCGCGGTTTCGCTCAGGGCGCACGCGCCGCACTGGTCACGGCGGCCGGTTTCCGACACCGTGAGCACCATGGACGCCGTTTTTGTACTGGTGCACAGCCCGTCGGTCGGGCCCGGGACCTGGACGCCGGTCGCCGAGCGGCTGCGCGGGCGCGGAGCCACCGTGGTCGTGCCGTCGCTGGCCGGTGTCGGCGCGGGCGGGCCCCCGTTCTGGCCGCGGGTGGTGGCGGCGGTCGGCGCGGCCGTCGACGCGGTGCCGGCCGGCCGTTCCGTCGTGCTCGTCGCGCACAGCAACGCCGGGCTGTTCGTGCCGGTGGTCGTCGCCGCGGCGACCCGGCCGGTGGTCGGCTGCCTGTTCGTCGACGCGTCGCTGCCGGCCCGGCAGGGGCCGACCCCGGTGGTGCCGGCGGAGGCGCTGCCGTTCCTGCGGGAGCGGGCCGTCGACGGCATCCTGCCGCCGTGGACCACCTGGTTCGACGAGTCGGAGGTGGCGCCGATGCTGCCGGAGCCGGCCGTCCGCGCCGCCGTCGAGGCCGAGCAGCCCCGGCTGCCGCTGAGCTTCTACGAGCAGCTGATCCCGGTGCCGGCCGGCTGGGACGCGCAGCCGTGCGGCTACCTGCTGTTCGGCCCGCCGTACGACCAGGTGGCGAACGAGGCCGCCGCCCGGGGCTGGGCCGTCGAGCGGATCCCGGGCCGGCACCTGCACCAGGTCGTCGACCCGGGCGGGGTCGCCGAGCGGATCGCGGAGATGGCTCGCACCTGGTCCCCACCCGCCGCCGGGGCCTAAGTTTGGGGGCATGCCTACCCACGAGGTCGTCAACCAGCCGCCGCCGCTGGCCGGCCACGACATCGCCGCCGACGCCGCCCTGCTGGAGCACCTCACCCTGCAGGGCGCCGGCTGGGCCGCCGACGACCTGCACCGGCTCGGCAAGCTGGGCGGGCAGGCGGAGGCGCAGCGCTGGGCCTCCGACGCCAACGTGTACGAGCCCCGCCTGGTCACCCACGACCGATACGGCCACCGCGTCGACGAGGTCGAGTTCCACCCCGCGTGGCACCACCTGATGGAGGTCGCGGTCACCGAGGGCCTGGCCGGCGCGCCGTGGGCGGACCAGCGGGCCGGCGCCCACGTCGCCCGCGCGGCCGGCCTGTTCACCTGGAGCCAGGTCGAGGCGGGCCACTCGTGCCCGATCTCGATGACGTACGCGGTCGTCCCGGCCCTGCGCCACGCCCCGGAGCTGGCCGCCGTCTACGAGCCGCTGCTCACCGCCCGGGTCTACGATCCCGGCCTGCGGACCCCGGCGGCCAAGCGGGGCCTGCTCGCCGGGATGGGCATGACCGAGAAGCAGGGCGGCTCGGACGTCCGCGCGAACACGACCTCCGCCCTGCCCGCCGCCGACGGCACCTACCGGTTGCGCGGCCACAAGTGGTTCACCAGCGCGCCCATGTGCGACCTGTTCCTGGTGCTGGCCCAGGCCCCGGCCGGGCTCACCTGCTTCCTGGTGCCGCGGGTGCTGCCCGGCGGCGAGCGCAACCCGTTCGCCATCCAGCGGCTCAAGGACAAGCTCGGCAACCGCAGCAACGCCAGCAGCGAGCCCGAGTTCGACGACACGGTGGCCTGGCCGGTCGGCGCTGAGGGCCAGGGCGTGCGCACCATCATCGAGATGGTCGCGATGACCCGGCTGGACTGCGTGACCGGATCGGCCGCAGGGATGCGCGCGGCGCTGGTCCAGGCCGTGCATCACGCGCGGCACCGGTCCGCCTTCGGCGGGCCGCTGATCGGCAAACCGCTGATGCGCAACGTCCTGGCAGACCTGGCGGTGGAGTCGGAGGCCGCGACAGCGCTGGCCCTGCGGCTGGCCGGGGCCGTGGACCGAGGGGCGCGCGGTGACGCCGGTGAGCGCGCCTTCAGCCGCCTGGCGATCGCGGTCGGCAAGTTCTGGGTGTGCAAGCGGCAGCCCGCCGTGGTCGGCGAGGCCCTGGAGTGTCTCGGCGGCAACGGCTACGTCGAGGAGTCGGGCCTGCCCCGGCTGTACCGGGACGCCCCGCTGAACTCGATCTGGGAGGGCTCCGGCAACGTGCAGGCGCTGGACGTGCTGCGCGCGCTGCGCCGCGACCCGGCCGGCCTGGAGGCGTTCCGGGCCGAGGTGGGCGCCGCGGCGGGTGCCGACGCGCGCCTCGACGCGGCCGCGGCGCAGCTGACCGGCCTGCTGGGCGCGGGCGAGGATCTGGAGACCGACGCCCGCCGCGTGGTGGAGCGGATGGCGCTGGTGTTGCAGGGGTCGCTGCTGGTGCGGCACGCCCCGGCCGTGGTGGCCGACGCGTTCTGTGCCAGCCGGCTCGGCGGCGACTGGGGTCACTCGTTCGGCACGCTGCCGCGCGGGCTGGACACGGCTGCCCTGGTCGACCGCGCCTTCCCGGGTTGACCGCCGGACCGGAGGCGGCTGCGTGCGGCGTGACGGCCGTCGCGTGCCCGGGTGAAATTCTCAGGTGGCCGCGGCGCCGACCGATGGCATTCCGTGTGGCATAAGCGGCTCTGGTGGTGGTGGTTGGTCGTCGGCGGGCTCGCCACGGCCGGCCACAGCCTGCTGCCGTACGAGGGGCTCGCGGCCAACGTCATCTACAACATCATCGGGCTGCTGTCGTGCCTGCTGATCCCGCTGGCGGTCCGCCTGCACCGCCCCGCCCGGCCCCGCATGTGGTACTGGTTCGCCGCCGGGCAGACCACCTGGGTCATCGGTGACCTCGTCTGGGAGTACTACAAGTACATCCTGGACCAGGAGCCGTACCCGTCCGCGGCCGACTTCTTCTATCTGTGCGCGTACCCGATGCTGGTTGTCGGTCTGGTGCAGCTCAGCCGGGGCCGGCGCCGCGGCGTCGACCTCCGGGGCCTGGTCGACCCGGCCATCGTGGCGATCGGCATCGGCCTGGTGTTCTGGGTGTTCGTCATGCACCCGATCGCGGCCGGCTCGACCGCCTCGACGCTGGAACGGGTCATCGGGGTGGCCTACCCGGCCGCCGACGCCCTGCTGCTGGCGATACTGGCGCGGTTCTTCACCAGCTCGGGCGCCCGCTCGACCAGCGCATGGCTGCTGAGCGTCGCGGCGCTGCTGCTGCTCGCGGCGGACGTCTCCTACTCGCTGCTCTCGCTCTACTCCGAGTCCGACGGCGGCAGCCTGCTCGAGTCCGGCTGGTTGCTCTCCTACATCTGGTGGGCGGCGGCCGCCCTGCACCCGTCCATGCGCTGGACCGGCACCACGGCGAGCCGGCCCAGCGACGCCCGGGTGGGCCGGTCCCGGCTGGTCCTGCTGGCGGTCAGCTCGCTGCTGGCCCCCGCGCTGCTGTTCGTGCCCGGCATCGGCGACAACGCGGTGGACCGGCTGGTGATCGCCGCCGGCGCCGTCATCCTGTTCGTCCTCGTGGTGATCCGGATGGCCGGTTTTGTGTCCCAGGTCCAGCACCAGGCCGACCTGCTCGAGGACCTCGCGATGGCCGACGACCTGACCGGGCTGGCCAACCGCCGCCGCCTGGAGCAGGGGCTGACCGAGGGCCTGGCCACCGGCACGATGCAGGTGGCGCTGCTGGACCTGGACGACTTCAAGGAGGTCAACGACGCACTCGGGCACGCGATCGGCGACCGGCTGCTGATCGCCGTCGCGGAACGCCTGCTCCGCGCGGCCGGCCCGGACGCGCTGGTGGCCCGGATGGGCGGCGACGAGTTCGCGGTGCTGCTGACCGGAAGGACGGCCGCGGCCGTCGATGCCACGATGGCCCGGCTGGCCGGCACGCTGCACGAGCCCGTCCGCGCCGGCGGGCACGACCTGCTGGTCAGCGCCAGCATCGGGATCGCCGACGCCACCGGCACCGACGACGCCGTCGAGGTGCTCCGCCGCGCCGACGTCGCCATGTACGCCGCCAAGCGCAGCGGCGGTGGCGCCTGCCGCCGGCACACCGTCGAACTGGACGACAACGCCGACGAGCAGGCCCGCCTCGGCGCCGAACTGCGCACCGCGCTGGACGCCGGCCAGTTCCGGATGGTCTACCAGCCCATCGTGGAGCTGCCGCACGGCCGGCTGCGGGCGGTGGAGGCGCTGGTCCGCTGGGACCACCCGGAACGCGGCATGATCTCCCCGGACCGGTTCATCCCGGCCGCGGAGCACAACGGGCTCATCATCGAGCTGGGCGAGTGGATCCTGCGCACCGCGTGCGCCCAGGCCGTCGAGTGGCTGGCCGACTGGGGCACCCAGGCCCCGAGCAAGATCAGCGTCAACGTCTCGGCCCGCCAGCTCGCCCAGCCCGGCTTCGCCGCGGTGGTCGCCCGCACCCTGGCGGAGACCGGCCTGCCCGTCGACCGGCTCACCGTGGAGGTCACCGAGACCGCGGTGTTCGGCGGCGGCCAGGCCGTACAGACCCTCAACGAGCTGCACGAGCTGGGCGTCCGGATCGCGCTCGACGACTTCGGCACCGGCCACTCGTCACTCGGCCTGCTCCAGCAGGTCCCGGTGGACGTCCTCAAGGTCGACAAGTCGTTCGTCGACAACATCACCATGGCGGGCCGGCACGCCGTCATCGCGACGGCCCTGATCCGGGTCAGCGAGGGCCTCGGCCTGTCCGCGGTCGCCGAGGGCGTGGAAACGGCGGAACAGGCGGCGGAGCTGTACCGCCTCGGCTACCAGCTGGCCCAGGGCTACCACTTCGGCAAACCGGTCGCCGAGCCGGACTTCGCCGCCCACGCCCTCACCGCCCACCCGTAACGGGTTTCCGGTGGGTCAGCCGGCCAGGAGGTCGCGGCGGCCCGCGGCCAGCAGTCCGATGCCGGCGGTCACCGCCGCGAGCAGCAGCAGTGCCGGCAGCCCCCACCAGTCCGGGTGGGCCGCCACCGGGTCCGGGACCTGCTGGAACGGCCCCCAGTCCAGGATCCGCCGGGGCACCTCCAGCAGCGTGCCCAGCAGCGCGAACACCCCACCGGCGGCCAGCGGCAGCCAGGCCACGCCCAGCGCCCGCGGCCAGAGCCCGGCCAGCATCGCCGCCGCCCCCGCCATCGCGGCGGTGGCCGGCCATTGCCCGGCGACGAAGACGAACATCCGGAGCGCCGGGTCCGTGCCGCCGATGGTCGCGGGTGCGACGGCCGCGGCCAGCACGGCGGCGACGGCCAGCACTGCGGCGCTGGTCAGCAGGGCGGTTGCGGTCTGGGCCAGCAGCGGCGCGCGGCGGCGGATGCCGGTGGACAGCAGCAGCGCGGTGCGGCCCTCGGCTTCCTCGCGGTGATACTGCGAGACCTGGAGGATCGCGTACGCGCCGACGACGATGCCGAGCAGCGTGGCGGCGTACCGGCAGAACCCGGCCACCGGGTCGGCGCCGAGCTGCGCACCCAGGAAGCCGCCGACCTCGCCGGTGCGGCTCTGATCGACCACCCCTGAGCCCATCGCGGTGAAGAACACGGCCAGCCCGCCCACCGCGCAAGTCCAGATCAGCAGCGAGCGGCGGGCCAGCCGCAGCCGCAGTCCCCGCACGGAGCGCACCGGCAGCCGGGTGTCCCGGGTCTCCGGGCGATGGACCATCCCGGCGCGGTACTCCCGGTGGCCGTCGAGGGTCACCGCGACCGCCCCGAGCAGCACCGCCACCGCCAGGTGCACGCCCAGCGCCCACCAGCGGTTCGCGGTGAACGGCAGCACCGTGGCCCGGACCGCCAGCGGGCTGACCCAGTTCAGCGGGCCCACGTCGCGGACGTCCGCCACCCCGCGCAGGACGAACGCCAGCAGGAGACCGGCCGAGCCGAGCAGGCGGGCTGTCGGCGCCGTCGAGGCGAGTTGCGCCAGCACCGCGGTGAGAGTGCCGAACAGCAGGCACACCAGGGTCAGCGCGGCGCCGAACGCGGCGGCGCCGGACCAGGTGACGCCGTCCACGTGACCGCTCCACAGCCCGGCCGCCACGCCCGCCCCGAGTCCGGCGGTCGCGGCCACCGCGGTGAGCACGGTCAGCGCGGCCAGCAGCGGGGTCCGGCGGGCCACCCCGGAGCCGCGGATCAGCTCCAGGGTGCCGTCGTCCTCGCCGGCCCGGGTCAGGGCCACCGCGAGCAGCACCGCGAAGATCGCCACCAGGATGCTGACGATGCCGCCGATCTCCCAGGCGAACATCTGGGCCGGCGTACCCGGCAGCGGCAGTTCCCCGAGCAGCAGGGTGGAGGCGGTCTCGGCGCGGGCCTGGTGCACCGCGACGGCGCGGGCCTCCGCCGTCGGGTACGTGTTCTGGTACGCCCACGGCGTCGCGGCACACAGCGCCCACAACAACACCAGCCAGGACCCGATCAGCAGCCGGTGCCGGCGCAGCAGCAGCCGTACGGTGGTCACCGCTGCACCGTCTCGTAGTGCCGCAGGAAGAGGTCCTCCAGGCTGGCCGGGGTGCAGGTGATGTCGACGACACCGGTGCGGGCGAGCAGCTCCAGCACCGGCGGGACCTGCTCGCGGGGCACGCTCAGGGTCAGCTCGGCGCCGGGCGGGTCGCCGTTGAGCAGCCCGAGCCCGCGCAGCCCGGCCGTGACCGCCGTACGGTGCCCGTCGGCCACCCGGGCGGTGACGCGCGAGGCGGCCAGGTGCCGCAGGGCCGCCAGCCGCCCGGACTCGACGAGCCGCCCGTCCTTGATGATGGTGACGGTGTCGCAGAGCTGCTCGACCTCGCTGAGGATGTGGCTGGACAGCAGCACCGTACGCCCGGCGGCCACCGCCTCCCGGACGCACTGCCGGAACACCTCCTCCATCAGCGGGTCCAGGCCGGAGGTCGGCTCGTCCAGGATCAGCAGGTCGGTGGGGGCGGCGAACGCGGCGACCAGCACCACCTTCTGCCGGTTACCCTTGGAGTAGGCGCGCACCCGCTTGCGCACGTCCAGCGCGAACGCGTCGGCGAGCCGCCGCTCGGCGGCCTCGTCCCGTACGCCCCGCAGCCCGGCCAGCGCGTCCAGGCACTGCCGGCCGGTCAGGTTGGGCCAGAGGTGGAGCTCGCCGGGCACGTACGAGGTCCGCCGGTTGATGGCCGCGGACCGCACGGCCGGGTCGAGGCCGAGCACCCGGACGTGGCCGGCGCCGGCCCGGTACAGCCCGAGCAGCACCCGGATGGTGGTGGTCTTGCCGGCCCCGTTCGGGCCGAGGAACCCGTGCACCTGCCCGGCGGTGACGGCCAGGTCGAGCCCGTCCACGGCGGCGCACCGGCCGAACCGCTTGACCAGCTCCCGCACGTCGATGATCGCAGTGGTGGTCATCGGCCCCGTACCTCCTCGATGGTGCGGATGAGGGTGTCGGCGATGGCCCGGCTGAGCCGTTCGTCGTCGCCGGAGACCCGGACGTAGAGCTCGGCGGCGCGGCGGACCGTCGCCGGGTCGAGCGCGGCGGCCAGCCGGGAGAACCGGGGGCCGAGCCGGCCCACCATGCGTTCCACCGTGGCCAGCGCCACCTGGTCGACCTCGTGGTCCTCCGGTGACCGGTGGGCGATCTCCCAGTAGCTGGCCAGGCTCTCCTGCAGCCGCGCCTCGGTGAAGCCGTGGTAGACCGCCTCCGCCTCGGCAGGCATGTCGCCGCGGTAGTAGGCCAGCTCCACGAAGTCGCGCTCGCGCCGGATCTCCCGCCGGACCTTCTCGTCGGGGGCCCGTTCCAGCAGGCCCTCGTAGAAGCGGGCGGCCACCGCCGGCATGGGTGAGAGCAGGTCGCCGCGGACGGCGGCCTCGAGCAGCCGGCACACCAGCTCCCGCTGCGCCTCCAGCTGGGCCATCTGCTCCTCGATGGCCGCGGCGGTCGCGGTGAGGTCGGCCATCGTGCCCGCGCCGGGACGGTCCTGGAGCAGCCCGGTGATCCGGGACAGCGGCACACCGGCGCGGGCCAGCCAGCGGATCCGGCTCACCCGGGCCACGTGGGTCAGGTCGTAGGCGCGGCGGCCGTCGCGCATCGCAGGCACCGGGAGCAGCCCGATCTGGTGGTAGTACCGGATGGTGCGCACCGTGGTGCCGGTGAGGTCGGCCAGTTCCTTGACCCGCATGAGGTCAGTGTGGACTGTGACGTAACGTCACACGCAAGGCCGAACGCGGGGGCTATCGGGTGGGCTTGCCCGGGAAACGCGTGCCGACCGCACGGCGGTGACCGCCGCGCTTCGCCGCGGCCGCGGGCTTGTCGGCGGTCGACGCGCGGTAGCGGCGGGCGTCCTCCGCGACCGTCTCGTCGGCGTCGTTCTCCAGCGCCTGCCGGATGTGCTCCGGGGTGACCGCGGAGGTCGCCAGCGAGCGGCGCACCTCCACCGACCGGTCGTCCACCAGCGCCGCCAGGTCGGCCTCGTCCAGCGGCACCGCCCGCACCAGCGCGGCGCGGACGTCCGGCGAGGGGTCCTGGGCCAGCAGGTGCCGCTGCTCGGCGGTGGTCCGCCTGTTGATCGCGAGCCCCTTGCGCACCCGGACGGTACGGTCCTGCAGCAGCTCTGTGATCACCTCGGGGTCCTGGGTGTGTGCGGCGAGCCGCTCCCGCACCTCGGGCGACGCGTCGGTGATGAGGACCGCGGCCAGCTCGGGCTCGAGGGCGGGCATCTCCGCGAGCAGCCCGCGCAGCTCCTTGTCCTGGGCCTTCGCCATCACGCTGCGGATCCGGGCATCCACCGCGGGGTTGGCCGCGACCGCCCAGCGCACCCACCGGTCGGCGTCGCCGACGAGGCGCAGCAGGTTGCCCTGGGAGGTGGCCGGGTTCTTCGCGACCGCCTCCCGGACCGTGCGGTCCCGGTCGCGCGCCAGCGGCCGCAGCGCCTCCGCCGGCGCGTCCGGCCGGGCCGCGACCGCCGCGCGGACCAGCGCCGACGAGTCCGACGCCAGCCCGTACAGCTCGGCGGGGGTGGTGCCGCGGTCCTGGGCGAGGGATACCCGCGCATCGATATTGCCGGTCCCACGCTGATGTGCCATGGCCCGAATCCTCTCACGCGGCCCGCGGCGGCCCCCGCGCCCGGACCGGTTGTTCGTGGTCGCGGACCGCGAGCAGTAGCGGACCCCGGCGTCCCGGGCCCGCCGCCTGCTCAGCGGTTGCCCAGCAGCTCGTTGATGCTGGCGATCAGCTCCCGCTGGCTGATCGGCTCGACCAGGCCGCCGGTGCGGGCGTCCTGCATGGCCTTGGTCAGCTGCACCCGGCGCAGGATCTCCTTGATGTCCGCGCCGGTCATGCCGTGGCTGAGCCGGCCCAGCTCGGCCGTGTCGATCCCGTCGGCGAACATCGTGAAGCCCGGCTCCTCGTGCACCGCCACCAGCTGAGCGATCATCTTGCGGAAGATCTCGGCCCGGCTCACCTCGTCGGGCTTGGGCACCGAGATCTTCACGTCGAACCGGCCCGAGCGGATCAGCGAGTCGTCCACCCGGTGCGGGAAGTTCGTCGTCGCCACCACGATGACGTTCGGGTTCGCCTCGATCAGGTCGTTCATCTCCTGCTTGAAGATGCCGGCCACCGCGTTGATCGCCTGGCTGGCCGCGTCGCCGCCGGAGCCCGCGTAGCTGATGATCGAGTCGAACTCGTCGAAGAGGATCAGCGTGGGCACCCGGTAGCGGCGGGCGTCGCGGAAGATCTGCTTGATGTTGCGCTCGGAGCCGCCCAGCCACTTGTCCAGGATCTCCGGCGTGCGGATCTCGCGGAAGTCGGCGCCGATCTCGTTGGCCAGCGCCCGGGACAGCATCGTCTTGCCGGTGCCGGGCGGGCCGTACATCAGGATGCCCTGCGGCCGGCGGGCGCCCCACCGGGCCATCGCCTCCGGGTGCCGGAACGACACGGCGATCTGGCGCAGCTCGGCGACCACGTCGGCCAGCCCGCCGACCTGGTCCAGGGTGACCGTCTGGGTGGTCGTCGCGACCTTCGGGATGACCTCGCGGCTGACCACGTAGCGCCGGCCGGCCAGCGGCGACTCGCCGGCCTCGGGCCCGAGCAGCTCGACCACGGCCTGCAGGGTCAGCTTGACCATGGCCGCCAGGTGGGCGGGCTGGACCTCGTCGCGGGCCACCTCGGCGCGCAGCCGCACCAGGCCGCCGGCCTGGTCGTAGGTCACCGCGGCCTGCAGCCCGGCGGTCGCATCGGCCAGCACCGCGGTGTCCGGCTCGCGGTCCGCCGCCGGCCCGGACGGCCGGTCCAGACCGAGCTTCTTGTACGCCGCGACGGCCGCCGCACCCACCCCGTCCACGATCTTGGTGGCCACCGGGTCGCCGGCGGCGATCCGCTTCGCGAGCAGCGTGCCGACCGGGTCGTTGCCCAGCACGACCGCGCGGATCCGCTCCCGCTGGGGCCGGTCGTCGTCGTTGGTGCGGATCTCCGCGACGAACACGTGCACCGGCCCGGACTCGGTGTCCGCGCTGGTCACGGTCAGCCCGGCCCGGCGCACCGGGGCCGGGAAGGTGGCCCGGCGCAGCAGCTCGACCGGGTTGACCCGGGCGGCGGCGAGGATGGTGGTGGCGTCGACGATCTCGACGGTGGCGCCGGCGTACTCGAAGGACATGGCGGCCCCCTCTCCCGACCAAGAGTGACACGCCGGGCACACATCGGCTCGCTCACCGATCGGCCGGGGGCGGCGGCGCCGTCACAGCGCCGCCGCCCCCGTACCGCGTGCGTCAGCAGCCGACGCGGGTGGTGCCCACGGCGACGTCGTCGTACCAGAGGGTGTCCGCGCCCTCGCCGTAGCTCTCCCAGCCCAGTCGCAGGTCCGCCAGGGCGGGGCGCCAGGTCCGGTTCAGCCACTGGCCGTCGATGTCGTGCGTCGGCACGCCGTCCTGCAGCAGCCCGGGCACCGAGGTGCCGTTGAGCCAGGTCTGCATCGTGCCGTCCGCCTGGTTGACCTTGAACTCCACGCAGGTCCAGGCGCCGGTCGGCAGCGGCGCGGACAGCGCCACCCCGGCCGGGCTCTGTTCCGGCAGCGTGGCGTCGTCGGAGGCGCGGTTCCATTGCAGGGCGCCGTTCTGGCCGCCGAAGCGCAGGTCCCGGTTGCCGTCGTTGACGTCACGCAGCGCCACCGCCGTGGTGTGCGCGGCGGGCAGCGCGGTGGTGTGCCGCACCCAGTACCGCACGAAGAGCGCCGAGGCGCCCGCCGGCAGCAGCGCGGTGTTGCGCATGAACACGTGGTTGCAGTAGCCCGCCGCCCCGTCGACGCGCAGCGACGTGCTGCCGCTGTGCGCGACCGCGGTGTCGAAGGCCGCCCTGCCGGTGCCCGAGCAGTCCGGATAGGTCACCGCCCAGTCGGCCTGGGTGCCCTCGAAACCGTCACACCGGACCCCGGACGTGCAGCCGGCCGGCGGCGGCGTCGAGGTCGGCGGGGTGGACGGCGGAACGGACGGCGGGGTGGACGACGGCGGGGTCGAGGGCGGCGGAGTGGTCGGCGGGGTGTCGCCGTTGCAGGAGACGCCGTTGAGCGCGAAGGACGCCGGCGCCGGGTTGCTGCCCGAGTACGTCGCCTGGAAGCCGAAGCTCGCCGACGCCCCGGTGCCCAGCGTGGTGTTGTACGACGGCGCCGCCGCGGTCACCGCGCGGCCGGACTGGGTCAGCTGCGCGTTCCAGCCGTTGGTGACCTGCTGGTTTCCGGTGAAGGTCCAGCTCACCACCCAGCCGCTGACCGGCGCGCCGTTGTTGGTGACCCGCACGTCGGCGGTGAAGCCGGTGCTCCAGGAGTTGGCGGTGTAGGTGACGTCGCAGGCGGTGGCCGCGGCCGCCGGGGCCGCCGCGGCGAGGACCGTGCCCAGCAGCAGGGCGCCGGCTGCCGCCAGCCGGATCAGCACGGCGTGCCGTTCAGGGTGAAGGCGGTCGGGTTCGCCGGGGCGGCGCCGGTGAAGGTCGCTTGGAAGCCGGTGCTGGTGGTGGCTCCGGTGGCGAGCGAGCCGTTCCAGGCCGCGTTGCGGACGGTGATGGTGCTGCCGGACTGGCTCCAGGTGCCGCTCCAGCCGCTGGCCAGGGTGACGTTGGCGGGCACGGTGAAGGTCAGCGTCCAGGAGCTCAGCGCCGGGCCGCGGTTGGTGATCCGCACGTCGGCGGTGAAGCCGGTCGACCAGGCGTTCGCGGTGTAGGCCACCGCGCAGCCACCGGCCGGCGGCGGGCTGGTCGGCGGCGTCGTCGGCGGGGTGGTGGGCGGCGTGGTCGGCGGGGTCGTGGGCGGGGTCGTCGGCGGCGTGGTCGGCGGGGTGGTCACCGGGCCGGCCGCGATCGCCAGGTCGTAGGCGCGCTGCGGGACGAACTGCCCGGCCCCGGCGATGCAGCCGTCGGCCTCACCCGGCAGCTTGATCCACAGGTACGCGTCCAGGATCGAGTCGGACACCGC
Organism: Actinoplanes sp. NPDC049599; assembly: GCF_044465625.1. NCBI lineage: Bacteria > Bacillati > Actinomycetota > Actinomycetes > Micromonosporales > Micromonosporaceae > Actinoplanes > Actinoplanes sp. NPDC049599. The sequence goes on from NZ_JBITLX010000002.1 coordinate 302,542, forward strand.
GTTGGTGCTGGGGGTGCCGATGGCGCGGCCGGCCGGGTCGCACCACTCGCTGCCCGCGGGGCCGTTGCCGTTGCGGCTGGTGTCGATCACGCCCTTGAGCCGGGAGACGCCGGTGGCGGCGATGACGTTGCGGACGTACGTGGTCGACTCCGCGGTGGTGCGGTAGTTGGACACGTTGACCGAGATGCCGTCGGCGCTGTTGGCGATGTCCGCCCGGTTCAGCCGTGCGGCCATCTCGGACGGGGACAGCCAGGCCGAGTGCCCGGCGTCGAAGTAGACCTTCGCGGCGGCCGAGCCGGCCTTGAGCTTCTTGCCGGCGTACGCCATCGAGGCGTAGACCTCTTCCTGCTGGGCCGTGGTCAGGCAGGAGGTCATGATCGGCAGGACGTCCGGCTCCAGGACGATCGCGGCCGCGCGGCCCTTGAGCCCGGCAGCCACCTGGTCGATCCACTGCCGGTACGCGCTGTGGTTGGGCATGCCGCCGGAGCTGGCGCCGCTGCAGTCGCGGTTGGGGATGTTGTAGACGACCAGGATCGGTGTCTTGCCGGCGGCCGCGGCGGCCCCGACGAAGGAGTCCACCTCGCCGGCGACGGTGGCGGTGTTGTTCTGGGTGTACCAGCGGCCCTGCGGGACCGCGGCGATCCGGTCGCGGATCACCGCGGCCCGGGAGTCACCCGGGTTGGCGGCGACCCAGCGGGCGGCGCCGGTCTGCGGGTCGACGTAGAAGGGGGATTCGGCAGCGGAGGCGGAGCCGGGCCAGAGCACGGCGGTGCCGGCGACCACGGCGGCGGCCGCCGTGGCGGTGGCGAGGGTTCTCAAGCGCATTCGACAACTCCTGGGGATGAGTATGGGAGCGCTCCCATGCATCGACCACGGTAGTTGTAACACCACCGAAACCTCAAGGGTGCGCGGGCAGCTGCTCCCCCGGCCGGACCAGCCCGGTGCGGTACGCGAGCACCACCAGCTGCGCCCGGTCCCGCACGGCGAGCTTGGTCATCGCCCGGTTGACGTGGGTCTTCACGGTCAGCGGGGACACGTGCAGCCGCTCGGCGATGTCGTCGTTGGACAGTCCGTGCGCGACCAGCACGAGAATCTCGCGTTCCCGCTCCGTGAGCCCGGTCAGCGCCGGCCGCACCGGATCGGCGGCCGGCTCCGGCCCGCTCAGGAACCGGCTGACCAGCCCGCGGGTGGCCCGCGGCGAGAGCAGCGCGTCCCCGCCGGCCACCACCCGGATCGCGTGCAGCAGGTCGGCGGGCGCGACGCTCTTGCCGAGGAAACCACTGGCGCCGGCCTGCAGGGCGAGCACCACGTTGTCGTCGTTCTCGAAGGTGGTGAGCACCAGCACGCGTACCCCGGCGAGGTTGTCGTCGGCGCCGATCCGGCGGGTCGCCTCCAGGCCGTCCATCCGCGGCATCCGGATGTCCATCAGCACCACGTCGGCGCGCGCGGTGCGGGCCAGCGCCACCGCCTCGCGGCCGTCGGAGGCCTCGCCGACCACCTCGAACTCCGGCTCCGAGTCGATGATCATCTTGAAGCCGGCCCGGATCAGCGTCTGGTCGTCGGCCAGCAGCACCCGGATGGTCACCGGATGCAGCCCTTCGCCGGGCCGGTCCCGCCGGTCAGCGCGGCCTCGGCGGTCAGCACCTCCGCGGCCGGCAGCACGGCGTGCACCCGGAACCGGCCGTCGCCGAGCGGCCCGGCGGTGACGGTGCCCCCGGCGGCGGACGCGCGCTCGCGCATGCCGAGCAGCCCGTAACCCGCGCCGGCGGCCTGCCGGTCCGGCCGGATGTCGTTGGTGACCTCCAGGATGACGCCGCTGGGTGCGTACTCGACCAGCAGCGCGGCGCGGCCGTCGCCGTACCGGTGGGCGTTGGTCAGCGCCTCCTGCACGATCCGGTAGGCCGCCAGGTCGACCATCGCCGGCAGCTCCCGGACCTCGCCGCGCAGCCGGTGGCGGACCGCGAAGCCCGCGGCGGCCAGCGCCCCCACCAGGTCCGGCAGCCGGGACAGCCCGGGCGCGGGCTCGGTGCTGGTCTGCTCGTCGGAGTTGCGCAGCACGCCGACCACCGAGGTGATCTCCTTGAGCACCAGCTCGGAGGCGTCGCGGATGTGCGCCAGCACCGGGCCGACCTGGTCCGGCCGGCGTTCCAGCACGTGGGTGGCCGCGCCCGCCTGCACGCTGATCACCGCGATGTGGTGGGCGACCACGTCGTGCAGCTCTCGGGCGATGCGCAGCCGCTCGTCGATCACCCGGCGCTGCGCCTCCTGCTCGCGGGTCTCCTCCGCCCGCAGCGCCCGGGCCTCGACCTCGGCGACGTAGGCGCGGTGGGACCGGGCGGCGTCGCCCACCGCGGCGGCCATGAAGATCCAGGCGAAGACCGCGAGCACGTCCGGGCGCCAGCCGGCGGAGGCGAACACGGCGGCCGCGTAGACCACCGACGCGGCGGCCAGCGCGCAGGTCCAGCCGTTGCGCCGGTTGGTGTGCGCGGCGATCGAGTACGTGATCACGCCCAGCGCCGCGATCAGCCCGGGGTTGCTCACCCCCTGGGTCACCGCGCCGACCGTGGCGGCGGTGGCGATCAGCAGCGCGGACCGGGGATGGCTGCGGCGCTGGAGGACCGCCAGGAACGCCACGACGGCCACCAGCACGTCCCCGACCGTCACGGTCTGCGCGAGACCGGTGTCCGGCTTCAGCACCGCGTTCTTCAGGACGAAGGCGCCCAGGACGACCGCGAGCAGCGCGTCGACCAGCAGCGGGTGCCACTGGGTGACGGGCCACCGCTTGATCCGCAAGACGCCGCTCTCCTCCATCACGCCGACCGTACGCGAGGCGGAGCTGCCGGGTCGTCGTCTCGTGGTGGTAGCCGGGCCCGGCCATGAATACCACGCCGGGAGTACGCGAAGCCTGCACCGGGACGACGCGCCGCGAGCCGAATTCGTTGATCGTTCAAGGGTCACTTGTCGTAGCGATCCGGGAGTACCGATGGCCACCTACCTCTACCGGCTCGGCCGGTTCAGTTTCCGCCGGCGCCGGCTCATCCTCGCGCTCTGGCTCGCCGCGCTGGCGTTACTCGGCGTCGGCGCCGCCACCCTGTCGGGGCCGACCTCCGACGAGTTCACCATCCCCGGCACCGAGGCCCAGGAGACGATCGACCTGCTCGGTGCGCGGTTCCCCGGCGCCGGCGCGGACGGCGCGCAGGCCCGGGTGGTGTTCGCCGCCCCGGCCGGGGAGAGGCTCACCGACGAGGCCAACCGGGCCGCCGTGGCGCAGACCGTCGCCCGGCTGCGCACCGGCGGGCAGGTGGCCGCGGTCACCGACCCGTTGCAGGGCACCATCAACGAGGCCGGCACGGTCGCGTACGCGCAGGTGACCTACAAGGTCGCGGCCACCGCGCTGACCGACGCCGACCGCGAGGCCCTGTTCGGCGCCGCCGACACCGGCCGCGCCGCCGGCCTGACCGTGGAGGCCGGCGGTGACGCCGTGCAGGAGCAGGGCGGCCCCGGCAACTCCGAGGTGCTGGGCATCCTGGTCGCCGCGGTGGTGCTGGTGATCACCTTCGGCTCGCTGGTCGCCGCCGGGCTGCCGCTGCTGACCGCGATCCTCGGGGTCGCCGCCGCGGTGCTCGGCATCCAGATCGCCTCCGGCTTCGTCGACCTGGGCAGCAGCACCTCCACCCTGGCGCTGATGCTGGGCATCGCCGTGGCCATCGACTACGCGCTGTTCATCGTCTCCCGCTACCGTCACGAGCTCGGCATCGGACGCCGCCCCGAGGAGGCCGCCGCCCGCGCGGTCGGCACCGCCGGCTCGGCGGTCACCTTCGCCGGGCTGACCGTGTTCATCGCGCTGGCCGCGCTGGCCGTGGTGAACATCCCGGTGCTCACCGAGATGGGGCTGGCCGCCTCGTTCGCCGTGATCATCGCGGTGCTGATCGCGCTGACCCTGCTGCCCGCGCTGCTCGGCTTCGCCGGCCGCCGGGTGCTGGGCCGCCGCAGCCGCGACCCGGAGGCGGCCGGCCCCGGCAAGCCGTCGGGCGGGCTGCGCTGGGCCCGGTTGGTCACCCGGCGCCCGGTGGCCGTGCTGGTCGCCGCCGTGCTGGGCCTGCTGGTGCTCGCGATCCCGGCCCTGGACCTGCGGCTGGGCCTGCCCGGCGACAACATGGCCGGCGCCGAGACCACCCAGCGCAAGGCGTACGACCTGCTGACCGACGGGTTCGGGCCGGGCTTCAACGGGCCGCTGACCGTGGTGGTGGACAGCCCCGACGCCAAGAACGCCGCGGCCGAGGCGGCGACCAGCATCAAGGGCCTGGCCGGCGTCGTGACGGTCAGCCCGCCCGTGCTCAACCCGGCCGGGGACACCGCGATCCTGCAGGTGATCCCGGCGAGCGCGCCGGACAGCACGCAGACCGAGGAGCTGGTGCACGCGATCCGCGAGCTCGACGGCCCGCTGGTCACCGGCACCACGGCGGTCGACATCGACATGTCGGCGAAGATGGGCGCGGCGCTGCTGCCGTACCTGGCGGTGATCGTGGCGCTGGCGTTCCTGCTGCTGACGCTGCTGTTCCGGTCGATCCTGGTGCCGCTGAAGGCGATCGCCGGCTTCCTGCTGTCGGTGGTGGCGACCTTCGGCGCCGTGGTCGCGGTCTTCCAGTGGGGCTGGCTCGGCGGGCTCTTCGGCGTCGACCAGCCCGGCCCGATCATGAGCATGCTGCCGGTGTTCCTGATCGGCATCGTCTTCGGCCTGGCCATGGACTACGAGGTGTTCCTGGTCAGCCGGATGCGCGAGGAGCACGTGCACGGCACCCCGCCGACCGAGGCGGTGGTCAACGGCTTCGCGCACGGCGCCCGGGTGGTGACCGCGGCCGCGATCATCATGATCAGCGTGTTCTCGGGCTTCATCCTGTCGCCCGAGTCGTTCATCAAGTCGATCGGCTTCGCGCTGGCGGCGGCCATCCTGTTCGACGCGTTCGTGGTCCGGATGACCATCGTGCCGGCGGTGATGACGCTGCTCGGCCGCCGGGCCTGGTGGCTGCCGGCCTGGCTGGACCGGGTGCTGCCGGACGTCGACGTGGAGGGCGAGAAGCTGCGCGAGCTGCCGGGCGAGCAGGACGAGGCCGCCCCCGCCGACCCGGAACTAGTGGGAGCGGGCCGCTAGGACGCCGAGCCCGAGGAGCGCCGCACCGCTCAGCCCGTCAAGCGTGCGGCGCACCTTGGACCGGGCGAACACCCGCCGGAACACGGCGACCAGGTTCGCCACCGTGCCGAACCAGAGCAGGGTGATCACCACGGCAAGCAACGACAGGGCCAGCGTGTCGGCGACGGTCGGCGCAGCGGGCAGGAACTGCGGCAGCAGCGCGAGGAAGAACACTGCGGCCTTCGGGTTGAGCGCGTTGCAGAGCAGCCCGTCCCGGAACGCCCCACCGGCCGAGCCCGGCCGGCCGCCGGGTCCCGCTCCCGGCGGCCGGATCGCCGCGTGGACGGCCCTGACCCCCAGGTACGCGAGGTACGCCGCACCGGCGTGGCCGCCGCCATCCCCTCCGCCCGCCCCCGCAGCGCGGAGCGGCGGACGACCACCGCGAAGTCGGGGCCCGGCGACATCGCGCCCAGGCTCACCACGCCGCAGAACGCCACAAGCTGGGCCCCCGTCGTCATGGCCCCACGCTACTGCCAGGCATCATGACCGCGTGGACACGGTGCGGGAGACGATCGGCGCGGTCGTCGGCGGGCGGATCGGGTACGAGGACGGCCTCGACACGCTCACCGTCGCCCCGGCCGCCGAGGTGGACCCGGCGCTGGCGGCGGCCCTGTTCGACGCCGCCGCCCGGCTGCTGCGCAACGGCTGGCAGCCGGCCGAGCTGCACCGCCTGGTCACCCGGCGCGGCACCGGGGTGCAGCCGGCGCTGATCGCCGACGCGGTCGCCGCCCACCTGCGCGGCTTCCGGCCCCGGACGGTCGACGCCCGCTGGCGGGCGCAGGCCGAGGAGCTGGACGCGCGCCCGTGGTGGGGCGACGACGCGGGTTATCTCCAGCAGGTCCTGCAGCACCGCCGGGTCGACCGGGTCACGCTGATCGACGCCGTGCTGACCCTGCTCGGCCTGCTGCGCGAGCTGCCGCCGATCGAGATGCTGGTGCCGCCGCCGGGGCAGGCCGCCGCGGCCCGGCGCGCGCCCGGCACCGACGCCAAGCTGGAACGGGTCCGGGCGCTGCTGGCCAAGGCCGAGGCGACCACGTTCCCGGCGGAGGCCGAGGCGTACACCGCCAAGGCGCAGGAGCTGATCTCGCGGCACAGCATCGACGAGGCGCTGCTGGCGGCCGGGACCGGGACCGCCGTGGTCCCGTACGCGCGGCGGATCGGGGTGGACCACCCGTACGAGAGCGAGAAGGCGTCGCTGCTGAACTCGGTGGCCCGGGCCAACCGGTGCCACGTGGTCTGGTCGCCCGAGTTCGGCTTCGCCACCGTGTTCGGCTTCGACGCCGACATCGACGCGGTGGACCTGCTGCACACCTCGTTGCTGGTGCAGGCGCACCGGGCGATGGCCCGCACCGAACCGCCGGGCGGCAAGGCCGGCCGGGCCCGGCTCAAGAGCTACCGGCAGTCGTTCCTGGTCGGCTACGCGGTGCGGATCGGCGAACGGCTCGCCGAGGCCAGCCGGGCCGCGCTGGAGCAGGCCGGCGACCCGGCCGCGCTGGTGCCGGTGCTGGCCTCGCGCGACGTGCAGGTGCGCGAGGCCAGGGACCGGTCGTTCCCGAGCACGACCCGCGGCCGCGGCTTCCGGGTCGCCAGCCTGGAGGGCTGGGAGTCCGGCCGGGAAGCCGCGGACGCGGCTCAGCTCTAGCGCTCCTGCAGGAGCTCGTGGGTCCGCTGGATCGTGGCCCACGACTTGGGCGCCCGCGGTGCCGTCTTCCGGGCGAACGCCTGCACCGAGGGCTTCGACGGGGTGCGGAGCCAGGCCTGGAACAGCTCGTCGAGCTGCTGGCCGGAGACCTTCTCGGCCAGCGCCACGAACTCGGCGGTCTCGGCGTTGCCGTCCCGCTTCTCGGCCGTCCAGGTGCGCAGCAGCTCGAAGAAGTCGTCGTCACCGATGGCCAGGCGCAGCTGGTGCAGCGTCATCGCGCCCCGGTCGTAGACGGCGTCACCGAAGATCTCGGCGGCGCCCGGGTCGGCCGGTGCGATGGTCCAGAAGTCGTCGGGCCGGGTCGCGTACAGGTAATCGAAGATCTCCTGGGCCGTGCCCTCGCCCTGCGTCTCGGACCACAGCCACTCGGCGTAGCTGGCGAAGCCCTCGTTGAGCCAGATCTCCTGCCAGCGCTCGACCGCCACGGAGTCGCCGAACCACTGGTGGGCGTTCTCGTGCACGACCACCGGCAGGTTGGCGCCGCTGCGGAAGAAGCCGGACGAGTACACCGACCGGGTCTGGGTCTCCAGCGCGAAGCCCAGCGCGCCCGGCGGGCCCACCACGCCACCCCGCGCCTCGAACGGGTACGGCCCGAACAGCTCGCTCTCCCACTCGACCACCTCGGCCGTCCGCTCGACACTGGCCTTGGCCGCGTCGGTGAAGTCCTGCGGCAGCAGCTCCGAGTACGCGTTGATCACCTGCTGGCCGTCCGGCGTGGTGTCCCGGGTGATCTCGTACTGCCCGATGGCCAGGAACGCCAGGTAGGTGGCCTGCGGGTGGAGCGAACGCCAGCTCCACCGCTGCCAGCCGAGGATGTCCTGGGTCGGGTTGCGCGGCATGACGCCGTTGCTGAGCACCTCGACGCCGTCGGGCACCGCCACGGAGACGTCGAAGGTGGCCTTGTCGCTGGGGTGGTCGTTGCTCGGGAACCACCACCAGGCGATCTCCGGCTGGCCGACCGCCAGTGCGCCGTCGGCGGTCCGCGTCCAGGCGGTGTAGCCGGCCGCGACCTTGTTCGAGGGCACGCCCGAATACTGCACCACGACGGTCATCGCCTGGCCGTCGGCAACGGCCCGGGACGGCGTGACGACCAGCTCGTGGTCACCCTCGCGGGCGAAGGCGGCGGGCCGGTTGTTCACCCTGACGGACGCCACGTCGAGCACGAAGTCGAGGTGGAACGAGCTGAGATCCTGCTCGGCCCGGGCCAGGATCGTGGTGGTGCCGGTGAGCCGGTCCTCGTCCGGGTAGTAGCGCAGCCGGACGTCGTAGTGCGAGACGTCGTAGCCGCCGTTGCCGTAGTCCGGGAAGTACCCGTCCCCGAGTCCGGCGCCGCCGGGAGCGGGTGCGGCCTGGGCCGGCAACCCGGTGCCGGCCAGGGTCAGTGCGGTGGCGAGGGTTGCCACCAGCAGTCGTCGCACGGTCGAACTTCCTTCCGTCGCGGACCGGGTCACGGTCCGGCGTGGAGTGGTCGCGCCGAATCTATCGAAGTACTTCGACGCCTTTCGGCCCGGCTAGGATCGCGCCTGCCATGGACACCAGCCGCGCTCTTGTCATGACCAAACCGTTCGGGGCGCTGCCGCCCGGCCGGCTCGCCGCGACCCTGGCCGCGCTCGGCGCCGGCGGGGCCGAGCTGGTCGTCCGCGAGGGCCAGACCGTGACCCCGGCGCAGCCGGCCCGCCTGCACGACGCCGCCCGCGAGCTCACCCGGCACGGCCTGCGCCTGGGCGTGGTCACCACCGACCTGACCGAGGCCGGCGGCACGGCCGACGCGATCCTGGGCGCGTGCGCCGACCTCGGCGTGCCGCTGGTCCGCCTCGGCTGGTGGCGGTACGACGCCACGGTGGGCTACCAGCGCATCCTCGACCGGGCCCGGCGCGACCTCGCGGGGCTGGCGGTCCTGGGCCGCCGGCACGGGGTGCGGCTGGCCCTGCAGCTGCACCACGGCACGATCCACCCGTCGGCCGCGCACGCCCTGCGCCTCACCGACGAGCTGGCGATCTACCTTGATCCCGGCAACCAGGCGATGGAGGGCAGCGAACAGCTGGCGATGAGCCTGGACCTGCTCGGCGACCGGCTCGCCTGCGTGGGCGTGAAGAACGCGGCCTGGCGGGACGGCGGCCTGGACTGGCAGCCGCTGGCCGACGGCGGGGTGGTGGACTGGCCGGAGGCGCTGCGCACTCTGCGTGAGCGTGGGTATACCGGCCCGCTCTCCCTGCACGCCCACTACCCGACCGCCGATCCCGTGGCGGACGTCGGGCGGGATCTGGCTCACCTCGGCCGGCTCTGACCGCCCCCGGCCGGCCGTCAGCGGTAGGGGTCGGTGATTTCCCGCAGGCTGGTCAGTGCGCGCCGCAGTTGCGCCGTGCCCGTCCGGCCCAGGTGCCCGGCCCACACCGCCTCGATCCGCGCCTCGGCGCCCCGGGCCACCTGCACCGCGGCCGCGCCCCGCGGGGCGATCCGCACCAGCCGGGCGCGCGCGTCGGACGGGTCCGGCACCCGCTCCACGTATCCGGCGCGCTCCAGCTGGTCCACCAGGAAGCCGGTGGTCTGCTTGGTGACCCCGGCCTGCTCGGCCAGCTCGGTCACCCGGGTGCCACCCGGGCCGATCCGGGCGAAGATCCGCCCCTGGGCGGCGGTCACGTCGTGGTAGCCCGCCTCCCGCAGCGCGTCCAGGACCCCGCCCTCCATCGCCCGGTACGCGATGTAGCAGAGCAGCCCGAGATTCAGCTCGTCACTCATACGATCCCTTGACCTGGACAGTCTCTCTGACGAACATTGGTCAGAGAAGCTTACCAAATTCCGGGGGGAGGCCCCGATGGAACGCGACGAGGCATGGCAGGTCATCGATGCCGAGCGGGGCAGCCTGGCCGACCTGTTCGACGACCTGTCCCCCACCGAGTGGCAGACCCCCTCGCTGTGCGCCGGGTGGCGCGTCCGCGACGTCGCCGCCCACCTCACGCTCGCGCAGACGGGGATGCTGACGGCGACGGTGGCGCTGGTGCGGGCCGGCGGCAGCTTCAACCGGATGATCCGCGACACCGCCCGGCGCCAGGCGGGCCTGCCCACCGAGCGGTATTCCGCCCTGCTCCGCGCGATGATCGGCTCGCGCCGCACCGCGCCGGGCCTGACCCACCTGGAGCCCCTGCTCGACGTCCTGGTGCACGGCCAGGACATCACCGTTCCGCTCGGCCGGACCCGGCCCGTGCCACCCCGGGCGGCGGCCGCGGCGGCGGCGCGGGTCTGGCCGGACCGGTGGCCGTTCCGGGCCCGGCGGCGGCTGCACGGCTTCACCTTCGCGGCGACCGACACCGACTGGTCGGCCGGGCAGGGGACCCGGGTCGAGGGCCCGATGGGGGCGATCCTGCTGCTGCTCACCGGCCGGTCCGCGGCGCTGTCCCAGCTGACCGGCCCGGGTCTGGACGACCTGACCGTGCGCCTGTCACCCGCCCGGAAGGTGTAGGCACGTGTGGTAAGCGTGGCGGCGGGTAAACAGGGCCGGACATACCCCGGCGACGAGGAGACACTCCCATGCTGTTCAACCTGATCCGGCGCTACGCCATCATGGCCATCGCCATCCCGCTCGCGGCTGCCGGGGCCCGCAAGCTCAGCGACGCCGTCGAGGCCAAGCGCGGGCCGAGCCGCGGCACCAAGCTGCTGCGCCAGGGCGCCGACACCCTGCAGGGCCGGTTCGGCCGGCAGAAGAAGCGCTCCCGGTTCGCGCTGGGCCGCTGAAGCCACGGGCGGGTCCGGAACCGGCAAGCACCGGCCCCGCCCGCAGCACCTCAGTCGGCCCCACCGAGGGCGGCGGCGGGCGCGACGGTCAGGCAGCCGGGTACGCACATCAGTCTTCCCCCCGCGTGTTACAGCTCCGATAACGTGCGCCCATGACGTTTTCGATCGTGGCCCGCGCCGCCGACGGCGGCGCCCTCGGCGTGGCCGTGGCCAGCAAGTTCCTGGGGGTCGGCGCGGCCGTGCCCGCCGCCCTCGCGGACGTGGGCGCGGTGGCGACCCAGTCGTACGCCAACCTCGCCTACCGGCCGCAGGCGCTCGCGCTGCTGGCCACCGGGGTGCCGGCCACCGAGACCGTGGCGGGCCTGATCGCCGCGGACGCCGGCCCGGTGGACCACCGCCAGGTCGGCGTCGTCGGCACCACCGGCGCCGGGGCCACCTTCACCGGCCCGGCCTGCCACGCCTGGGCCGGCGGCGCGGCCGGCGACGGCTTCGCCATCCAGGGCAACATGCTGGCCGGCCCCCAGGTGGTCGAGCAGATGCGCACGACCTGGCTGGCCGGCACCGCAACCGGCCGGCTGGCATACCGCCTGCTGGACGCCCTGCGCGCCGGCGACGAGGCCGGCGGCGACCGGCGCGGCCGGCAGAGCGCGGCGCTGCTGGTGGTCGCCAAGGGCCAGGGCTACGGCGGCACCAGCGACGTGCTGGTCGACCTGCGGGTGGACGACCACCCCGAGCCGGTCGCCGAACTGGCCCGGCTGCTCGCGCTGCACTCCCTCTATTTCGAACGCCCGGACCCGGCGACCCTGCTGGACCTCGACGGCGCGGTCGGCACGGAGGTCCGCGACCGCCTCGCCGCCCTGGGCCACCCGGCCGGCCCGGACCCGGCGGCGCTGGACGAGGCGCTGGCCTCCTGGGCAGGCATCGCCAACCTGGAGGAACGCATCGTGGCGGGCCGCATCGACCCCCTGGTGCTCGACCAGCTCCGCGCCGCCTAACCGTCCGGCCGGGCCAGTCGCTGTTGCAGTTTTCCGTGCCGGAACTGGTAGCCGGAGCCCACCTGGCGCAGGACCTGCCGCTGATGCCCGGCCTCCAGGAGGCCGAGCAGGTCCCACGGCACGCGCGCAGGCGCTTCGGCGACACGGTCAGGTCGGCACCGAGCAGGTCCCGCACGTCGCCGAGGACCTCCCGGCCGGTGGTCCGCCAGCGGACGTTGATCGGCCTGGGGCCGCGCAGCCCACGGTCCGTGGCTTCCTGCGACCAGAAGTTCTCGATCACGGCGCAGAGTGCCGCGGCCTTGTCGTGCAGCTCTTCCGGTACGAGAGGTTCCGTGGCGCCGGTCCAGGCCCGCTCCCGGGCACCCCTCGAACGGCGTACCTCGGGTAACACGGCGCACCCGAGGGCCGCAATGGCGACCAGAACGCTGATCGTGCTGGCCAGCTGATCGTTGTGACCGAGCTCGGATCTCGCGAAGTGGACGGTGAGCACGACCGCTCCGCCGGCCAGCGCGACCAGGAAGAGGATCCAGGCCCACCACCCCCGCCTGTGCCGCACAGTCGCATGCTGCCAACAACCAGCGTGTTTGGACAGAGCCCGTACGGGTGGCCCGTCAGCCGCGCAGGTAGGCCAGCACCGCCCGGACCCGGCGGTGGTCGTCGCCGTCCGGTGGCAGGTCGAGTTTCGCCAGCAGGCTGCCGATGTGCTTGGCCACCGCCGCCTCGCTGACTATCAGCTTCCGGGCGACAGCCGTGTTCGAGCGCCCCTCCGCCATCAGCGCCAGCACCTCCCGCTCGCGCGGGGTGAGCCGTGCCAGCGGATCCCTGCGCCGGCCGAGGAGCTGCCGGACCACCTCCGGGTCCACCACGGTGCGACCGGCGGCCACCCGGTCGAGCGCGTCGATGAACTCCGCCACGTCGCCGATCCGGTCCTTGAGCAGGTAACCGACGCCCGCCGCGCGGCCCGAGTCGAGCAGCTCGGCCGCGTAGGTCTGCTCCACGTACTGGCTCAGCACCAGGACCGGCAGCTCGGGGTCGGCGGCGCGCAGCGCGATGGCCGCCTGCAGGCCCTCGTCGGTGAAGCCCGGCGGCATCCGCACGTCGGTGACCACGACGTCGGGCCGGTGCTCGGCGACCGCCGCGCACAGCGACGGCGCGTCGGCGACCGCGGCGACCACCTCGTGGCCGAAGTGCCGCAGCATCCCGGCGATGCCCTCGCGCACGATGAGGCCGTCCTCCGCGATCACGACGCGCACGGGATCTCCACGTGCAGCAGCGTAGGGCCGCCCGGCGGGCTGGACAGCGCCACCGTGCCGGCGACCGCGGCCACCCGGTCGGCCAGCCCGGTCAGGCCGGTGCCGACCTCGGGATCGGCGCCACCGCGGCCGTCGTCGCGCACGTCCAGGTGCAGCCGTCCGCCGCGCACCCCGGCGGACACCGCGGCCCGGGTCGCCTCGCTGTGCTTGGCCACGTTGGCCAGCGCCTCCACCACCACGAAGTAGGCGGTCATCTCGACCGCGTCCGGCAGCCGCCCGTGCAGCCGCAGGTCCAGGTCGACCGGCACCGGGGCATACCCGGCGACGTCGCCGACGGCCGCGGCCAGGCCCCGGTCGGTGAGCACCTTGGGGTGCACGCCACGGATCAGCTCGCGGAGCTCGGCCAGCGTCTCCTTGGCGAGCTGCTGCGCGGCCGTGACCTGCACCGCGGCCGGCGACCCGTCGGCCAGCTCGAGCCGGGCCAGGCCGAGCTGCATGCTCAACGCGACCAGCCGCTGCTGGGCGCCGTCGTGCAGGTCGCGCTCGATGCGCCGGCGCTCCACCTCGAACGCGTCCACCAGCCGGGCCCGCGAGCGGTTCAGCTCGACCAGCGCGGCGTTGCTGTCGGCACTGCGCGGCGCCAGCAGCGCCCGGGCCATCGCCGCGCGGGCACCGGCCCAGGCGGTGACCGGGTAGGCCGCGACCGCCAGGGTGAACGGAGTGAGCAGCGCCATCGGCACCGTGACCCAGGGTGTGGTCTCGCCGTGCAGGTAGATCGGGGCGAACAGCAGGGCGCTGGGCACGAAGACGGCGGCGTAGACCACGGCGGCGTCCATCCAGCACAGCACCAGCGCGGAGATCATCGTGTAGCCGAGCTCGCGCCAGGTGGCCTGCTCGCGCAGCCGGCAGGTGAGCCAGGCGCGCAGCCCGGGCGCGCCGGGATGGCGGTGCGGGTTGGGCAGCGCGTCGAGGTCGACCAGCCGCATCCGCCACCGCTCCAGCCGGCCGACGGCCACCCCGGACAGCACGGTGGCCAGGTAGCCGGCGACGCCGACGACCACGACCGACAGCGCCACCCCGACGGCGAGCAGCAGCAGGGTCGCCACGATGGTGGCGAGCCCGATCAGCGCGCCGCCGGTGAGGTAGATCAGCGAGCGCAGCGGCCACGGCGACCTCAGGAAGCGCGTCGGCCGCAGCGTGAGCGCCTCGAGCGCGTTCCGGACCTGCATGGGCCAGACGGTACCGACGCCGCCCGCCGGGCTCAGTAGTGCTGGGTATACCTTCGATCCTCGCCCGCGGGGGAATGTGCCGGCCCGGCGATCCCGGCAGGCTTCCGGCCATGACCATCACAACCATCGGCACGGCGGTCCAGCTCCGGGCCGTCTCCAGGATCTACGGTACGGGTGAGAGCGCCGTGACCGCCCTCGACGCGGTCGACGTCGACATCGCCCCGGCCACGTTCACCGCGGTGATGGGCCCGTCCGGCTCCGGCAAGTCCACCCTCCTGCACTGCGCCGCGGGCCTCGACCGGCCGACCGGCGGCGAGGTGGTGATCGACGGCGTCAGCCTGACCGGGCTCTCCGAGCGTGCGCTGACCAAGCTGCGCCGGGCCCGGGTCGGCTTCGTGTTCCAGGCGTTCAACCTGATCCCGGCGCTGACCGCGGAGCAGAACGTGGCGCTGCCGATGCGCCTGGCGGGCCGCCGGCCGGCCGCGGCCGAGGTGCGGGCGATGCTGGCCGAGGTGGGGCTGGCCGACCGGGCCCGGCACCGGCCCAGCGAGCTGTCCGGCGGCCAGCAGCAGCGGGTGGCGATCGCCCGGGCGCTGGTGACCCGGCCCGCGGTGCTCTTCGCCGACGAGCCGACCGGCGCCCTGGACACCACGGCGTCTCGCGAGGTGCTGCGGCTGCTGCGCACCGCGGTCGACCGGCACGCGCAGACCGTGGTGATGGTGACCCACGACCCGTACGCGGCCGCGCACGCCGACCGGGTGCTGCTGCTGGCCGACGGCCGGGTGGCCGACGTGCTCGACCAGCAGTCGAGCGCGCCGGAGATCGCCGTGCGGATGGCCCGGCTGGAGGAGCGATGAGGCTCGCCTGGGAGATGGTCCGGCACCGGTTCGCCGCGTTCGCCGGCACGTTCGTCGCGATCGCGCTCGGCGTCGGCGTGGTCGCCGGCTCGACCACGATCTGGGCGTCCTCGCAGCCCGAGACGCCGCCGCGGCTGGCCGCCGCCCCGGTGCTCGTGCACTCGCCTTCGGTCGGCGACAACGACGACGGCTTCCCGGAGTACCGCTCGTGGACCACGGACGAGGCCGCCGGGCTCACCCGCCGGCTGGCGGCGCTGCCCGGTGTGACCGCGGCCGTCGCCGACCCGGCCTTCTATGTGCAGCGGGTCGTCGGCGGCCGGCCGGCCGGTGATCCCGAGACCGCCCGCACCGAGGGCCACGCCTGGTCGTCGGCGGTGCTCGGCGGCTACCGGCTGAGCGCGGGCGCCGCGCCCACCCGGCCCGGCGAGGTCGCCCTGGCCGGCGTCACCCCGGGCAGCCGGATCGACGTGCTGACCGCGCGTGGTCCGGCGACCTGGACGGTGACCGGCACGACCGACGGCCCCGGCTTGTACGTGGCCGACGACGCCGCCGCCGCGATGTCCGCCGGGGTCCGCATCATCGGCCTGACCGCCGGCGGCGACCCGGAGACCGTCGCGGCCGCCGCGCGCTCGGCGGTCGGGGCCGCGGGCACCGTGCTCTCCGGTGCGGCCCGCGACGCGCTGGAGCCGGAGTCCGTGACCCGGATCCGCTGGCTGGGCGCGCAGTTGCTGATCTCCATGGTCGCGCTGAGCGCCTTCGTCGCCGTCTTCGTGGTGGCGTCGACCTGCGCGCTGAGCGCGGCCCAGCGGCGGCGCGAGATCGGCCTGCTCCGGGCGGTCGGTGCCACCCCGGGCCAGGTGATCCGGATGATGTACGCGGAGACCCTGGTGGTCGCGCTGCTCGGCGGCGCGGTGGGGGTAGCGCTGGGTGCGCCGGCCGCTGCCCTGCTCGGGCCGCCGCTGGTGGCCGCGGGTCTGGAGCCGGCGGGTTTCGCCGTGACGGCGCAACCGATCGCGCTGGCCGGTTCGTTCCTGCTGGGCATCGTGGTGGCGCTGGCCGGGGTGTGGACGGCGGCCCGGCGTTCCAGCCGGGTGCCGGCGCTGGAGGCCCTGCGGGAGGCGGCGGTCGACCGCCGCGCGATGACCCCGGCACGCTGGATCGTCGGGCCGGCCGGGCTGGCCGGGGGCGCGGCGCTGCTGATCGCCATGCCCTCGTTCAGCATGGACGCCCAGTCCTCCGCCGTGCTGGGCGCCGCGATGCTGCTGCTGATCGGGGCGGCGTTGCTCGCGCCGGTGGTGATCACGCCGCTGGTCCGGCTGGCCACCTGGCCCTGGCGGCGCGGCGCGACCGGGATGCTGGTCCGCGCGGGCACGCTCACCGGGGCACGGCGGGTCGCCTCGACGGCGGCGCCGGTGCTGCTGACGGTCGGCTTCGCGATGCTGCTGACCGGCATCACGGCGTCGATCAACGAGGCGGCCGGCGTCGATGAGGCGGCCGAGATCCCGGCGGCCCAGGTCGCCGCCCCCGACGCGGTGCCGGGGCTGTCCGACGCCGCGGTGGCCGGCCAGCCCGGCGAGTCGTATCTGAGCAGCCGCGTCCTGGTCACCGCGGGCGGGAAGACAACCGGCTACGACGCGGCCGGCGCCGCCGGCGTCACCGGCGTGGTGCTCTCCCGCGAGCTGGCCGGCCTGCCCCGCCGGCTGGATCTGCGGCTGGCCGACGGCAGCACGGTCACGCTGCCGGTCACCGCCGTCCGCGACGACACGCCCGCGCCGCT
This sequence comes from Actinoplanes sp. NPDC049599, assembly GCF_044465625.1. NCBI lineage: Bacteria > Bacillati > Actinomycetota > Actinomycetes > Micromonosporales > Micromonosporaceae > Actinoplanes > Actinoplanes sp. NPDC049599. The sequence goes on from NZ_JBITLX010000002.1 coordinate 319,278, forward strand.
CCTGTTGCCCCGCGAGCTGGTGCGCGGGCACGACCCGGGGGCGCTGACCGAGGCGGTGCTGCTCGACGGGCCGGCCGTGCCGGCCACCGGGCTGCGGGTGCTGGCCGCCCGCGAGTACGCACAGCTCGACATCGATGCCGAGGGCGAGATCGTCGACCTGTTCCTGGTGGTGCTGCTCGCCCTGAGCGTCGGCTACACCGGCCTCGCGGTGGCCAACACGCTGCTGATGGCGACGGCCGCGCGCCGCGGGGAGTTCCGGGCGCTCCGGCTGGCCGGCGGGGGCACGTCGCACGTGCTGCGGGTGACCTCCGGCGAGGCGCTGCTGACGGTGGTGACCGGCACCGTGCTCGGCGGCGGGGTGGCCCTGCTGTGCCTGCGGGCGGCGACGCGCTCGATCGAACAAGAGCTCGGCCAGACGGTGGCCCTGGTGATCCCATGGGGGCAGAACGTGGCGGTGACGGTCGTGTGCGCCCTGGTCGCGGTGCTGGCGGCAGGCGGCCCGGTGCTCCACGGACGGCTCCGAACCTAGGAACCGCCCGCGGAACAGCGGCCGGCGAAACAAGAACGAAACGGAGGGTTCTTCAGGTCGGCGTGGCATGTTGGGATTGAGACCGTCGCCACAGCGGATATCGAGGAGACCCACGCATGCTCAACCTCTCCGTCTTCCTGGAGGACAGCGCCCGTCACTACCCGGAGCGGGCCGCTGTTGTCCTCGGCGACCGGCGCCTGACCTACGCGCAGGTGAACGCGGCCGCCAACCAGGTCGCCAACCTGCTGCGGTCGCGGGGCATCAACCCCGGCGACAAGGTGGCCCTGTCCTGTCCCAACCTGCCGTACTTCCCGGTGCTCTACTACGGGATCCTCAAGGCCGGCGCGGTGGTCGTCCCGCTCAACGTGCTGCTGAAGGGGCGGGAGATCGCGTACCACCTGGCCGACTCCGAGGCCAAGGCGTACTTCTGCTTCCAGGGCACGCCCGAGCTGCCGATGGGCGCCGAGGGCCACACCGGCTTCGGGCAGACCCCCGGCTGTGAGCACTTCTTCCTGGTCACCGCCGACCCGGCCGCGGAGTCGCCGATCGAGGGCGCGGAGACGCTGGGGCGGGCGCTGGCCGGGCAGTCACCGGTCTTCGAGACCGTGCTCGCCGCCGAGACCGATCCCGCCGTCATTCTCTACACCAGCGGCACGACCGGGCAGGCCAAGGGCGCCGAGCTGAGCCACGCCAACCTGATCCTCAACGCGCTCACCTGCAACCGGCTGTTCCAGTCGCGGCCCGGCGTCGACACCCATCTGCTGGTGCTGCCGCTGTTCCACTCGTTCGGTTCCACGGTCAACATGAACGCCGGCTTCTCCAGCGCCGCGACGCTGGTGCTGCTGCCCCGCTTCGACGCCCCGGCCGCGGTCAAGCTGCTGGAGCAGGAGAACGTCACCTTCTTCGCCGGCGTGCCGACCATGTACTGGGGCCTGCTCAACGCGCTGACCGAGGGCGTGGACGTGGAGAAGATCGCCCGGAACATGCGGATCGCGGTCAGCGGGGGCTCCAGCCTGCCGGTGGAGATCATCAAGGAGGTGCAGCGCCGCTTCGGGGTGCAGATCCTCGAGGGCTACGGGCTGTCCGAGACCTCACCGGTGGCGACGTTCAGCGACCCGGACAGCGAGCCGCGGCCCGGCTCGATCGGGGTGCCGATCTGGGGTGTCGAGGTCAAGCTGATCGACGAGTCCTGGAACACCGTCGAGGGCAGCGACGAGATCGGCGAGATCGCCATCCGCGGGCACTGCATCATGCGCGGCTACTACAACCGGCCCGAGGCGACCGCCGAGGTCATGAACAACGGCTGGTTCCGCACCGGTGACCTGGCCCGGCGGGACAAGGACGGCTTCTACTACATCGTCGACCGGGCCAAGGACATGATCATCCGCGGTGGCTTCAACGTGTACCCGCGGGAGATCGAGGAGGTGCTGATGACTCACGAGGCGGTGTCGCTCGCCGCGGTCATCGGGGTGCCGCATCCCAGCCACGGCGAGGAGATCAAGGCGTACGTGATCCGCACCGAGGGCGCCACGGTCACCGAGGACGAGCTGATCGCCTGGAGCAAGGAGCAGATGGCGAGCTACAAGTACCCGCGGGTGATCACCTTCGTGGACAGCCTGCCGATGACCGCCACCGGCAAGCTGCTCAAGCGCGCCCTGACCTGATCCGAGATCCGCCGAACGCGCACCCGGAGGGGGACGGTCCGGGTGCGTCTTCGTGCGTAGACTCGGCCGGCCGGGCCGTGCGGAAGATCATTTGCGCGCGTGCGGCACAGTGAGCGGGTGAGCGCCCGACCACGCACGGCAGCAACGGAGGAAGCTTGAGCACTGCACAGCTCGACCGCCCCGCGCCGGTCGTGGTGAAACCCTCCGGTGGCGTCCTGGACCGCGTCGCCCGGCTGCGGCGGAGCTCCCCCGGCCGGCTCCAGCTCATCCTCGCCGGCCTGCTCACCCTCGGCCTGCTGACCGGCCTGGTCGCCGGGCTCACCGCGGCCGCGGCCGGCGCCGGCACCGCCGATCTCGGCAACCGCGCGCAGCCGCTGCTGGTCGAGGCCGAGACCATCTACTCCGCGCTCGCCGACGCCGACACCACCGCCGCGCAGGCGTTCCTGGCCGGCGGGCTGGAGCCGACCGAGCTCACCCGCCGCTACGAGGACGACCTCGACCGGGCCACCACCGCGCTGACCTCGGCGGCCCGCCGTACCCCCGAGACCGGCCGGTCCGCCGACGCGATCCGGCAGCTGTCCGCCGACGTCTCCCGCTATGCCGCGCTGGTGGCCAGCGCCCGCGCCAACAACCGGCAGGGACTGCCGGTCGGCGCGGCGTACCTGTCCTCGGCGTCCACGCTGAGCCGCACGTCGCTGCAGCCGCAGGCGCAGGCGCTGTTCCAGGCCGCGCAGCGCGAGGTCGACGACGGTTACGGCGACGCCCGCAGCTCCTGGTGGACCGCGCTGCTGGTGGTGCTGCTGCTGGCGCTGCTCACCGCGCTGGTGCTGGCCCAGCGTTATCTGAGCCGCAGCACGCACCGCACGTTCAACGTGCCGCTGCTGGTCGCCACCGCGGTCACCCTGGTGCTGGCGCTGGGCGTCGGCGGGATGCTGATCTCCCAGCGGGTGCACCTGTCCGAGGCGGACACCGAGGGCTCCTGGCCGGTCGCGCTGCTGGCCGAGACCCGGATCGCGGCGCTGCGCGAGCGCGGCGACGAGGCGCTGACGCTGGCCGCCCGGGCCGGCGAGGGTGACGCGGACCTGCCGCTGGCCACCCGCGCCGCCGCGGGCGACCTGGAGGCGGACTTCGACCTGACCACCCAGCGGCTCGACGAGCTGCTGGCCGACGCCGGCGAGATCATGCCGGACGGCACCGCCGGCGCGGCCGTGCGGTCCGCGACGGCGGCGCACCGCACCTACGTCGGCGCCCACGACCGGGTCCGCAAGCTCGACAACGGCGGCGACTACGACGCCGCGGTGGCGCTGGCCATCGGGGCGCCGACCAGCGCGACCTTCACCGGCTTCACCGGCGACATCGGCCGGGCCCTGGACGACCGCAAGGCGGTGTTCAGCGACGAGATCGGCGCCGCCGGGCGCGGGCTGGGCCTGCTCACCGTGCTGGGCCCGGTGCTCGCGCTGCTGATCTGCGGTCTGGTCCTCGCCGGCATCCGCGCCCGACTCGAGGAGTACCGCTGATGCGCGCCCGTGTCACCGCCGTCGCCGTCGCCGCGCTGACCGTGCTCGCGGCCGCCGGCTGTTCCGGCGATTCGTCCCCGCTGCCCGGGCGCCCGACCGCGTCGGCCGCGCCCGCGCCGACCGGGGCCGCGCCGGTCGACACCTCCTGCAACCCGCGCGCCAGCCTCAAGCCCGCCGACACGCTGCCCACACCCGGCAAGATGCCGGCCGGCAGTTACATGGCGACGATCCAGAAGCGGGGCCGGCTGGTCCTCGGCACCAGCCAGGACACCCTGCTGTTCAGCTCGCGGAACCCGTTCACCGGCAAGGTCGAGGGCTTCGACGTGGACATGGGCCGGCAGATCGCCGCGGCCATCTTCGGCGACCCGGACAAGATCACGATCAAGGTCATCGCGTACGACAAGCGCGTCAGTTCCGCGGTCGACGGCTCGGTCGACCTCGTCGCGGACACCATGACCGCCAACTGCGCGCGCTGGAAGGACGTCAACTTCTCCAGCATCTACTACGACGCCGGGCAGAAGGTGCTGGTGTCGTCGGCGTCCAAGGCCAAGAGCATCGAGGACCTCGGCGGCAAGAAGGTGTGCGCCGCCAAGGGCTCGACCTCGTACGACAACATCGGCAAGGTCGCCGGCAAGCCGATCCCGGTGGACCGCCCCGGCTTCGGCGACTGCCTGGTCGCCTTCCAGCAGAACGAGGTCGACGCGATCTCCACCGACGACACCATCCTGATCGGGCTGGCCGCCCAGGACCCGTACGCGAAGGTGGTCGGCCCCCGGTTCACCGACGAGCCGTACGGGATGGCGATGAACAACGACCACCCGGAGTTCACCCGCTTCGTCAACGCCGTGCTGGCGCGGAACCGGGCGAACGGCACCTGGAAGTCCACCTACGAGCGATGGCTCGGCGACTTCGGAGCCGCGCCCACCCCGCCGGTGGCCGAGTACCGGGACTGACCGGCATGACCGCGCCCACCCAGGACCTGCTCGGCCGCGCCGACAGCGAGCTGCTGCGCCTCGAAGCGGCCGCGGCGGCCGTGGCCCGCAACCTGGTGGACCTCGACGACAACACCGCCCGCAAGGACCTGGACCGGGGCCCGCTGACCGGCCGGACGGCGGCCGCCTGGGCCGACGCCACCGCCGCGCTGACCCAGCTCTGGGACGGCTACGGCCTGCTGACCGCGCTGATCACCTCGGCCCGGTCGGCGCGCAACCAGCGGCGGTTCACCGACAGCGAGAAGTCCGCGTACGTGCATCAGGTGCTCGGCCGCTCGGTGACCCTGTCCACCACGACGGTCCCGCTGGCCCAGCGCGGCCTGCTCGGCGCCGGCCAGGTCAGCACCACCTGCTCCCCCGCCGAGCTGCTCTCGGCGATGGAGGCCGCCTTCAAGACCGCGGTCGACGTGGCCGTCCGGGCCGGCGACGTGTGGCACCGAGTGCTGCCCGAGGCCGCCACGGTCGCCTCGTCGCTGGCGCACCTGCGCGGGCTGACCCGGTCCGCGACGCTGGACGAGGCCGACCGGCTGCTCGGCGAGTTCACCGCCACGCTGGCCACGGACCCGCTCGGCTGCGACGCCCACGCGCTGGCCGCCGTGCGCGCCCTGCTGGACCGGGCCGACGCCGAACGCACCTCGGCCGGCGAGCTGCGCGAGGCCCTCACCCAGCGGCTGGCCGACGCCCACGCGCTGGCCGACCGGCTGGCCGAGGCGGCCCACGCGGCGGCGCAGGCCGAGCAGGACGCCGCCGGGCGCTTCGCCGATTCCGCGATCGCCGTGGTGTCCGGTCCCGACCTGCGGCCCGACCTGGCCGCGCTGGACGCGCTCGCCGCCGCCGGGCACTGGGCGCTGATCAGCCCCCGGCTGGCCGACTGGAGCCGGCGGGCCCGGGACCGGATCGCCGCGCTGCGGGCCGCCGCCGCCCGCAACACCGAGATGCTGTCCACCCGCAACGAGCTGCGCGGGCGGCTGGACGCCTATCAGGCCAAGGCCGGGCGGCGGGGGCTGAGCGAGGATCCGGCACTGGCCCCGCTGGCCGAGAAGGCGCGGGCGGCGCTCTACACCGCGCCGTGCGAGCTGGCGGCCGCCCGGGCGGCCGTGAACGCCTATCAGGACGCGGTGGCCAGGCTCACCGCCACGACGACAGTGAGGGACGGCCTCCAGTGAACTGCCAGCGCGACTGTCCCGGCACCATCCAGGACGGCTACTGCGACACCTGCGGCATGGCCCCGCTCAAGGGCGCGGCGCCGGCGACAAGCGCCGGTGGCACGCCGGCGAGGAGCGCGGATGCCACCGCGGCCCCGAAGCAACGGACCGCCACGGCCCCCTCGGTGCGCACGGCCGCGCTCTCCACGCGTACCGGTGGATCGGCCCGCACGGGCAGCTCCCGCACCGGATCCCGGCGCCGGCGCTTCGGCGGCGGGCTGGTCGACGTGGCGCCGCTGCCCGAACGCGACCCGGCCACGGCGATCATGGCTGTGGCCGAGGTGCCCGAGGACAAGCGGTACTGCGCCAAGTGCGGCAGCCCGGTCGGCCGGGCCCGCGGCGACCGCCCCGGGCGGACCGCCGGCTTCTGCCCGTCCTGCGGCGAGGCGTTCAACTTCACCCCCAAGCTCGGCAAGGGCGACCTGGTCGGCGGCCAGTACGAGGTGATCGGCGCGCTGGCCCACGGCGGCCTGGGCTGGATCTACCTGGCCAACGACAAGCGGGTCTCGGACCGCTGGGTGGTGCTCAAGGGCCTGCTCAACTCCGGCGACGAGGACGCGCTGGCCGCGGCCGTGGCCGAGCAGCGGTTCCTGGCCGAGGTCGAGCACCCGAACATCGTGAAGATCTACAACTTCGTGGAGCACGAGGGTGCCGGCTACATCGTCATGGAGTACGTCGGCGGCGAGTCGCTCAAGGGCATCCTCAAGGACCGGCGGACCGCCAACGGCAACCAGCCGGACCCGCTGCCGGTCGACCAGGCGCTGGCGTACGTGCTGGAGATCATGCCGGCGTTCGGCTACCTGCACGACCGGGGCCTGATCTTCTGCGACTTCAAGCCGGACAACGTCCTGCAGACCGGCGACCAGGTCAAGCTCATCGACCTCGGCGGTGTGGTGCACATCGACGACCAGGACGCCGCGCTGTACGGCACGGTCGGCTACCAGGCCCCGGAGATGGCGCACGCGGGCCCGTCGATCCAGTCCGACCTCTACACCATCGGCCGCACCCTGGCCGTGCTCACCACCGACTTCCGCGGCTACCAGAGCACGTTCAAGGCCAGCCTGCCGGACCGCGGCGAGTTCGAGGTCTACCAGCGCCACGAGTCCTTCTACCGGCTGCTGCTGCGGGCCACCCGGCCCGAGCCCGCCGAGCGGTTCGTCGACGCCGGCGAGATGACCGAGCAGATGCTCGGGGTGCTGCGCGAGGTGCTGGCCGCCGACGGCGACCCGCGCCCGGCCACCTCCCGGCTGTTCACCGGCGAGCTGCGCACCGACCCGCGCAGCGACGAGCCGCAGTGGCGCTTCCTGCCGGCGCCGATGATCGACCTGACCGACCCGGCGGCGGCCTTCCTGGCCTCGGTGACCGTCACCGACCCGCAGGAGGTCCTGATCCTGCTCGGCAAGGCCCCGGAGAACACCCTGGAGGTGCGGCTGCGGGCGCTGCGCGCGCTGATCGACCTGGGCGCGGCGGGCAGCGGCCGGGACGCCTTCGCGGACGCCGCCCGGATGCGCGACACGATCGCGGCGAACGCCGGCGGGGACTGGCGGCTCGCCTGGTACGACGGCGTGCTCGCGCTGGCCTCCGGCGACCTGGCCCGCGCCCAGGCGCAGTTCGACGCGGTCTACTCGGCGCTGCCCGGCGAGCTCGCACCCAAGCTGGCGCTGGGCCTGACGCTGGAGCTGGCCGGGCGGCCCGCCGACGCGGCCGGCTACTACGACGTGGTGAGCCGCACCGACCCGGCGTACACGACCGCGGCGGCGGGGCTGGCCCGGTGCCGGCTCGCCACCGGGGACCGGGACGGGGCCGTGGAGGCGTACAACCGGGTGCCGGGCACCTCGGCGGCGTACCGCAGCTCCCAGGTCGGCGCGGTGCGCGCGCTGGTCCACGCGCACCCGACGGCGGCGGCCGACGTGGCCGCGCTGGCGTCCGCGGCCGCCATGATCGACCGGCTGGAGATGGAGGCCGCCCAGCTCGCGGCCCTCCGCGCCGAGCTGCTCGAACGGGCGCTGAGCACGCTGGCCGGCGGCACCCCGGTGCCGAGCGCGGTGCTGGGCACGCCCGGCACCAGCCACGCCGGGGAGCGGGACGTACGCTTCGCGCTGGAGGGCGCGTACCGGGAAATGGCCCGGGCCGCGCACGGGCCGGAGAAGATCCGCCTGGTGGACCTGGCCAACGCGGCCCGGCCGAGGACCCGCACGTGAGGTGGACCGGATGAGCTCGCAGCCCGACTGCGCCGTGTGCGGCGATGAGCGGGCCGCCGGGGCCGCCTTCTGCGAGAGCTGCGGCAAACCCCTGGCCACCGGCGCCGGCCGGGCGCTCGGCAAGGACTGCCCGTCGTGCGGTGCGGCCGGGGTGGTCGGCGACGACGGCTACTGCGGCAACTGCGGGCTGCTGGCGGCCCGGCCGCGCGACCACGTCGAGGCCGACGCCGGCCCGATCGCCGCCGCGGTCACCGACCGGGGGCTGCGGCACCACCGCAACGAGGACGCGATGTGGCTGGCCACCCGCGGCGCCGAGGTCGACGTGGTGGTCTGCGACGGGGTGTCGGCGTCGTTCGACCCGGACGTCGCCTCCGAGACCGCCGTCGAGGTCACCGGCAAGCTGCTGATCACCGCCACCGCCGAGCTGCCGGAGAGCATCGCCGCGGCGATCGTCGCCGCCGGCGCCGCGGTCGCCGCCCTGGCCGGCGCCGGCGACCCGCGCCGGGCCTCGTCCAACCCGGCCTGCACGATCGTCGCGGCCTGCGTGCGGGGCACCGAGATCGGGTACGGCTGGGTCGGCGACAGCCGCGGCTACTGGATCCCGGCCGAGGGTGACGCCGTGCAGCTGACCGAGGACGACTCGTGGGCCACCCACGCGATCTCGCTGGGCGTGGACCCGCAGTCGGCCTGGAACGATCCGAAGGCGCACGCCATCACCGGCTGGCTGGGCGCGGACGCCGGCCCGGTCCGCCCGCGTACCGGGGCGTTCTTCGCCGAGACGCCCGGCCACCTGGTGCTGTGCAGCGACGGCCTGTGGAACTACCTGACCGAGCCGGCCGAGTTCGCCGACACCGTGCGGTCGGCCTTGCGCGGGTCGGCCAGTCTGCTGGAGGCGGGCCGCGCGCTGATCGACTTCGCCAACGCCGCGGGCGGCTCGGACAACATCACCGTCGCCCTCGTCCCCCTGAACACCTCCGACAGCTAAGGGAGAGCCCGTGCCGTACACCGCCGAGGCGTTCCAGAACGAGTTCCTCGCCCTGGGCGCGACCGAAGTCAACGCGATCGTCACGGTCGCCTCGTCCGGGGCGGAGGGCGGACGGCGCACCGCCGGCGCCACCGAGATCATCATCGTGGACTGCTCGGGCTCGATGCAGGCCGAGGGCCGGATGGTGGCCGCCCGCCAGGCCGCCAAGGCCGCCGTCAACTGCATCGACGACGGGGTGCGGTTCGCCATCATCGCCGGCGTGAGCACCGCCCAGCAGCTCTTCCCGGCGCCCGGCCAGCTCGCGGTGGCCACCCCGGAGACCCGGGCCCAGGCGGTCGGCGCGATCGACCGCCTGCAGGCCAACGGCGGTACGGCCATGGGCGCCTGGCTCAAGCTGGCCGGCCAGCTGTTCGCCCAGCGCCCCGGCGACATCACCCACGCGATCCTGCTGACCGACGGCGAGAACGGCGAGTACAAGGGCTATCTGGAGGGTGTGCTCCAGGAGATCGGCGGCACCTTCACCTGCGACTGCCGCGGCGTCGGCACCAACTGGACGGTCTCCGAGCTGCGCAAGATCGCCACGGCGATGCTGGGCACGGTCGACATCGTGGCCCGCCCGCAGGACCTGGCCGAGGCGTTCGAGCAGATGATGACCGCGGCGATGGGCAAGACCAGCGCCGACGTGCAGCTCAAGGTCTGGACCCCGGTCAACGCGAAGGTACGGTTCGTCAAGCAGGTCGAGCCGCAGGTGGCGGACCTGACCGGCAAGCGGGTCGAGGACGGGCCCCGGGCCGGGCGCTACCCGCTGGGCTCGTGGGGTTCGGAGAGCCGCGACTACCACGTCTGCGTGGACGTGACCGCGGGCGCGGCCGGCGACGAGATGCTGGCCGCCCGGGTGTCCGTGGTGGAGGGCGACACCGTGCTGGCGCAGACGCTGGTCCGCGCGGTCTGGACCGAGGACTCGGCGCTGTCGACCCGGATCAACCGGCAGGTGGCGCACTACACCGGGCAGGCCGAGCTGGCCGACGCGATCCAGGCGGGCATCGAGGCGCGCAAGGCCGGCGACGACCGGACGGCGACGCTGAAGTTCGGCCGGGCCGCCCAGCTCGCCCACGAGAGCGGCAACAAGGCCACCGAGGAGCTGCTGGCCACGGTGGTCGACATCGAGGACGCGGCGACCGGCACGGTGCGGCTGCGGCGCAAGGTCGAGGCCGCCGACGAGATGGCCCTGGACACCCGGTCGACCAAGACCGTGCGGGTGGGACGGTCGTCGTGACGTACGCCTGTCCCAAGGGCCACGCGTCCACGACGGACGACTTCTGCGACACCTGCGGCGCGAAGATCGGCGGCACGGCGGCGTTCGTGCCGCCCGCGGCCGCCGCAGCCACCCCGGCAACGCCCGCCGCGGGCGGCGACCCCTGCCCGAACTGCGGCACGCCCCGGGCCGGCACGGGCCGCTTCTGCGAGGACTGCGGCTTCGACCACAGCACCGGGCGGGTGCCGACGCTGGCCCAGCCCGTGGTGCCGGCGCCGGCGACCGCGCAGTGGACGGCGACCGTCTTCGCCGACCGCGAGTACTTCACCGCCAACGCCATCGAGGGTGTCGACTTCCCGGAGCAGCCCACCGAACGCCGGGTGACGCTGCCGGCGCCGCAGGTCCGGATCGGCCGGCGGAGCGCCTCCAAGGGCACCGACCCGGAGATCGACCTGGCCGACGCGGACCCCGGCGTCTCGCACAGCCACGCCCTGCTGACGCTCAGCGTGGACGGCGTCTGGCTGGTCTCGGACCTGGGCTCGACCAACGGCACCTACCTCAACGACGAGCCGAAGCCGCTGACCGCCGGGCAGACCCGCAGCGTCGGCGACGGCGACCGGGTGCACGTCGGCGCCTGGACCACGATCACCCTGCACGCCCCCGCCTGAGGAGCCCGCTGAGCCGGCGGGGTGACTGTGCCGGATTCACCCGCGCGGGGCGCCCCGCGCGCGATACGTTCGCCACCGATGAAGGACGAGCGCATCGGCACGGTGCACCGCACCCAGGTGATCGACCAGCTGACCCTGGCCCTCGGCGAGGGCCTGCTGACCACCGCACAGTACGACGCCCGGGTGGTCTCGGTCAGCACGGCCACGTACGCCTCGGACCTGCTGGCCCAGGTGCAGGACCTGCCGCCCCGGCTGCAGTGGGACCCGCGTAACGCCGCGCCGCCCACGCCGCCGAACCGCAACGCCGGCCGGACCGCGCTGATCCTCGGCATCATCGGCGTGCCGCTGTCGTTCTGCCTGCTCGGCTGGATCCCGGGGATCGCCGCCATCGTGGTCAGCACCCGGGGGCGCGGCGCGCACGGCGTGGGCCCGGCGCTGATCGGCCGGGTGCTGGGCATCATCAGCGTGGTGCTCTCGATCGGCGCGGGCGCGGCCCTGGTCTTCGCGCTGACCTCCAGCACCTCCCCCTGACCGGGTCACCCCGGCCACAGCACGTCGTGCGCGGCCGTCCACAACGTACGGTCGGCGGCGAACAGCGAGACCCCCGCGCGCGGGCCGCGGATCCCGTCCGCGCCGCCGTAGCAGCCGCCCGCCTCGGTGACGATCAGCGAGGTGGCGGCGAAGTCCCAGAGCTCGCCGCGGGTCTGCAGGGCCAGGTCCAGGGAGCCGTTCGCGACCAGCAGCGCGGCGTGCACGTCCCACTCCACGGCCGCCGCGACGGCGCTCAGCGGCGCGGAGACGGCCAGGTCGCTCGGGTACAGGTTCGGGGCCACCGGGATCACGCCCAGCCGGCTGCCGGCCAGCGGGGTGCTGCGGTCGGTGACGTGGATGCGCGTGGCCGCCGTACCGTCGAGGGGTCCTTCGAAGGCGCCGCCGCCGCGACGCGCCCACCAGACCCGGCGCTGCGCGGGCACCGCGGCGACCGCGGCGACGACGGCGCCGGCCTCCTCCAGCGCGACCAGCACCAGCCACCGGTCGTCGCCGGCGACGAACTGGGCGGTGCCGTCGATCGGGTCGATGATCCAGCGCCGGGCGCCCGCGCCGGTCTCGCCGTCCTCCTCCCCCAGGATCGCGTCGTGCGGCCGCGCCGCGGCCAGCACGGCCCGGATGGCCGCCTCGGTCGCCCGGTCCGCCGCGGTGACGACGCTGCCGTCGGCCTTGCGCTCCCGGGGCAGGGCGGCGAGGTCCGCGAAATACCTCAGCGCGACGTCGGCGCCGGCCAGCGCGGCGGTACGGGCCAAATCAAGATCGCTCTGCACGGCACCATCCTGCCCGGCCGCCGCACGCTCACGCCCACCGCTGCGCCGGCTCGTCCAGGAACGTGGTGATCTCGCTGACCAGCCCGTCGCGGGTCTCGAAGACCATGAGCGCGAACGGCTCGTAGGCCCCGCCCGGCCCGGTCGGCCGCTGCTGCCAGTAGCCGAGCGTCCCGTTGGCCGCGACCGGCACCATCCGCGCGTCCCGGCACGACCCGGCGCCGTGCAGCAGCACCTGCCGGATCTGCTCCCGGCCGCACAGCCACCAGCGGAACGGCGGCATGGACATGGTGACGTCCTCGTGCAGCAGCGCGACCATCGCCGCCACGTCGTAGCGGGCGAACGCTTCGCAGTACCGCTCCAGCAGCGCGGCGGCGTCCGGCTCCAGCGGCGCCACCGGCCCGGCCCGGCGGATGGTCGCCCGGGCCCGCTGCAACGCGCTGGTCACCGACGGCACCGAGGTGCCCAGCAGGTCGGCCACCTCGCCGGCGTGCCAGCCGAGCACGTCGCGCAGGATCAGCACCGCGCGCTGCCGCGGCGAGAGCCGCTGCAGCGCGGCGACGAACGCCAGCCGGACGGACTCCCGCCGCACCGCCTGCTCCGCCGGGTCATCGGCGGACAGCACCCGCGCGTCGGCGACGGGCCGGACCCAGACACCGGACGGCAGCGGCGCGCCGAGCGGGGAGCCGGCCTCGGCCGCGGGCCCCAGGTCGACGGCGCGGGCCCGGCGCTGGGCGCTGCGCAGCATGTCCAGGCAGACGTTGGTGGCGATGCGGTACAGCCAGGTGCGCAGCGAACCCCGCCGCGGATCGAACCGGCCGGCGTGCTGCCAGGCGCGGACCAGCGTCTCCTGCACGGCGTCCTCGGCCTCGGCGGCCGCGCCGAGCATCCGGTACGCGTACCCGGTCAGCTCCACCCGGAACTGCTCGGCCTCGACCTGCACGCCCCGCAGGGTAGCGCGTTGCTAGCCTGATCGCGTGCACCGCAGCCGCCTGTACGGCCTGTTCATCGACACGCCCACCGCGGAGGCGCCGGCCGCCGCGGCGTTCTGGTCAGCCGCCCTCGGCACCCCGGCCCGGCCGGAGCCGGGCGAGGAGCAGTTCACGATGCTGCGCGAGGCGCTGCCGGGGCTGACGCTCGGGGTGCAGGCGGTGAACGACGCGCCGAGGTACCACGTGGACATCGAGACCGACGACCACGAGGCGGAGGCGGCGCGGCTGACGGAGCTCGGGGCGGTGGAGATCAACCGGTGGCTGGACTGCCACATCATGCGGGCGCCGGGCGGCCACATCCTTTGCGTGGTCCCGGTGCACAGCGACGCCGAACTCTTCGCCACCCGGTCAACCGTCTGGCCGTGAGCCCCGGCGCCGCACTGCAAATTTCCTGCACGTTCCGGCTTCTTGACTCGGTGAAACACGCGTGTAACCGTAACTCCGGGTAAGCGCTTTCCTCCCCAGCTGGATCACCGAATACCTGGAGCGCACCATGCGCGGAAGATCCCTTGCGGCCGTCGCCCTCGTCGCGGCCCTCGGCGTCAGTCCCGTCCTGCCCGCCCAAGCCGCGGAGCCCCCCACGAGCGCACCCGCCGCCGCGGGCCCCTCGGCCGCGGCGCTGCGGCTGGCCCGGCAGCCGCTGCCCGCCAACGACGGCTGGGCCGCCGCCGGGACCGGCACCACCGGTGGCTCCGCCGCCGACGCCGCCCACGTCTTCGTCGCCCGCAACCGCGCCGAGCTTGTCGCGGCGCTCAGCGGGGAGGCCGCACCCCGGATCGTGTTCGTCGACGGCAGGTTCAGCATGGGCGTCGACGCCGACAACCAGCCGCTGAGCTGCGCCGATTACGCCGATCCGGCCTACGACCTGGATGCGTTCCTGCAGGCGTACGATCCGGCAGTCTGGGGCCGGGCGGCCAAGCCGACCGGTCCGCTGGAGGAGGCGCGGGTCCGCTCGGCCAAGCGCCAGGGCGACCAGATCAAGATCAACGTCCCGTCCGACACCACGATCGTCGGGATCAACGGCGCCCGCATCGCACACGGCTCGATGATCCTGGCCAACGTGCACAACGTGATCGTGCGCAACATCGAGTTCACCGACGCGGCGGACTGCTTCCCGGCCTGGGACCCGACCGACGGCGCGGCCGGCAACTGGAACTCGCTCTACGACCTGGTGTCGCTGACCGGCGCGACGAACGTGTGGCTGGACCACAACACCTTCAGCGACGGCAACAACCACGACGCCGACCAGCCGCTGCGCCTCGGCCGGCCGTACCAGGTGCACGACGGGGCCAGCGACATCATCCGCGGCTCGGACCTGGTCACGGTGTCGTACAACAACTACTACGACCACGACAAGACGATGCTGATCGGCTCGACGGACACCCCGGGCGTGGACGTGGGCAAGCTGCGGGTCACCGTGCACCACAACCGGTTCAACAACGTGATCCAGCGGGCGCCGCGGGTCCGTTTCGGTCAGGTGGACGTCTACGACAACTTCTACACGGCCACCGACGAGAGCTACGGCTACTCCCTCGGCGTCGGCTTCGAGTCCAGCATCTACGCGGAGAACAACTACTTCCTGCGCAGCGCGGACCTCGGCGACGGCGACCTGATCAAGTACTGGAAGGGCACCCGGATCACCGCGACGGGCACCCTGGTGCAGGTGGGCAGCCGGGCGCCGTACCCGGTGGACCTGGTCGCGGCGTACAACGCGGCCTACGACCCGGACTTCAGCCCGGACGCGGGCTGGGTGCCGACCCTGCGCACCCGGGTCGACCCGGCGGTGCTCGTACCGGTGATCGTCAAGGCCGCGGCCGGCGCGCGCCGGCTCGGTATCTGACCAGAGCTGCCCGGCCGGGTCTTCCCACGCCCGGCCGGGCCCCGGTACGCCCTCACGCCTCGCCCATCACCAGGCCCTCGATGGTGTGCTTCTGGGTGATCGGGGTGAGCGTCTCCACCACCGGGCAGTGCAGGTGCGCCCTGACCTGCTCGGGCAGCGCCTCCCAGCAGCCCCTGGTCACCGCCGTGTCGTGCCGTTCGGCGTTGCCGGCGTCCGGCGCGTCCACGCCCAGCACCAGCACCGGCCGGGACAGCTCGGAGTAGTTCCGGGTGCCCCGGTGGATGGTCAGCGCCGAGCGGGCCGAGATGTCGCCGCGCCGCGGGTACTTGCGGACCGCGCGCTGCTGGTAGCGCGGGTAGAACGACTTCGGCGGGAACATGCCGTGGCCGAACTCCGGCTCGTCGTCGAACTGGGTGCCCGGGGCGATCTCGAACGGGCCCATCTCCTCGGTGGTGTCCACCCCGGTCAGGTTGAACGCCAGCGAGTTCAGCCGCCGTTGGGACCGGGTGACCTCGGGCATCGGGAAGTCCCGGTGCCACGGCTGGTTGACCGCGCCGGCGAGCGGGACGTCGAAGCCGAGCTCGACGATCTCGTACCGCGGCCCCAGCACGGCCTCGCACACCGCGGTGACCCACGGATGGGTCACCAGCTCGACGAAGCCGCGCAGCTGCTCGGGATGGATCTCGACGTAGTACCGGTGCGGGCCGCGGCCGACCGCGCCGCCGGGCCGGCTCAGCGCCTCGGCGAACGCCTTGTTGATGTCCTCGCGCATGATGTCGGCCCAGGCCACAGTGAAGGCGCCCGGGCAGGCGGTGATCCCCTGGTCGTAGATGGCGTCGCGGGCCCGCACGCCGGCAGAATCAATCATGACCCCACCTTGCAACGTGGCATGCAACGTTGCAAGTGGTGGCGGATAGGATCGCGGCATGGGAGGTCGATCATGACCGCGAACCTGCGGCAGGTGGCGGCGCGCGCCGGCGTGTCGATCCGTACGGTGTCCAACGTGGTCAGCGGCTTCGCGCAGGTGGCGCCGCAGACCCGGGCCCGGGTGCAGCAGGCCATCGACGAGCTGGGTTACCGGCCGAACGCCGCCGCCCGGCACCTGCGCGGCGGCCGGTCCGGGCTCATCGCGCTGGCCGTCCCCGAGATCGCCTCGCCGTACTTCGGCGAGCTCGCCGGCCTGCTGGCGCAGGAGGCGGAGAAACGCGGATGGATGGTGCTGGTCCAGCAGACCGACGGCGATGCGGGCCGTGAGCGCCGGCTCCTCGACGGGGTACGCGGCCAGGTCGTCGACGGCCTCGTGCTCAGCCCGTGGGCGCTGTCCCCACAGGACCTGCGCCGCGCCCCCGGGGGTGTGCCGCTGGTGCTGCTCGGCGAGCAGGACGCCGACGGACTGCTCGACCACGTCGCAGTCGACAGCGTGGCCGCCGCCCGAGAGGCCACGCAGCACCTGATCACGCTGGGCCGCACCCGAATCGCCGCGATCGGCCCGCAACCGCACCTGCTGAACGGCACCGCGGCCCGCCGCCTCGACGGCTACCGCCAGGCACTGGCCAACGCCGGCCTGCCCGCCGACCCCACACTGGAGATCCCGGTGGCACGCCTGCACCGCCCCGACGGCGCCGCCGCAATGGCCACCCTGCTCGACACCGGCCGCCCGGTGGACGCGATCTTCTGCTTCAGCGACCAGCTGGCACTGGGCGCGATGCAAACCGCAACCCGGCGCGGCCTGCGAATCCCAGCCGACCTGGCCGTAGTGGGCTTCGACGACATCGAAGACGGCCGCTACGCCACCCCGCCCCTGACCACAATCTCCCCCGACAAGCCGGCAATCGCCCGCGAAGCCCTGGCCTGCCTCGCCGCCCACTTCACCAACCCCCCACCAACCCACCCGCCCCGCCACATCGTGGCTGCTCACCGCCTGACAATCCGCGAAAGCACCACCACCCACGATCGCCCCGCCACCGCCACCGCCACCGCCGGCACCGCCACCACCGCCGGCACCGCCACCACCGCCACCGCCGGCACCCTCCACGACGACGCCGAGTAGCCGCACCGCCTGCCCTGACGCTGGGCCAAGCACCCACCGACCGCAACCGGCAAGCAATGTTCGCTTGACCCACCACCCGCCTCGGCCTGCCCGACAGAAATCCCCTGGCGCCACCACAGCGCGGCAGCCAGACCACTCCCGCGAGGGGATCACTCAGCCCGACCAGGCAACCAGGGCGCGCGCAACCCATCCCTCAGCCGCAGGCGGCTCGAATGCAAGGTCGGGGCCCGGGGGGGGCCCCCCCCGGCCCCAAAAACCCCCCCCCCCCCGGGGGGGGGCCCCCCCCCCCCCCCCCCCCCCCCCCCCCCCCCCCCCCCCCCCCCCCCCCCCCCGCCCCCCCCCCCCCCCCCCCCCCCCCGCGCGGGGGCCCCGTGGCGGGGGGGGGGGGGGGGGGCCCCCCCCCAAAAAAAACAACCCCCCCACCGCCGGGGGGGCCCCCCCCCGGGCCCCCGACCGTCAACCGTAGGCAAACGCGCAGCGCCTAGAGCGCCGTCTGATAAGCCAAAACCCCCCGATTAACCGCGGTGATCGCCTTACGGGCCGTCTCCCGAACCCCCGGAGAAGCCGCCGAAGCATCCTTGAGCTGCCCCAGCAGATCAAGAACCTGCCGAGCCCAGCGAACGAAATCCCCCGCCGGCATATCCGTCTCGTAGTTACTCCCGCTCGCCAACACCCGGGCAAGCGGCTCACCCCGAGCCCACCGGTACATAGGCCAGACAAACCCCGGATCCGGCTCACGGGTCAGCGACAACCCATGCTCCGCCTCGTCCGATTCGATCTCGGCCCACAGCTTGTGGCAGGCGTCCACCGCCGCCGTCGTCGCCCCCTTGGGCACCGACGCGCGTTCGTCGCCCTCGCGGCGGGACTCGAAGAGCACCATGGACACCGCCGCCGCCAGCTCGTCCGGGGCGAGGCCCTCCCAGACGCCGCGGCGCAGGCATTCCGCGACCAGCAGGTCGGCCTCGGTCCAGATCCGGCCCAGCATCCGGCCGGACTCGGTCACCTCGCCGTCGGCGGACAGGTAGCCGCGGCCCGCCAGCACCGCGCAGACCTGGTCGAAGGTCTTGGCCAGCGAGCCGGTGCGCCCGGCCACCTTGTCGCGCAGCGCGTCGGTGTCGCGGGCCAGGCGGTGCCGGCGCTCGGCGAAGCGGGCGTGATCCTCGCGTTCCGGGCAGGCGTGGCACGGGTGCTGGCGCATCTGCACCTTGAGCAGCGCGATCTCGGCGTCCTCGCCCGGGGTGGCCTTGCCGCGGCCACGCCGTCCCCCGGTGGTGCCGTGCCGGTCGAGACCGGTGGCGCTGACCGTGGCGGCCAGGTCGCGGCGGGCGCCCGGCGAGCGGTGGTTGAAGTGCTTCGGCACCCGGATGCGTTCCAGCACCTCGACCGCGCCCGGGAAATCCGCCGGGCTGACCCGGCCGGCCCAGCGGTCCTGGGTGAGCACCAGCGGGCGGGGCTCGCCGAAACCGCCGGTGGGCGGCTCCAGCACCACCGCCAGCCCGGCCCGGCGGCCCTGCGGCACCCGGATGACGTCGCCGACCCGCAGCTTCTCCAGCGAGGACTCCGCGGCGGCCCGGCGCTGGGCGGTGCCCTGGCGGGCCATCGCGCGTTCCCGGTCGGCGATCGCCACCCGGATCGCGAAGTACTCGTCGAAGTCGCCGTGGTGGCAGGCCCCGTCGTTGTCGTAGGTCCGCATGGTGTCGACGTTGCGCTGCACCTGCCGGGCCAGCCCGACCACCGAGCGGTCCGCCTGGAACTGGGCGAACGACGACTCCAGCAGGTCGCGGGATTTCTCCGCGCCGACCGTGCCGACCAGGTTGACCGCCATGTTGTAGGACGGGCGGAAGCTGGAGCGCAGCGGATAGGTGCGGGTGGAGGCCAGGCCGGCCACGTGCCGGGGGTCGACCTCGGGACTCCACAGCACCACGGCGTGGCCCTCGATGTCGATGCCCCGGCGCCCGGCGCGCCCGGTGAGCTGGGTGTACTCCCCCGGGGTCAGGTCGACGTGCGCCTCGCCGTTGAACTTGACCAGGCGTTCCAGCACCACGCAGCGGGCCGGCATGTTGATGCCCAGGGCCAGCGTCTCGGTGGCGAAGACCGCCTTGACCAGCCCCCGCACGAAGCACTCCTCGACCGCCTCCTTGAACGCGGGCAGCATGCCGGCGTGGTGGGCGGCGACCCCGCGCTCAAGACCGTCGAGCCATTCCCAGTAGCCGAGCACGGACAGGTCCTCGGCGGGGATGTTGGCCACCTTGGCCTGGGCGATGCGGCGGATCTCGGCCCGCTCGTCGGCGCCGGTCAGCCGCAGGCCGCCGGCCAGGCACTGCTGCACGGCGGCGTCGCAGCCGGCGCGGCTGAAGATGAACAGGATCGCGGGCAGCAGGTTGGCCCGGTCGAGCCGGTCGACCACCTCGGCGCGCGGCGGCGGCTGCCAGCGCCGGGGGCGCCCGCCACGCGACTGCCAGGCCGGGCCGGCGGTGCGGTCGGTGAGCTCCAGCCGGCGCAGCATCTCCCGGGTGTAGCGGAGCAGCTCGGGGTGCACGTCGTGCTTGCGGGCCGCGTCGGCGTCGTGGAACAGGTCGAACATCCGCTTGCCGACCAGCATGTGCTGCCAGAGCGGGACCGGGCGGTGCTCGCTGACCACCACCTCGGTGTGGCCGCGGACGGTGACGAGCCAGTCGGCGAACTCCTCGTAGTTACTCACCGTGGCTGATAGTGAGACCAGGGTCACAGACGAGGGAAGGTGAATGATCACTTCTTCCCAGACCGCGCCGCGGAACCGGTCGGCCAGGTAGTGCACCTCGTCCATCACCACGTAGGCCAGGCCCTGCAGGCTCGCGGAGCCGGAGTAGAGCATGTTGCGCAGCACCTCGGTGGTCATGACCACCACGGGCGCGTCGCCGTTGACGACGTTGTCGCCGGTGAGCAGGCCGACCTGCTCGGCGCCGTAGCGCTCCACCAGGTCGTGGTATTTCTGGTTGGACAGCGCCTTGATCGGGGTGGTGTAGAAGCACTTGCGGCGCACCCCGGAGCCGCCCGCACGCAGCGTCAGGTGCACGGCGAACTCGCCGACCACCGTCTTGCCCGCGCCGGTCGGCGCGCAGACCAGCACGCCGCTGCCGCGCTCCAGCGCCTCGCAGGCCTGCCGCTGGAAGTCGTCGAGGTCAAACCCGACGTCGAGCATGAAGTCGTCGAGGGCCGGGAACTCGGCGACGCGGGCTGACCGCCGCTTCGAAGCCGCATACCGTTCGGCGGGGCTCAGATCACCGGCGGGGCTTGTCATGGGCCCAAGGCTAGTGCGTACGTATGACACAACGAAGGTCATCCTCCGCCGGGCGGTTGCCGACAGTTGCGTCGGAGGCGGTGAGTATCGTGCACGGCGTGCCGGATGCCGCCGAATCGACAGCCTTCCCGTCGCGCCGCCAGGTCGACGCGGTGCTCTTCGACTTCCACGGCACCCTGGCCCAGGTCGAGGAGCCGGTGGCCTGGGTGCTGGCCGCCGCCGCGACCTGCGGGCGGGAGCTGGAACGCGCCCGCGCCACCATCCTGGCCGACCGCCTGGTCACCGCCGGGCGGGCCGGCGGGCCGCTGCCCTACCGGGTGCCACTGCACCTGGCGGAGCACTGGGCCGACCGCGACCTGTACGAACACAGCCACCGTGCCGCCTACACCGGCCTGGCCGCCACGGTCAGCACGGACGTCGACGGGCTCGCCGACGCCCTCTACGAGCGGTTGCTGGGCCCACAGGGCTGGCTGCCGTACGCGGACACCGAGCCGACCCTGCGCATCCTGCACGAGGCCGGCATCAAGGTCGGGGTGGTCAGCAACATCGGCTTCGACATCCGCCCGCACTTCGCCGCCTGGGGGCTGATCGGCCTGGTGGACGCGTTCGCGCTGTCGTACGAGGTGGGCCGCACCAAACCGGACCCGGCGATCTTCCTGCGCGCCTGCGGCATGCTCGGCGTCGATCCGGAACGCACGCTGATGGTCGGCGACAGCCCGGCCGACGCGGGCGCGGTCAAGGCCGGCTGCGCGGCGCTGGTGCTGCCGGCCGCCGAACCGGGCCGCACCAACGGCCTGGGCGCGACCCTCGCCCTGGCCGGCTGCCCGGTCTGACGCGCGACCTCACCGGAAGCCCTACGGCCGCCCGGTCTCTGAAGCGCAGCCTCACCGGAAGCCCTACGGCCGCCCGGTCTGACGCGCAGCCCGACTCAGAGGTAGGTGTCGACCAGGGTGCCGAGGGTCGCCGAGACGCTGGGCACCGGCTCCTGGGCCTGGTCGGCAGCGACGTGGTCCGCGATCGTCGGGGCCGCCGTCTCCCGGGCCCGGGCCGGCAAGTCGGCCGACGCCGGCGTCGCCGTGGACGTGGTGCCCGCGCTCAGCGAACCGATCGACATGCTGCCTCCCGTTGATCTGTGGCTTCAGCTCTCCGTTCGGCCGGTCCCGCGCATCGCTGATGCCATGATCACAGCAACAACCGGACCGCACCCGGCTCGCAGCTCACCACGAGCGGCAGCGCCGCCACCCGCTCGCCGTCCGCGTACCCGATGATGTCCGCGGCCTCGATCCGCACCTGGCGGGCGCGGTAGCTGCCGACCTGCGGATCACTCTGGTGGGTGCCGCGGCGCAGCCGTGGTTTGAGCCGCACCAGGGCGCCGCGGCCGAGCGACGCCGCCACCACCACGTCGAGCAGCCCGTCGGTGGGATCCGCCGCCGGGCAGATCAGCATGCCGCCGCCGTAACTGCGGCAGTTGCCGACGGCGACCAGCACGCCGGTGAAGCTGTGGTCCACGCCGTCGAGCACCAGGCGGTAGCGGCGCGGCCGGAGCCGGGCCAGCTCCAGCATGATCGCCACGTCGTAGCGGCGCGGGCCGCGCGGCCAGCGCATCCGGTTGGCCCGCTCGTTGACGATCGCGTCGAAACCCGCGGCCAGCACGGCGCCGAACCAGCGCACGTCGTCCTGGGCGGTGGTGACCTTGGCGAGGTCGATCGGGGTGCTGCGCCCGTCGCGGACCGCGGTGGCGATCGCGGTCGCGGCGGCCAGCGGGTCGGCGGGCACGCCGGTGCCGGCCGCGAAGTCGTTGCCGGTGCCGGCGGGCACCACGCCGAATCCGGTCCCGGTGCCGGCCACGGCCTGCACCGCGCGGTGCACGGTGCCGTCGCCGCCGACGGCGACCAGCGCGCCGACGCCTTCGGCTACGGCCCGGTGGCAGGCCTTCTCCGCTTCCTCGCCGCTGCCCGCGCTGACCAACCGCACGGTACGGCCGGAGCCGCCGAGCCGCTCGAGAACCCCGGGAAGCAGACCGCGGTGCCGGCCCCGCCCCGCCCGGGGGTTGGCCAGCACCGCGATGTCGTCGCTGTTCACAGCCGGAGGCTACCGGCTGCCGGCTCAGGTCATGTCGTCGAAGCGGCTCTCCAGCGGCAACGGTTTCGCCACGGGTTCGGGGGCCTCGACCGGCGACGGCGTCTCGATCCGGCTGCCCGCGGTGACCGGCTCCCGGTCGTCGGTGATCGGCGAGATCTCGTCGTCGTCGAGCCCGGCGTAGATCTCCTTGCCGCGGCCCTTGCGCTTGTCGTTGATGGCGGCCACGCCCACGGCGAGCAGGTAGAGCACCACCATGCAGAACGCGAGCAGCGTCATGCCGAACGGGCCGGGGTCCGGCGTGGCGATCGCGGCGAAACCGAACGACAGGAAGACCACGATCCGCCACCAGCTCATCAGCTTGCGCGCGGTGACCACGCCGGTGAAGTTGAGCATCAGCAGCACCAGCGGGAACTCGAAGGCGACGCCGAACAGCAGGATCATGCTGGTCACGAAGCCGACGTAGGACGTCACCTCGAGCTGGGTGGTGTCGCCGACGACGCCGGCCTGCATGATGAACGCCAGGCTGTGCTGGACCACGAAGTAGGCCAGGACGGCGCCGCCGGCGAACAGCGGCGCGGCGATCGCCACGAAGACGTAGGCCCACTTGCGCTCGTGCCGGTGCAGCCCGGGCGCGATGAACGCCCAGAGCTGATACAGCCAGACCGGTGCGCCCACGATCAGGCCGACCCAGAGAGCGATCTTGAGCCGCAGGATCAACGTGTCCGCCACGCCCAGGACGAGGAACTTGCACTCGCCCGCCACGTACGAACTCGGCAGCGCGCAGTAGGGCCCCGACAGCAGGTGGAAGACCCACTGGGAGACGATGAAGCCGACGATCAGGCCGGCGATGATGCCGAGCGACGCCCAGAAGAGCCTGTTCCGCAGTTCCCGGACGTGCTCGATCAGCGTCATCGAGCCGTCGGAGGCCTGCTCGAACTTGGTCGGGCCCTTACGGCGCAGGGAGAGGGCCACGACGGATCAGCGGTCGTTCGTGCGCTGCACCGGGTCCACGTACGGCTGGGCCGGGGGCTGCTGCGGCTGGGTGAACTGCTGGCCGGTGGGCTGCTGGTAGCCGGCCGGCGGGGCCTGCTGGTAACCCGGCTGACCCGGCTGGTGGATCTCGTTGGGCTCCAGCGGCTGGCGCGAGTACTGCGGCTCGGCCTTCTCGGCGACGTTGTCGTTGTCGTCGACGAGGCCCTTGGTCTCCGCCTTGATGATCCGCAGCGACCTGCCGAGCGACCGCGCGGCGTCCGGCAGCCGCTTCGCGCCGAACAGCAGCACGAGGACGACGACGAAGATGGCGATGTGCCACGGCTTGAGGGCGCCCATGGGGTAACTCCAGTCGGTCTGATCATGGTCCTGGCGATTGGTGCGGGGTCCATCGTACGTGTGGTTGTTGTGAGCGGCCCCTGCCGGAGGGGTTTGATTGGCCCAGGTCCGAGGAATTTTCGGACAACGGCCCGGGAACGCCGCACGCTACCACGCGGTTCACGCCTTCTGTAAGGAGTGTTTCCCGTCCGACGCGCCCCGCCCGGCCTTGATGATCGCCAGCTGGGCCTGCATGGTCTCGGCGCGTTGCTGCAGGCCGGCCACGGTGTCCTCGAGCACCAGCGCGTCCTGCTGGAGCTTCGTCGCCTCGGCCTGGCGCCGCTGCAGGCGCCGCGCCGCCCGGTCCAGCCGGGTCAGCCTGTTGAGCACCGAGAACACGGCCGCCACCAGAATGATCAGCGCCAGCACCAGCACGCCGATCACGATCCATTTCACCATGGCGGACAGCTTAGGCGGTGACCGGCGGCGCCGCCGTGTACTGGTCCAGCGCGGTGCCCGCCTGTTCGCGGATCCGGTCCACCAGCTCGACCGGGCCGACCACCGTCACGTCCGGGCCGAGGCCGAGCAGCAGGCGCTGCGCCCAGCCCAGGTCGGTGACCCGCATGGTGACGATCCACTCGTCGCCGTCGCGGCGCACCTCCTCGCACGGGTAGTACTCGGTGATCCACCGGCTGCCCCGGCCCACCCGCAGCGTGGCCAGCGGCAGGTCCGCCGAGGGATGGAACACCCCGTCGCTGACGTCGTGCGGCACCGCCTGCGCGGGCGGCGCGGACGGCTCGTCCAGCTCGGTGAACGCGTCGATCCGGTCCACCCGGAACAGCCGGGTGGCCTCGGCGCGACGGCACCAGGCCTCCAGGTACGCCCGCGGGCCGACCATGAGCATCCGCATCGGGTCGACCACCCGCTCGGTGGTCTCGTCCCGGGTCGGCGTGTAGTAGGTGATGCGCAGCGCGTGCCGGCGCTCGACCACGCCCCGGATCGCGTCGACCCGTTCGGCGTCGGCGGGCAGCCGCACCGCGACCGGGGTGTCGACGACGTCGCCGGCCGCGTGCTCGATCTTCGCCAGCGCCCGCTCGACCGCGTCGCGGGAGCCGGTGCCGGGCGTCTCGGCCAGCATCCGCAGGGCCACGACCAGCGCGAGCGCCTCGTCCGGGTTGAGCCGCAACGGCCGGTCGATGCCGGCGTCGTAGGTGATCGTCACCCGGTCGCCGTCGAGCGCCATGTCGATCAGGTCGCCCGGGCCGTACCCGGGCAGCCCGCAGACCCAGAGCAGCTCCAGGTCCTCGCGCAGCTGCCGCTCGGTGATCCCGAAGGCCGCGGCCGCTTCCGCGACCAGGATCCCGGGCCGGGCCAGCAGGTAGGGCACCAGGTTGAGCAGCCGGCCCAGGCGGTCGGCGGAGGCCTTGTTCTCCCGGGTACGGGGCTGAGGCGTCATCGCGACACCGCCGGCGCGACCCGCTCATGGCGCGCCACGACCTCCTTGAGCTGCTGGATCACGGCCTCCCGCAGCTCCGGTGGCCCGTCCGCCCGGACGTCCGCGCCGTAGCCGACCAGCCGCGAGGCCAGCCACTCGACGTCGGAGTACGGCAGGGTCAGGCGGTCGCCGTCGGGACCCGGCACCGTCTCGACGGCCAGCCGGCGCAGCCCGGCGGCCCGGCCGGGGCGCACCAGCACGGTAGCCCGCCCGTTCCGCTCGACCGGGCCGGACCAGCGGGCGACGTGGCTGATCAGATCGACGTTCTCGGGCGGGGTGAACGCGCCCGCGGAACCGACCGGGCGCACCGTGCCGACGATCCGGGAAAGCCGGAAGCACCGGGTGGCGCCGCGGTCCCGGTCGTGCCCGACCACGTACCAGCGGCCCTGCCAGCAGACCACGCCCCAGGGCTGCAGCCGGCGGGTGGACGGCTCGTCGACCTCGGGCACGCGGTAGGAGAAGGTGACCGCCCGGCGGGCCCGGGCGGCGGCGGTGAGCGGGCCGAACGCGGGGTCCACCGTCATCACCGGCTCCATGCCGAGGGTGGCCTGCGGGTCGACATCGATGCCGGCGGCACGCAGCTTGGCCAGCCCGGAGGACGCGGCGGCGGCGAGACCCGCGTGCTGCCAGAGCCGCGCGGCGATCCCGACGGCGGCCGCCTCGTCCGGTTCGAGAGGGATGTCGGGCAGCGCGTACTCGCGGTGGGCGATCCGGTAGCCGTGCTCGGTGTCGAAGGCGCTGGCCAGCCCGGTCTCCAGCGGCACGCCCAGCTCGCGCAGCTCGGCCTTGTCCCGCTCGAACTTGCGCTGGAACGCCTCGTGGTCGCGCGGATCCTCCGGGTCGTGCTCGTAGCCGGGCACGGTCGCGGCGATCTGCGCGGCGGTCAGGAACCGTCGCGTGGACAGCAGACAGATCACCAGGTTCACCAGGCGCTCGGTGCGGGTCCGCGACACGAGAGGAAACGCTAGCAGCAACGACGCCCGATGACCGCAGCCGGAAGCCGCGCGGAGGTTATTCGTCATTCCGGTGAGGCAAACCCCCACCCGTGGGTGAGGCCGGGGAGAACGAGAGCGTCGGCACCGTGGTCGTCGCGGGACTGACCAACCTCGCCATCGCCACCGCCAAGCTCGTCGCGGGCCTGCTGTCGGCTTCATCGCCGCGCTGTTCACCTTCGCCGGCGGCGCCGGCTTCTCGATCCACCACGGCGTGACGACCATCGTCAGCGGCGAGCACAGCGGCCAGTTCCTGGTGTCCTACGTCGTGCCGGCGGTGTCGCTCGTGGCCGAGGGCATCTCGTGGCTCAAGGCGCAGCGCCAGGTCACCGGCGCGTCCCGGCGGCGGTTCCTGCGGCTCACCTCGGACACCACGGTCAAGGCGGTGTATTTCGAGGACTCGGCCGCGCTGACCGGCCTGCTGCCGGCCGCCGCCGGCATCGCCCTGTCCCAGCTGACCGTCCCGGAGCTCCGGGACGGCCCGGCCTCGATCGCGATCGGCCTGCTGCTGCTGGTGGTCGCCACGGTGCTGGCCCGCAGCAACGTGTCGCTGCTGGTCGGCCGCGCGGAGCCGCGCCGGATGCACAACCTGATCGCCGACGACCTGGCGAGCACCCCGGTGGTCACCGCGGTGCCGACGCTGCTGACCATGCAACTGGGCCCGGGCGTCATCCTGGTCGCCGCGAAGGTCGACTTCCACGACGAGGTGACCGGCGCGGAGATCGAGGAGGCCTCCGACGAGGCCGAGCGCCGGCTGCGGGCCCGGCTACTCCGAGATCCGGTACGTGTTCCTGGACCCGACGCGCGGCAGGGCAGGCCGCTACCACCGCGACGGCGGAGTGGACATATAGGGTCGCGGCCATGGTGCGCTGGCGATCAGGAACGGTGTCCGCGGTCCGACGCGACTGGCGGGGCGCCCGCGAACTGGACGTGACCACGGACGAGGGCCCGCTGCGGGCGCTGGCCTACCCGGCGCTGACCGGGACGCCGGAGATCGGCGACCGGGTGCTGCTGAACGTGGGCGCGCTGGTCATGGGCCTGGGCACCGGCGGCTACGCGCTGGTGGTGGCGCTCCCCGACCGGCTGCCGGAGGACCCGCCGTCGACCGGCACCGACCGGGACGCGGGCCACCTGGTGAAGGCGCGCTACACCCCGCTGCAGCCGATCCTGCTCGGCGTGGACGAGCAGGCGTCACCGCACCGCGAGGTGATGGCGGCGGCGGACAGCCTGGACGGCATGCCGGTGGTGACGGCGGACCTGCACTCGGCCCTGCCGGCGGTGCTGGCCGGCATCCACGCGGACCGCCCCGACGCCCGCGTCGCGTACGTGATGACCGACGGCGGCGCCCTGCCGGCCTGGTTCTCCCGCACCCTCGACGGCCTGCGCGACCACCTGGCCGGCACGGTGACCACGGGCCAGGCGTTCGGCGGCGACCTGGAGGCGAGCACGGTCCACACCGGCCTGCTGGCCGCCCGCCACGTGCTGCACGCGGACGCGGCGATCGTCGCGCAGGGCCCGGGCAACCTCGGCACGGGTACGCCGTGGGGCTTCTCCGGCGTGGCCCTGGGCGAGGCGGTCAACGCGATCGTGGCCCTGGGCGGCGCCCCGGTCGGCTCCCTGCGCATCTCGGACGCCGACACCCGCTCCCGCCACCGCGGCGTCTCCCACCACAGCCTCACGGCGTACGGAAAAGTAGCGCTGGTCCCCGCGGACCTGGCGGTGCCGGACGACCTGCCGGCCGGCCTGGCCAAGGAGGTCGACGAGGCGCTGGCGCCACTGGCGACCCTGCACCGGATCGTCAGCGTGCCGACCGACGGCCTGGACGCGGCGCTGCTGGCCAGCCCGGTGAAGCTGTCCACGATGGGCAGGGGTTTGGCGGAGGACCACGCATACTTCGTGGCGGCTGCGGCCGCGGGCCGGCACGCGGCCACGCTGATCCCGCTCCTTACATGAGCGGTCGGCGGGGATCGCGTCGCCTGGCGCGAGGGTCGCACGCAGCGCAGGAGCCATACGCGGCGCGGCGGTCGCTGTCTGCGACACGGGCGGCGCAGCACCTTGGACGGCAGGGGCGGGTAGCGCGGGGCAGCGTGAGCGCGGAGCCAGGCGGCAGTGCGGTGCGGGCAGGGAGCAGCACACGTGGCAGGCAGCGCGGGCAGCGCAACGCCAGCCGCTCGCCCGGACCCAGGTGCGGGCAGCGCGGGCGACACAGGCAGCGCAGGCGGTGCGGTGCGAGCGGCATGAGCGATGCGGCGCGGTGCGGCGCGGTGCGGCGCGGTGCGGTGCGGTGCGGTGCGGTGCGGTGCGGTGCGGGCGGCGCTCGGTGCGAGCGGCGTGAGCGATGCGGCGCGGTGCAGTGCGGTGCGGGGGGCGCTCGGTGCGAGCGGCGTGAGCGATGCGATGCGATGCGGTGCGGCGCGGCGCGGTGCGGTGCGGGCGGCGCTCGGTGCGAGCGGCGTGAGCGATGCGGCGCGGTGCAGTGCGGTGCGGGGGGCGCTCGGTGCGAGCGGCGTGAGCG